>NZ_RQFG01000019.1:673837-1010756 GCF_004769235.1 Leptospira kanakyensis | reverse complement strand
TTGTTAGAATTGTCGTCACGCTACGTTGTATATTGTAAAAGTTAAGTCTCTAAACTTAAACCTTTAACCATTGTTAATTCTCAAACCTCGCACTTAACAAGCGGGGTTTTTTTATGTCCAGAGAAGGACGGAAGCGCGATGGCCAAGGGTTAGGTTTTTTATACCGCAACAGAAGATGGGTTGGCTGTATTTTTGAAAATAGCCCGCAGAGCAAAGCCGATTACGGTAAGTTGAATGGGTATAAATATCATATCCCATTGACTTTGTCGGATAAAAGGTTCCCCCATTTTGAATGCTGGTAGAATTGGATACCGTGTTAGTGCTGTTAGAGTTGTGACGACGAGTGTGTCTGCAAATCCAAAATAATAATGGAGAGCAAAACGTTTTTTGTGCAAACGATAGAGGACAAACATGACGACAAGGCTCAAGGGTTCAAGGAGTAAGTATTGTAAGCTGTCAAATGTTGGTAGCGATAAGAGTGCAATGCGATATGCCGCGTGACAATAGATCCATTGTAATGGTGAGGATCGAAAAATAAAATATCCACGATCAAACTGAGTTGTTTGGAATCTTTCTTTTTCCATTTCCTGGAGTAACCAGACGAGGAGGACAAGACATACAACGCGACTCAAGTATCCGCGGTAAGTGTCGCCACCGGGAGCAAAAACCATTGCGAAGATATTTGCCACCACAGCAAAGTTAATATATCGAGAAAACCAAAGTAGGAACCTTTGTTGTTTGTTTTCTGAAAAACTAGCAAAAGTGAGGACTGCTCCTAAGCCAAAGGGGAGAAGCAGCATAAACTTTATAAAACTCAAGATTTCAATCAGATTATGATGAGGGTCAAAGATGAATTGAATACCGGCTAACAGTGCAAATGCCATGACCAACAGCAAAAGAATGGTTTGGCGAAAACTTGCCAGGTAACAAACAAATGCTACCACTAGAATTGTAATGGCACAATTCCAAACTAATAAAGTGGGATCCATGCCCTGTTGGCTATACATAATTAAAAAATTGCGGTCTAGAAGGACTCTAGAGGTCCATCATCAATGGAGCCAATTCTTTTTTTTGCAAACATGATGGCAACCGATTGCTCATCATACGAAGTCCATTGGCCTAGAGGCGATCAAATATTCCCGCAAATTTCACAAATAATGAAACAAAAAGTTGTGAGAGTTTAGCTAAGAATATAAGGGAAGATCAAACAATACGTTTGAGGTTCGGTGACTCAAGATGGGGAGAATTTTTTTGGGGGTAGAGTCATGAGACATAATGTAGGCGTGAATCTAAAATCCCCCACCCGAGTTAGGGTGGAGGGGAGTGGCTCGTGGGAAGTGCGTATTCCCCCCATAACACATCCTAACCAATTGAAAACGAAATTGCCAAATTTCCCGATTTTATTTTGATTCAGTTCGCTTTTTGCGACTTACAGAGCTGGTTTGAAGATCTCTATTCTTTTCGTTTTGGTATTTGTGTTAGAATTAGAACACTAAAAACTACCAAACAATTGTTGTTTTTTTTGGGGTTATGTGTCGTTAAATTTTTATAATTTATCTTTGTTAGGCTTAATTCATTTGACAATTGTTAACGTCAGTGAATCCTTTGCATAAAAATGAACGGGTAATTAGAATATATGAAAAAGTTAATATTATTTGTATTGTTGATAACAAATATTGCGATATATGCGGAAGTAGGTAAAGAAAAGGTAATTTACCTTCGTGGTGTTGACCTAACAGTGGATTCCGCTACATTGAAGAACGGATTGACGATGCAAAATTCTTTGATCTTCAATCGTTTGGTAGGTGGAACCACAAGTTTGAGTATTCCAGCCACCAATAAGTTTAAAGGGAAGGGAGTTGAATTTGGAATCAACGCTCGCCACAGTGGTCTTCTGGGAACCGATTTTGGTATTTCATTTGCTACCTTGTTTTCAGATTCTATTTTTTCCGCTGATTACAGTAACTCAACTGCTCGACTTGGTTCAGGTTCTTCCGCAATGACAATTGGATCTGAAAGTTTTGTCGCTAGTGAATTTACTTCTAACCGTCTGCAAACTGCAAATATCAAACTTGCTGAGAATATTTATATATTTCATGATTCTGGGAATAAATTCTTAGAAGGTTTAGCACTCAGACTTGGTGGGGAAATTTATGGAAACGAAGTGAAATCAAAATCTCCATACTATTTTACTAATTCGGTCACAACTACTACTTCTTCATCAGGATCATCAACAGTTTTTTCAAGTGGTGCAGGAGCAAGTTCCATTGAAAAACTTACTTATAATGAAGCTTATCTAAATGCCATCTTAGGTTTAGGATATAACTTAAAAATTGCAGAAGGACATAACATCAGTCTAGGATATGAATATCTAAAAAGTGTTGCCAATAGCGGAAATTACGAAAATAAAATTTCTTCATTGTTAGTGCTTACACCTACAATTGCGTTTCCTTTTGAAAATAAAATCAAAGGAAAAGTGGATTCAGAGTTAGTTGGAAGTCGAATCAGTATTGGATACAGATTCAATATTTCTGAAAATGTTAGTTTTGGATTAAATTATTCACATACGGAAGCGACCCACCGAGTGGTAGATAGCAAGGTAAAAGAAGCCGGAAATATCTTAACACTATTCAATGGCGGAACATCAAACAGTATCAATTTTTTACCTTTTATACTGGGAAGTCAGCCAGGATTTGGCCCGTTTCCTGAGAACAAAGACATTCGCAGACAGATTGGGTTTGAAGTTTCTTACAGATTTTAGAATTGTTTAACATATCCCCTTTGTGAGTCGGAAACAAAACGTTTTCACATAGGAATTTAAAAAACCTCGCCTTCGGCGGGGTTTTTCTTTTTGGAATTTCTTCTAGATCATTCTATAACCGATACGGTTCCAGCAACTTTTACTGCGTTTGTCATAGATCCTACCTTAGATTTTCTCTGGATCATTCTATTGGGAATTTTTAAAATGGGATTTTGCCTGATGGAGGTGCATTTTGTTCCAACACCTAGTATTCACATTGTTTCTAATTTTTCTGAACCTAACTTGCCAGGTAACCTCTCATCAAGTGAAACCATTTTTAGTAGAGAAGGTAACAGATGAAATTCCTCGTGCTCCCAAACCCAAAACCTGGATTGAATTCCAAGTAATCAAAGCGGCAGATTGGGAAACCTCACTTGCTGGACTTTTAGATTTGGAGAATCCCAAAGCAAAAGCAGCTGGTTTAAAAGATCGTTTAGAACCTATTTCGATTTATTTTTATCTCATCAAACACCCAAAATACGGAACATTTCTAATTGATTCAGGAGTGGGTGAAAGTTTTACCAAAGGTAAAGATGAATTGCCAATCAATTCCATCGTAGAATCCCAAATGCATTTTTCTAAACTAAAAATCTATGAAACAACCAAAGATTATTTGAGTAAAAATAAAATTGATGTAAAGGGTATTTTTTTCACTCATTTGCATTTAGATCATGCCCTCGGCGCTTCCGAGTTGGATAGGTCTGTGCCTTTTTATGTGGGTCCAGGTGAGGTTACAAAAAAACAATTCATAAATTTATTTGTCCAAGGATCCACCAATCGTTTGTTAGGAGAAAATCCAAATTTATTCCAACTCGATTTTGGTAAAGAACCGAGTGAGATTGCCGTTTTGGATTTTTTTGGCGATGAAAGTTTTTATGTGATTTCTGTTCCGGGCCATACACCAGGAAGTTTAGCATTTTTCATTCCAGCCAAAGATGGGGCTCATTTGGTATTAGGAGATTCTTGCCATACGCAATGGGGTTGGAAAGAAGGAGTGACACCAGGAGCTTTTACTTCTGATCATAAACTCAATCAAAAAAGTTTGGATTTTTTAAAACGTTTGGAAAACACAAACCAACTTAAATTTGTATATCCTGGTCACCAAGAACGAATTCAAATTTCCGGAAAGAGGTAGTGAACCAATTTCAAATTCGTGTCTGTTGACTGCATAACTTTGTTTGGTATGGGATTTATTTTTTCTGATCAAAGGCCTTTGCAAAAAAGAAAGAAAAAGATGAAATCAATTTCGGAAGTTCCAATAAGGTCATTAGATTAAATCCAGTATCCCCATGGGAGATGAGAGTGGTCACGCATAGTTTACTATTTACACCTTGTGTGATTAACTTTTTATGTAATATGACAGACTCGTTTGCAGGCACTACATCATCTTTTAAACCGTGAATCAATAAAATTGGTAATTTTAAATTGGAGATATGGTTTGTAACCGATAATGCCGTTAGTAATTCACGATTTTTCCCACCTTTTTTTAGCACTACATTCCAATGTTTGATTCTAAATTCTGGATCATTTTTTAGCTGATCAAAAAACAATCGATCTGTATTTTTCATTTTTTGATAATGAGGTTTTAAATAAAGATCATTGGATTTGTAATAATTATCTAAGATAGTCAATTTGATGGCCTTAAAAAGACTTTCATTTTTTCCAATGGAAATTGGGAGAAAGTTAAGTAAAAGAATCATCCGACCATATTCATCTAAGTTTTGGTTAGCAAATAAGTTTCCGATGATATCATCGACTTTTGCATAAGCTCCAATTGTACAAATACAATTAATCCTGTCTGCGATTTGTTTATCACTGGCTGCAATCAGACTGAGTGATCCGGAAAAGGAAGGGGAAAAAATAGAAACTTTTCCTGAAGGCGAAATTTCCTTTTGTTTTGAGATAAATAAAATTGAGTCTTTGATATCTTCGATATTTCGAAGGGAGATTTTATAATCACAAATTTCATCATAAAAAGGGCTAACGACCGTATAACCAATCTTTTGTAGGCTTTTATTGACAATGATAAACCTGGGGTCTCTGTTCCCCAAAGGAGCCAACCCATTGATTGTAATAATCGTCCCGAGAGATTTTGATTTTGGAATGTAACAATCTGTTCGTAAACTACCGTTACGGATTGGAATTAAGATTTCTTTGGTATCGGAAAGGGATTCGTCCTGGCTCTGTAGCCCAAGTATAAATTGGATTGATTTGGACCATGCGGTTAATTGATTCATAGATTTGATTGTCTGTAAATAGCAGAATTTATCACAAAGTTTAAATTTATATTTTAAAATCAACCCAAATCATTTTTAGAATGATTTACCGTGATTCTTTGCGATGGATATAGATGACTTTAATTTTTGAAAATTTAATTTCTTTTTCACTGAATTGAAATCAAAATTTAACACAAAGATTCTTCTAATTTTGAACTGTTAATTTATGATGCTCATTTGGTGGTTTAAGATCTGTCGGAAATGTCTTTTGTTCGGCTAACGAATCACAGGTGAAAATCTGAAAATGAAAATGAGAAGGAGTTATTTTAAAGAGTTGGATTAGAATGATAGATTAGTGAAAGCGGGGATCTTAGTGATTGAAATGAATCAGATCCCGCCTTTTGTTTGCAATTTAAAAATATTTTAGTCTCCGCCTTCAACAAAAAATATCATAGACCAAGAGTTCTTTTTCTTTGAAAATCCAACTCTATAACCTAGAGGGCTTCGTAAATATTGTTCGCAAATATATCCGATTTGTCCGTCCGAAATACAAACTTTTTTGAAGTTACATGGTTCCTTCGAACTTGGTTTAGGATTTGTCTCATCGTATTCGTTTTTTACAAATTCCCAGCTAAGTTGTGTGAGTATTTTTCCTTTTGTGGATGGTTTGTCACGGACATTCACTACACTGCCTGTGATGAGTGAATATGAGTATTGATCAATGGATTCTGGTGTTTGATTGAATAGAAATGGAGCCGACCATATTTGATCTTTAAATGTAAAACCTAAATTGACGGTTTGGGAAAGTTCGTTCCAGAATTCGGGGTTTTTCGGATTTTGTTTTAGTTTCCAATGTTTTAGAAAATTGGATTTTCCCATACCATCTTCAGAGAAATCAAAAGAGATTTGTGGATCAATGACTGATTCAATGAACTTGATGTTTTTTTCTTGGATTGCCTTTTCCAATTTTTGTTTGAAGGAGAAAAAATCCTTATCTTCTCTGGATGCATCAGTGGGTTTGAGAGAAACTGGGTCAAATGGTTCACAAGGAAGAAGAGGGGATTGGAAACTTACTAAAAAGATGAAAAGAAATCCGATTCGTAGGTACATTTCAGGTAAATATAGGGTGATCATTTTAACCATGTCAAATCAAAATCAGTAGAAATTATTTAAGATCTGCCATATCGATATAATCTTTGGGAATTAATTTATTGAAATAAATTTCAAATGTTTAAAATGGATTTAATGTTAGGAAAAAAAGTAAATTACCAAATTATAATTAAAAGTACTACAAATTTATTTTTCCCTAAGTTCTTGTCAGTATTGTATGTTAGTTTGTTTATTTTATCCTTATGTTTTACTTGTAAACCAGTAGCATTGAATAATCCTTCTGATCCGAGTTCCAAAGCATATTTTGAAACAGCCGTTCTTCTTTGTGCTTTAGGGAAAGCCCCTTGTAATTCCTGTTCGCCTCCTCCGGGGCCTTGGGATAGTTTTATTGGCGAAGTAACCAGTTCCGGAAGTTATACTAGTGGTTTGTCCTTTCGGGTCGATCAGTCTTACAATTTATATGGATTAGCCTTTTCTTCGAATCAATTTGGATCTGGTGGGATTGGCTTCCAAGGAGCGGTTGGTTCTACTACAAATTTTTTACTAACTAAATTTTCAGCTTCAGGGCAAAGAGTTTGGATTTCTTATTTAGGGCAAAGGTCTGATCGTCCTAATGGAGTTCGTTATAAGGAAAATGATGGAGTTTATGTATACGGAGCCACATCGACAATATCACTGCCCTCCCCTGTGGTACCTCATTCAGGTACGGGATCCAATTCTTTTATCACAAAATTAAATGTGAATAACGAATTCTCCTGGACTCGGTATTTTAATGATGGAACTAACTCTGATTCAGCGATTGTTTCCGATATGATTGAAGCTACTGACTCCACGGGATTTTATATTGTTGGATTTTCTACTGGAGCGATTGTTAGCCCCGGTTCTGTGATAGGAACAAATACAGGTAATGATTGGTATATCCAAAAAATAAGTTATTCGGGTATAGCCATTTTCACAAAGTATATTCCCTTTGTTCCATCTGTTGCCAATTCAAGGCCCCTCCGTATTGTAGAAATACCCAATGGTCAAGGGTTTTATATTGTAGCATTAAATTCAGAGGATATCAATAGCGAATATCCAAATGGAAAAAATTCGTTTCCTGGTTATATTGGCAATATAGTAATGAAATTGGATTCAGAATTCAATTACCAATGGCATCGGTATTTAGGTGGTACTAACGATGTTGTTGATGATATTGCGCCATCCGTTGTAGCATTTTCTAACCAGAATATTTTGACTTCTGCTATGTATAGCGATTCAGCTCCGAGCACAGGGCAACTACATCCTGGTACCGGGATTGATTCGACCATTTTCTATAGGTTAGATGGATCGGGGAATCTTTTAAACTCCTCATTTGTTTATAATCCAGGTGAAAGTGTGATCATATCGGACTCGATAGTATTATCAAATGGAAAAGTTTTAATCTCTGGGAGTGTGGGAAGCCAAACAGGAATTACATCAGAGTTTGATCCAATCTCCTTACGAGAAGACTACCGTATTTCAGGAAAAGAAAACTTTAAAGCGGCAAGTGTTCAGCATTGTGATGGCTCTTTTAGTAGTTACGGAAGTAGCAATCGAGTGATAGCAGAATCACCAATTCCTTATGGTAATGGGGCTACCAACGCTATTTTTTCTAGATTCATCCGTTAGCCAATTTTAGGAGATCTGAGTTAATTTCCTAAATCCCATATAAAATATCCACCTTTGGGTCTATTGTTCACATCTGTGATTTTCCCACCAAAGTAATGCCTATTTTTAACAGAGAAAGAATGATTTACGTTTCCATTAGATGGAAGATTGGAATCTAAAACTTTTTTATTTAGAAAATCATAAAATACAAATCCTGGTTTTGAGGATCCATTGATGGTGGTAAAACTTCCACCGACGATGCCCTTGCCATTCTCTCCAATGGAGATGGTGGAGACACTGCTATCAGCTGTAAATAATTGATGTGTATATACACCGGTAGAACCATCAAAGGCGCTAATGTAAGAGGTTGCCTGTCCTCCGACGGAAATAAATGCCCCACCTATAAAAAATTGGTTTTGGTATTGGGCAATGGAGGCAACATTTCCATTCGGAAAATTGACGTTGGATGGAAATAGTAAATTAATGCCCGTCGACCGATTGAGAGATGAAAAATTGGGAGAACCTGAACTACCGATACTTGTAAAAGACCCTCCAATAAATATTTTATCTTCTGTGGGTAAAATGGAATTAACAACTGCGTCACCACTTGGGTTCCAGCTGTCTAGACTTCCATTTGACAGCACCAAACGTGCGATATATGGACGAGCTGAACCTGCCACATTGATAAAATTACCACCGGTATAAATAAAATTTCCATCGCTAGTTATTATACTGATATCAGAATTGAATGTGGGAGACATTCCTTCCAAAGATAATGAGTTTAGATTTAAGGCGAAAAAGTTGGTTCTGGATTGGCTAAGAATAGAAGTAAAAGACCCTCCCGCATAAAGAATATTGTCTCTTATATGTATACTATTGATCGTTCCTGTTAGTTGTGGATTAAAATCTGTGGCTTTCCCTGTGACCAAATCAATGGATCCAAATCCACTTCGTTCTACAACATTTACACTATAAAAATTTCCAGGAACTAGTACCTTCGATCCATCTGATGAGAATGCAATTCTGCCACCTGGATAGGAAAAACTCGTTGTAAAACTTGGATTCCAATCCGAAATATTTCCATTAGTTGGATCAATAGAGAATCCATTTCTCCTTGGTTTGCTAGCGACAGAAGTAAAATTTCCTAGAATGTAAATCTTGCCACCGAAATCTGTAATCGATGCTAGTGTGTCGCTACCATTTAACATTAAATTTTCAGAACCAACAAGACCAGTGTTGTTATCAACAGCTGCAAAATTGATTCTGGTTGTGGCACTTAAGAGATTAAAACTGCCAATCAAATAGACTTTTGATCCTAAATAAACTAAATCATCCACTAACCCGTTTGGCGCAGGGTTCCACGCTGTCATGTTGCCATTCATATCAAAGGATCTAGCATTCGTAGGAGAACCGGCAGTAAAACTGCCTCCGGCATAAACTACTTTATTGTTTGAAGCATCTTTTCCTATCGCAATTGTACGAACGGCTCCAGCACTTATACTTGGGGAAAAACTTGGATTGGGAGTCCCCGTATCATAGGAAATTTTTGATAGTCTAGCAATACCACTTCCATTGATATTTAAGAATTGTCCTGCAACAAAGATGCCGTCAGTATCTGCGATGATCGATTCTACTGTTCCATCAGCATTGGCAATCCAAGCAGTATCTAAATTACCTGATATACGATTCACTGCTGCGAGAAATCCACGAGTGGAACCATTCCAAGTGGAAAAACTACCGGCGATATATATTTTTTCACCAACTAGTAATAAGTCGCGGACATCTGCACCACCAGCGCCTGTTCCCACATCAAAATTTGTATCCAACTTACAATTGGAATCAATATGGACAAGGCTCTGTTTTTGAATCCCTTGTACATGGGTAAAACTTCCAGCTAGATAGAAACCACCTCTTTCATCTGAAATGGCTACATTGCTAAAACTAAGAACTTCTAAATAAGGACAAACTCCTGCATCCATCAAGGATCCATCGGTTGTATTTAGAATGGCTGCTCCTCCCGTATTGGGGCCTAAAAATTGAAAGGCTCCCGCTAAGTAAAGTTTGTTGTCATGAACAGCCATCCCTTTGATGTCTACGTTGGTAGAGTTACTACTATGGGCTCCCCAAATTTGAATGGGAGTTTTCGGAAACCCAGGCAGACAAGAAGGAGAACTATCGTTGATTAAAAACCTAAGGATGGATCCTTTTAAATAGGACTCAGATTTTGGATCACAAGAATTCGAAAGTTCAGGAGGTTTACAAAAAATAAAGGAAATTAGAATGAAGAAAAAATAGAACGATTGGGACTTTCGCATCATAGGATTACCGATACTTTGGGACTTTTTGGAAAGAGAATCTATTGACAACTGTTATTTTAGAATTGTAATACTAGAATATTTAATTTGTCAATAAATTTTTGCAACTGTGTTTATGATTCACTAAACTCTTGTTTGTTGGAAAATGCCAAATTTTGTCTTTGGCATTTTATAGATTTTCATATTCTCAACTACTCAATCATTTTTTCGTAAATCTCTCTTTCGATTTGGATGCAGTTTTCTTTTAAAAATTCTGGCATTACGAACCCTTGTTTTTCATATTCTGCAAAAACCAGTGTTTTCGCGTTTTCTAGACTCTGTTTGTCTTTCCAAGTGGCAATGGTGACAAATTGAATCTTATTTTGTTCTTCTCTGATATAGGTTTGGTCTCCTAAAAACCCATCTATGTTTTTGATAAAATCGCGATTGATTTTTACTCTTTCTAAAAATATTTTTTTTGACTCTGTGGGCAAATGAAATCGATCGATTAAAATTTGGTTCATCATATCCTCTTTATGGTAATTGATTCTAAGATTTAGGATACCGCGAATAGGGGTGATAAAATTGTAAAAAATCAGAAAAAGGAAACCAGTTACCAGTTTTGTGGATTTTTAAAATATTCCTTGGGTGATGATCCTGTAAAAAGTTTGAATTCTTTGTTGAAATGAGACTGGTCAAAGTATCCCGCATGGTATGCCAAATCGGTTAGGTTTGTTTTTTGTGAATGGGAGGATATGACAGACCGAATCCTTAAAAGATTGGAGTAGTGTTTTAAGGTGGTTCCAATAGAAACCTTAAATTTTTTCTCTAAGGAATCAATACTAATGGGAAGACCTTGTCTAATCTCTCCTATTTTGATTTTACCATTGGTTTCTTTAATTTTTAAAAGAGTATTTGTAATGATGGGATCTATCATACGATTTTTTTTAATTTGATGTAAAAAGTTTTCGATTAGACTGATTCGTTCGGTATTTGATTTACAAACAAACAATTGTTCCTCGATTCTATTGATGAGGGGCCTAGGAAATAAATCCTCCAAACTGACTGTTTTTCCATAGAACTCAGAAATTGGTTCCTGAAAAAAAGTAAAAGCACCAACTTCGGAAAAAAGGACAAGAAGGGCCGATGAGTTTTTGGGATAAATGATGGTCCGTGCACTCTTTCGAAAACCCGCAAGGCCAACCTTCGGCAAATCGTAAAGGGAATTTGATTCTTCCGATTTTAGATTCCCTTTGAGTTGGAAAGATAAAACTAGATTTGGGTTTGGAAGGATACGATTTTCGATTCCTTCTTCTGATTCAATGATCAGATATTTTTGTATATAGGGTTTCAGGTTTTCCGAAGGAAAGAAACTATCAACTTTCATCTAAAAAGAAAAACCTCCCATACATTTTGTACCCCCTAAAAGTAGGGTTTGCCGGAAGTGTGGCAACTTGATTTTTTAGTAAATTTCTTTCGTTTGACAATTTATAGATCAATGAAAACCCTCAATTCCAGAAGCGACCTGACCCATTGAAACCCCGCGTAACCTTACCTCTCCTCTGGTTCAGTCTCTGTGCCCATCTACTCTTTCTTTCTTGTAAACTTCCCAGCTTAGAAAATGGCTGTGACCCTGGTTCCGAATCCTTTCAAGATTTTTATTTGGCTCGAATCTTAGTGGATGATGACAGAGAATATTGTGGTTCTGTGGCTCCCAATCGATCCATTTGTGAAATGAATCCATTGGAAGTAATTCAACCGAGGCGTTGGAAGTATGTCTCGGCTGAAATGAAAAAACAAGCAGCCCTTGGTTCAACGGGTGTTAGTTCTACTACCTTTACCCCGCCATATACTGGTTTTGCGAAATGGCTCGGTGGAGTTCTTGCCGATAACGGAAAAATTTATTCCATGCCCTTTAATCAATCGGATATTCTAGTCATCGATCCGAGTACGAATGGTACTACTAGTTTTTCTTCTGGAGCGAGTGGGGGTGGTCTTTGGGAAGGGGGTGTGCTTGCTCCGAATGGAAAAATATATGGTATCCCAAGAGATGGGAACCAAATTTTAGTCATTAAACCAGAAACAAACGAAAGTTATACATTGCCAACGCCGGAAACAGGACTTGGAAAGTGGAGGGGAGGAGTCCTTGCCCCTAATGGCCTAATCTATGGAATTCCCATGGGAGTGTCTAAAATTCTTGTGATTGATCCGAAAACGGATTCGGTTAGAACCATTCCTTCTCCTTTATCCGAGACGAATATGTGGGAAGGTGGGGTTCTTGCACCTAACGGAAAGATCTATGCTTTCCCTGTCGTGTCCAATTATATTTTTGTTTTAGATCCATATTCGGAAAGAAGTTATCTTCTTCCTCAGCCTAAAACATTCAATATTAATAATAAATGGAGGCACGCAGTCGTAACACCTAACGGGAAAATTTTTGCCATGGCTGCAGACGATTCTCATTTTTTAATCCTAGATCCAACAAATGACTCCATAAGTTTATGGCCTTCGCCAATTGCAAATACAGGAAAATTGAGAGGCGGGATTTTAGCAGCCGACGGTAAAATTTATGGCATACCTGCGGACATTGACCAATTCATTATCATTGATCCGGAGACTCTCACTTCTACTACTTATAGCTCAGGTGTTGCTACTTTCAATAAATGGGGAGACGCAGTCTATGCGCCTAACGGAAAAATTTATACTATCCCTCATTCAGATGACAGCGTATTTGCTTTAAATCCAGGTGCCAAAGGTAAAATCTGTGATTCTTTGTTACGAAGTAGTTACTGGAATTCATACTAATATAACCAATTTTGAATCTTTCTAAAATTCAATTGACATAACCTGAATTAACTAATACAAAATGAGGATGCGATGGAAGGCATCAGAGTTTTGGAAAAATGCATCTCCTAATGAACTATTAGATTTTTTTCAATCCATCGAACAAGGTGCAGATTTAAAATCTTTGGCTGATCATATGTCGGTTGAAGACGAGTTCTGTGATTTAGTTTTTGAATACTTATGGTTGTTGCGTTCGGAAGAAAACACTAAACACTTTTTGAATGATGAGAGTTTAACACCAGACCTTCTGATGAAGTTTATTTATTTTGGATACGGTAAACAGTTTTTATCCGGTAATTTTGATTCTAACTCCTATTTTTTACAAGTAAGGACTTTGTTTGGTTCTGCTCAAAGTTTACGAATTTTATCTTTAGCGGAGGAGATGGACAGGGATCCCACTCTTAAAATTCATCTTTTGTCCAATTTGGATCCTCAGACTTGGGAAGCCTATTTTGATATATTAGAAGAAAAAAATATGACGATGCAGACTCTTCTAGGGATATTTTCCAATCTCAGAGAAAACGAAATTCGTAAAATTTTACTCAATAGTCATACTCTTTATTATTATCTTCGTATGATGATGGTATCTGGAATTAAAAAGTTGAATGAACAAACTCAAAAGGAAATGGAAAATCGGATGCGACTGGAATCCATATTAGAGTCCATTCGTATTTGGGAAACTTTTTGTCAAAACTTAGGTGAAAGGTTTGATTTTAAATCAGAAGCAGAACTTTCTCCAAACAAAAGGGATCCAGATCGGTTATCTCTTGTTTTGCGAGAATTAACCAAGGTTCCTTCTTTAGATAGAGAAGATGTTTTGGTGTATATGAAGGCCAATGGCGCAGTGATTGATGTTTGGGAAGAAACAACAATCCTCTCCGCACTTGGAAACTTTGATCGGGTCGGTAAATACTTTTAATTCAAAATTGTTCTATGGAATAGATCCATTGCTTTTGGAACAATTTTTAATGTTAAAATCAAAGTTCTAATGTGAAACCAACATTGATTTGGCAGAATGGCCCAGGTTGGATTCCTGTTGGCAATCTGCCGGAAACATATTGTTTATCTTGGATATTTTTCGCATTGATAAACACCGACCATTTGTCGGGAGATCTGTATCCTAAACTAGTGTTCCAGAGTTCCACTTTAGGAATGATTCCTTTGTTTCCATCTTCCGATTCATCTTTTGTATTCAATAAATCAGAATATTGTTTTCCAATGTATTGGTATTCCAATCTTCCATAATAACCTTGTGGTGAGGATACGCTGACAGCAAGAGTTATGGTTTCTTTCGGAACATAAGGTAGATAGTTCCCTGTTGTATTTGTTGTAATGTATTGGTAATTGTTTACTGTGTAAGCAGGAAGGATTTCAATGGTCTCTTTCCCATCACTTGATTGTGAAACAGGAAAAGGATTAAAACTTCTAGATTTTGCTTCGGTACGAGAATATATCAGTTCAATTGGAACCCTCCACTCAGATTTTTGCATTTTTGCTGGATCCCAAACAACAACAGATTCACCACCCGTATGTGTTGAGTAACCTGTGTTTGCTGGTCTTATGCCTGTTTCACTTCCAACCTCATTTACGTTAATGATTTGGTCTCTAAAGTACATTTTGTAACCAACTAGTTCTGTATATAGATAGGAAGTAATGTCTCCTCTCACTCCAGTTTCGTAGTTTGTAGAAGTTTCGGGTTTTAGCCTATAATCATTTCCTTGGGGGCTAAAAGAAGTTCCAAAAGTAGGAGGTGAAAATCCTTTGTGCGCTCCAGAAAACCAAATGAACTTTTTAGTGATGTCGTAAGTAATCCCCATCCCAGGAAGGATGATATGAGTTTTAGATTCACTAGAACTACGACGATTCACGGAAACATCACCCGGAAGAACGGCACCTAGCTGGTAATCTTCGGTTGTGGCCTGCCTTCTTGTTGTAATGGCTTTTTGTCTTACTTCTTCAAAGCGAACACCGGGAATGAGTTTCCAGTTTTCAGAGAGTTGGATCCGGTCTTGAAAGTATGCGGCAAAGGATTCAATTTTTCTTTCTTGGCGGTTGAGATTAAAATTAGGTAAAGCGGTTTGAGTCAGATTGTTTGTGAGTGAATCTTCCTGGATGATTGCTTTCGAAAGATAACCCAAAGGATCATCTGTTTTTTTAATATTTGTTTGTGTTAAGTTATTTTCTCCATGAATACGAACCCCTAAATCTGTTTCATGTTTGAGTCCAAACGTAGAGAACTTTGATTCAAGTTTTGTTTCTATACCTCCCACCATAAAGGCTTGGTCGCGGCTAATATACGAATCACGCATATAAATTGTGTCACCAGGACGATTTCCAATAATACCAGGGGAATAGGTACGAATTGTATCAAGAGGTGCGTTTAAATACCCTCCTGAGCTGGATTTACCAGATAAAAAATCTTGTCTGGCCCAGTTTCGTTCTGCTTGCGAAAAATAACCTCGAATGATGAGAGTATGTTCCTCTGCCAATTTCCAGTTATGAGAAATCACCGTTTGGCTGCGATTCAATTGTTTTTCATCATACTCCGCGGGGTTAATTTTGGGATCCATGCGGAATAAACCTTGGGAGAGACCCAAATAAGTGGACTGAGCATTTTGCACATGATAACCTAACTTAATCGTGGTGCTATGGTTTTCATTCCAATCTTGAATCCATTTGATATTTCCTTCGGTGACATCAAAGTTTTGGTAGTTTCGAAATCCATTTCCTTGTTTTCTAAGTAAAGAAACTTCGAATGAACTAGAGTTAAAACTTTTGCCGTAAGAATTATAAGTTGATAAATATCCATTTTCTCCACCAACATTTTTTGTATAAAAAGTGGATTCAACTGGGGGCCGTTTGGTGACAAAGTTTACAATCCCTCCAATTGTATTTGGCCCAAATAAAATAGAGCCAGATCCTTTGATGATTTCGATCCTTTCCATTCTTTCGATGGAAGGGGAGTAATAACTTTCTGGTTGTCCATAGGGAGAAAGGGAGGTAAGTATTCCATCTTCCAAAATTAAAGTTTTTCTGGATTCTTCGTTACTAACACCCCTAAAACCAATGTTTGGTGTTAGGCCTGCAGCATCTTGGAAACGAACACTGGCGCCTGGCACTCTTCTCAAAGCTTCCATAGGATCTGTCGGAGAGGCTTCTTCCAGATATTTTTTATCAATGATATATGCTGAACCTGGGATTTTTTTTAAATCTTCTTTTTTATTTCCGATGACATGAATCCCTTCGTTTTTTTGAGGTTTCGCTTCTTTATCCTCTGTATTCGTTTGAGAAAAAATGGGAAATCCCAGAACAAGTGATAGTAGAAAATAATGAGATAGTTTTTCAAATTTAGATTTCATCGAAGGAGCCCTTGCATCGGAAAAAATGTGATTTTGATCTTAGTTAGATCTTCGTTAGGTGAAAATAAAGGTTTTGCCGGTTTTCCATTGATTGAAACATGAGATTGAACATACACCGGCAAATCTTGTTTTCCAGATCTTTCGTATTCTTTTTTTTGTAAATACTTTGCAAACTGTAAGATATGTTCTGGTTGGATGGTCATCATCCGATATTGGTAGTCGGTGAGTGTATCCCTTGGATCAATAGGTTGATTGTTTATCCAGAAAATGGCAGATCCCACTTTGTCGGCCACCATTACCTGCCAAGAAAACTTAATGGCATCTTCTGTCCAAATCACTTGTCCCGGATAAAAAATATGTCGGAAAGGAATGGTAATTTGTAGTATAAGATAGGTGAGAAGAAGGTATTCTTTGAATGCAAAATGATTGGCTTTTGTAAGTTGTTTTGATTCTTCTGGAAATTCGTTTTCTTTAAAAGTATATGATTGTTTTTTGAAAACTTTGTTTATCAAAACAATGGGCCACTGGGGATCAAAAAATATCAGAGAAGACAAACTCATAACGATCGGAAATACACCAATGGGGAATAAAAAGGAAGTAAAGGTATGAAAGAATAAAACAACAAACCAAGCCGGGAATCGAAACCTTTTTGTACAAAGTAAAAATGGAATACTCAAATCAAAGACCACACCGATCCAAGAAAAAACATAAGCTGTTAAGGGAAGGCCGAGAATGGGGTCAAGGAAAGGAAGTTTTCCTTCTGATTGGTATAACCAGAGTTTTAGAGGAAGAGCTTCGAGTAGCCAATCAGGTTGGAGTTTGGCAACTCCTCCAAAAAAATAAATGAGTCCCATCTGTAATCGAAAGGAATAAAGCCAAAGTTTTGAAATGGGTTCTAGTGTTTGGATCCAATCCTTCCATTTCCATAAAGGGAGATTTCGTTTACTTACCGGAGATAACCATAATAAAAAACCAAGTAACGAAATTAAATAATAATGATTCAAATAAATGGTCGCATCAGAAAAATGAAACCATGTAAATCCAATGGTAAATACAAAGAGATTGAATCTAAGAAAGTATCCTAAAAAAATCCCAAGCGCTGTGATGAGAAGAATCCCAAACAAAAGATAGGTGAAAGTCGGAGGAAGGGGATGAATCCATTCGAAGCCAAAATGTTTGAAGAAAAAAGTTGGTTTGATAAAGTAAGAATGAATCCATCCGTAATAAAAATATCTGAAAATGAGAAGGGAAGTTGCAAACCCGTAAGCAATTCGGAAAAAATGTAAGGAATAAGAAGGAACGGCATTGTGTATTTTTTTAATCGCCATCATTTGAACTCACTCCGATGGTTCCCCCAAGGGCACTGATCACTTCTGTGGAGATGAGCACTCTTAGTTTTTTAAATTCATTTAACATTAGTTCTACGTCACTTCCACCCGTTAAAATTGCATTTTGAAAGGTTCCGTATTTCGTTTTTACTAAGTTTACAGCAGTTGTTGTGGTTTTGATTTGGCTCTGCAGTCTTGGGGTCACTGTTTCACTTCGGAGTGAAAGGAATTTATAGAACCCAACATCCCCTAAATCAGAAAATCCCTGCAAGTTTCGTAATAAAGAATCAAGGGATAAATTTGCATACGGTGTTTCTACCTTTGTGATATCTTTCACACCTAAATTAGTGGCTCGGAGTCCTGATGGTTCTGCAATTTTAATATCCACAATGGTATTACAAAAAAACACCATTTGGTTGGTTAACTCGGTGAGTCCATCTTTTGTGTTGGGATAATCACGACTTCCTTTGCCTGCATTGGTAAAAGAATAATAAAAAGAAGACGACCTAGATTTGTCCCAATGGAAAAGGAGTAAACCTGTTTGGGTTTTGATATCTTGGATGAGTTTATTGAGATAGGTTTTTCGATTGGTATCAGCAAATGCGGTGTTGGTTGTTGTTATGTTATCTTTAAAAAGCAAATACTCTGCGGTATCCAGGCCATCCACTCGTAAACCATTTGGAGCTAAATTGGAAGTGATTTTGGATTCGATAGCTGTTGGATCAATGGGAAATGACTTAGAAAAACTATCTAGAAAAAGATAAACATTGTAAGGAATATAAGCCGGCCCAAAATAAGCCCATTCAATTTCTCTATAAGCCAAATCGGTTTCAATCCAAGCATTCCTAACCAAGTTTAAATTGGTAACATCAGGGTTTGTCGTATAGGTCGTAGCGGCTGTTTGTAAGGCAGACACTTTTGAATCTAAATTTGTATATTTAGGAATGATGAGTTTGTTCGTGACGTCACTGAGTAAACTGGAAGTGCTATAGGTTCTTAAATAAGTATCCACCAAACCGAGAATTTGCGCTCTTTCCGAAGTTTTGTCTGAATTCACTCCACAGTTGTATAACAAAATGTAGAATCCAAAGGTTAAAATTTTTAATAAAAGATTGAATGGTTTCATAGGGATTTTAAAAAACTGAGCACTTTCGTTCTAGATTCTTTTGGTAAAAGTTTATAATTGTTTTTACTTTGTTCTCCCTCTCCACCGTGCCATAGGATTGCTTCTTGAATTCCCCGAGCCCTGCCGTCATGCATCAAAAGTTCATGGCCATTCACTCGTTCAATGAGCCCAAGCCCCCAAAGTGGTGTGGTTCTCCATTCATTCCCTGATGCTAAAAAATCAGAGCGGTGATCACTTAAAGCATCTCCCATATCGTGTAGAAGTAGATCTGTATAAGGCCGTATTTCTTGGTTGGCAATTTCGGCAATGGAATGATCTCCCGTTTTTAATCTAGGGATATGGCAAGATGAACATCCAATTTGGATGAAAAGTTCCTTTCCTTTTTTCACATCCTCTGATTTCCAACCGCGTCTACCTGGAACACTGACAAGACTTGTATAAAATGTAACTCGGGCCAAACGTTCGTTAGAGATTTCGGGGCTAGATCCATTTCCGGATGGGCTTGTTGCACAAACGGTTTGTCCGGTAGCACAATTTTCACTGGGAAAGATGGGAGTTGTAAGTCCAATATCGCCAAGAAAAGCACTCGCATTTTGATGTGTTAGGTTGGGTTGGTTTGCTTTCCATCCAAATCGTCCGAGAAATGATTTGGCTTGTGTTGTGTCCCAAACCAAGTTTGCCCTTCCTGAAATTCCGTCTCCATTTGAATCACTGGCATCGACAAAAGAACGAATGGTGGATTCAGGAATGGCTTCCAAAAGTCCAAGCCCTGGGAGCATAGGTGCAGTTCTTGGTGAAATGAAATAAGTTCCGGATGGATTGTTTGTTGGGTGATAGGCTTGGCCAGGATTTGACACATTGATTTGTGTCGCACCACCTCCCACATTCCAAGTGATCGTATAACTTGGTTTACGTAGCGAATAAGACTCTCCATCAGGAAAATTTCCAGGTTCTTCTGTGTAAGTGATGTTAGCCGTTCCTTCTTTGGGAATTTGGGTTCCTGTTCCAAATTCTAAAATTCCTTCGGTATTCAATTGGGTCCCAAAGTTTGTCATCGGAAGTGGCCCACCAGTGGTTGGATTGGATCCAGAAATACTCAAACGAATGAGCATGGATGAAAAACTAGTTCCATCCGCGGGAGGTCGACCTCGTCCATCTTTGACATGGCAACCTTGGCACGAACGGTTGTTAAAAACTGGTCCAAGGCCTGCCACAGACGAATTTCCTGTAGGAAGCCAGGTGCGATTGAAGTTTGCGTTTCCATCTTGGAAATCGATAGAACGTCTTGGATCCACAACATTAGCAGCTTCTAAATCAAATGCAGATTCTGTAGAATCAAAGGTGGTCGTATCACCACCACTATATTGTTCACATGGATCATTTAAAAAATCTCCTGTAGAACAAGAGGGAGTAGAAAGAAGGGCAGATAAAATGATGGCGGTGTTTAAGTTTTTTTCATCTTCATTTTTTTTGCATTGGAGAAGGAATCCGAGAATTATGATTAGGATAAGGTGTTTTAATTTCATTTTTTATATTTTCAATTATTCGAGAACTAAACCGTCGTCTCCAATAGAGACACCAAAACTAGCGGCAGACCTTTGGAGTGCTTTTGCAATTTCTTGTACTGCTGGTTGGATTTGGTAACGGAAGAGGTTGTAATCAGCATTTTCTGTTGCGGAACCAGAAACATTTACCGTTGCAATCATACGATCGAATCGACTGGAAACAATGGAACTATTACAAGTTTGGTTTAAGGAAACATCTTCAGTGAATTCATTTAGACAAAATAACTCTGCTGTGACAATTCTTTCCTTAATATAACTGGATTCATTACCAAGTAGATTTTTCAAACCGTAACCATTAATGGTTTGAGAACCTGTGTAAGTTCCGTTAAATAGGTTATCGAGTCCCTTAGCGTCATAATAAAAGTCAGCCTTTGTATTGTCTGAAAAACAAGAATGTTCTTCTTCTTGTTCTCCACCGAACACTCCGGTCATCCTTTCGCCTCCCCATTCTCCACCTGAAAATCTTGCAATCCCACGTAATACATTTTCAAAAGAGGTGGAACTGGTTTTGAATTTAGAAACATAAGATGTGGAAAGAGAAGGATCCCATGCATTTTTCAATTGAAGCAGGTGGTTTTCCAAAATCTCAGTTGAATACAAAAGATAAGCGGATCGTTTGGCTTGTGCATTTCCCGATCCGTTCGCTGTTGTAAAATTGGATTGGGTAATTGTGTTCCCTGGAGTGAAGTTGTTTTGTGCATCTGCTCCCCATAACAGGTATTCAATGGCATGCCAACCTACAGAAATATTTTTTGCGGAATCTCCATCGGGACAAGTTCCAGTGGCACAATCACCTTCATTTGCATCGATTAATCCTTGTTTTGTGATTGTTCCAGTGAGGACAACTGTATCAATGTATCCTTCATCCAAAGGCCATGCGTTCACAAGGGGTTCAATTTCCACACCACCAGTCAGTGCCGGGTTATCAATTGGGCCTTGACTGAAACGAAAAATTTCTGTTTGAAGATAACTTCGGCGAGCTTTTCTCCAATAGGTTTTGATTTCGTTTAGTTCCGAAAGCGTAGGGGATGCTTTGGCAGTAAAAGCAGTTACTTTCTGTCTGAGAGCCACTACATCCGTATAGGCATCGCTATAATTTTGAAAAGCAATCTGGGAATAGGTTTCCAAAAATGCGGCTTGGCTCGGTGCATTCGCCGCAAGGGCCAAAGCTGCGAGCATATTTGTCTCTGTGTTTTTTGTTTCGGGGGTACAGACATTTAGTACAAGACCAAGTGAAAGTACCAAAATTAGAGTCAGTTTCCTGTTCATAAGATTCCTCTCATTTAATTAATATTGAGAGTTACTCTCAGTATTAATTAAACAACGTTCATAACGCCCCTTACGACGGCAATATGATTTATTTTGTAACTGATTGATTTTTATCAGGGAGGGAATTTTGGAGAACTATGAACTTCGTTCAAAAAATCTCAACGGTTCGGAAATAAATTATTTGACACTCGTTCAAAAAGTCATGAAACTATGTCAATTGTATAAAATATGTTAAAAATGTTCCGATTGGGAGGAAATATGAACGTAAAAATAGCAAAAGGACTGGTATTGTCACTGGTTTTCGCAGGATCACTCTCTGCACAAACCCAAAGCCAGATGTTCCAAAGAGTAGGGGTTGTCGGTGATTCCCTCAGCCAAGGATTCTTTGGGGTGACTGTTGAGAAAAAAACGCAAGATTGGGCTTACCCTGTTCTTGTGACGAAACAAGCAGGAGCTTCCGTTTCTTATAACGTCCTCAAAGGGCCATACGTCAACTTAGAAGATGTGCTGAAATGGAACTGCGGGGTTTTCTGTATTGCAGAAAGTATCATCGGTGGAAATGCCTCGACTGTTTCCTTACCAACCCATGCAGGGATCACTGGGGCTGAATACACTAGCCTACTCAAAACTTCCGGAAAATGTGAAGACATCACTGCCACCAAACAAGAGAAAGAATGGTATTGGGCAAAATGGTATTGGTATACTTATCGTTGGGTGACTGTTGCAGATTGCCAAGAACCAGATAAATTCCACCGTTTTGGACTTAGAGATGCGGGAACACAAACGCAAGTGATGGAAAAGGTAAAACCAACTTTCCTTTTCGGATCGGCTGGTGCAAACCATGTACTTTGTACTGCATTACATACATCCACTGATTGTTTAGATGAAACCAGATTCAAAAGAGACATCAGAGAATTTTTCCGCAGAATGTCTGCTATGGGAAGTTTGCAAGGTGGAGTTCTTTTTACAGTTCCTAACGTAACTTCAATTGCATTTTTAGAAAATTACAAAGATCCAAATGGTCGTGCAAACTATACAGGTTTAAAAGCATTCTTTAGAAATTCTGTATCAGATCCTAACCAAGTTTTGGATGCAAATGAAATCGCCTCCATTTCCACTTTCCTAAATATGTTAAACAACGAAATCAAAGCACAAGCAGCTACTTTGCGATTTGCCGTTGCTGATTTACGTGTGATTTTTGACGATTTAAAAGAGAATGGAAGACCGATTCGTAGTGCTGATGGTTGGTCGCCAGGGAATGCTCGTGCTAATTGGCCACTTCCTAACCAACCTGGTGTGTTTGGATTAGATGGTGTTCACCCGAATATGTATGGTCACTCATTATTTGCAAATGAGTTAATCAAAGCTATTAACACTCGTTATGGATATTCAATCCCACAAGTGAGTGAATACACTGCTTGGTATTACGATTCCCTCAATAGAAACCCAGTAGACTTAAAAAAATTCCTAACAGAGAATATCTTTGGTCAGGCAATTTCTTGGGTAGTTTCTATCTTTACTTAAGAGGTTAAACAATGAATAAACGGTTTATAGGTATCATTTCGGTTTGTGGGTTTCTACTTGTTTTGTTTTCTTTTGTGATTTGGAAGTTTTCCGCACAGAAAACAACCCAACAAGTAGATGTCACCGATTCCGATTTCGGAAATTCAGAAAGTCACGCTAAGTCGTTGTTTGACGATCCAGAGTTTGCCGACGCTCCCAATCCAGAAGAATTGGAATTGGCACAAGCTGAGGTTCTATGGCCGTTTGCATTGGAAAAAAAACCAAATCGTAAAGAAGAGATCAAAGAAGAATGGAGAGATTTTGCGGCCAAATATCCAAAGAATTTCTACATTCCACGTGAAATCAAAACGAGTATGACCGAAGCTGAAGAAAAACAACATATAGAAATGTTGGATTCGTTTACGGCGATGGATGCTAGTTTTTCTGCTTCGATTGCAAAAGAAAAATGGTCAGACAAACCTTCTGCTGAAGAACCGAATGCGACTGACAGACCTTCTGCAAAAACACAAAGAGCTTATTTCGATTTTAAAATTAATGAATTGGAATCGAGAATCCAAATGGTTGAGTATTGGATTGAAAACAAACACCCGTCAGGTGACGTGAAACTTTCTGCTGAAAAAGATTTAAAACTTTGGAAAACAGAACTTTCCAGCCTACGCGAAGTGAGAAGCCAAGTTCCGAATTCATAATTCCCGCATTTCGAACTTACCTGATTTCTTTTAAAGAGGACAAACCGTCCTCTTTTTTTTACGAACATACTTTTCCCCCGATCCCTATGCCCGACCAAAGTTCGGAAATTTCTCTCTGTGCTTGACAGGAACATCGTTCAAAAAATTAGTTGAATTTGAGACTCGATTTCATTATTGACCTCAACCTCTAAGGAGAACAAATCCATGAACATAGAAAGAAACATTTTCGGAAAATCGCTGATTTTGGCTGTTTGTTTGGCAGTTTTTAGTTTTTGCGAGAAGAAAGAAACTGACCCAGCTGCTTTGGCCCTGCTTGGTTTTACTTTGAACCTCTCCATGGTTTCGGGAACACTAACCGATGGGGCAGGAAATCCTATCCCCAATGCCAGTTTAGAAATCGCGGCCCAAACCAGTTCTAAAGCGGAGGGACTTTCCAAATCTCTTTCTACCACAACAGACACTGGTTCCTGGCAACTCTCTTTGGGGACTGGTAGTTACGAAATTTTAGTAAAGGACGTCAATGGAAAGACACTCGGATCCTTTAAACTTTCTTCCTCTGAAAATTTAGAACCTTCCATTGAAGACATCTCTCATTTGACAGATACCATTTTTCTTGTGAGTCTTGCGAACCAGAAAGAGGTCGGATCTAAATTTGAAATTTTATCTCCAAAAGACGGAAGTATCATCAAAACATATGATTTGGCATTAAATATAAAAACAACAGATTCGTTAACCTGTCATGTTTTACAAAATAAAACGGAAAAAGAAAATATCACAGTAGGAAAGGGAGAAGTTACTTCATCCGTTTCTATGAAACCTTTACTTGGTGCAAATAAGATCCAAGTCCATTGTACAAATGAAGCGGGTGTTTCTGCGAAAAAAACCGTCCTGACTTATTTTGGAAATCGAATTTCGGCTGGAGGGTCTCACTCTGGTTATGTGGTCAATGGAAGTTTATATACTTGGGGACGAAATAATTTTGGACAACTCGGAACGGGAACGTCCACGGGAGATCTTACCAATCCTAAAATTACCAAACTATCAACAATTTCTAATGTTGTTTCGATTGGATTCAACCAAAACAGTTCCCTTGCCATCACTGAAGATGGATCTGTCTGGACTTGGGGAGCTAATGCCGTTGGTCAATTGGGTATGGGGAATATTGGCGATCTACAAGCAGCTGCGACGGATGCAGGTCCAAGGAATCCGCCGAGGAAGGTTCCTGGGATTACCAATGCGGTAATGGGTGTATATGGTTTTGATCATGTGCTCGTTCTCAAAAAAGACGGAACGGTTGTTAGTTTTGGTTCGAATTCTGTAGGCCAACTTGGGAATGGAACGGGTGGGGCAGGAACTTACTCTGCAAACCCTGTGAATGTGATTGGCCTTCCGACAGATATCATCCAAGTCATTGGAGGATCTGATCATTCAGCCGCCTTGACAAAGTCAGGTGACGTTTATGTTTGGGGTAAAGACCAATATGGAAATTTGGGTGATGGGGTTCTTGGAACTTCTACGGAAGTCAATGGCACTCCTAAAAAAGTAAGTTCTCTTTCTGGAATTATCCATATCGCAACAGGACGTGATCATATCATTGCTTTGAAAAATGATGGAACTGTTTATGCTTGGGGACTTGCTGCCAGTGGTCAATTGGGCATCGGTGGGACTGGGTCACCGGCTCCGGTTCCTACACCAACTCTTGTGACAGGTTTATACAATGCCGTTTCTGTTTGGGCGAACGGAACGCAGAGTTTTGCTATCTTAGGCGATGGGACAGTGAAAGGTTGGGGAGCAAACTCCAGTGGAAATTTAGGAACGGGTCAAACAACACCTGCCAAACTTTACACTCCGGGAGACATTGTTGTGGGCATCAAAGACATCCAATACTTTGGGTGTGGGGCATTACATAATTTTGCCATTCTAAAATCCGGAGTTCTATATGGTTGGGGTTGGAACTTTAAAGGTTCCATTGGAAGGTCTGATTTACAAGAAACTTGGGCGGCTACAACCCCAATCTTTCTAACGATCCCAGAATAGGTTTCTATATTGGTATTTGTTTTGATCAGATTTTTTTTATTTTTCTGTTTTGTATATTTTTCTTATGGGTGTGCGTTCGTAGAAGCAAACTCCTGTTCTACGAACCTAGGGTTGTCGGATGTAGTCAATTCTACATCCGTATGGGGATGTCCGAATGAGAAAAAACTTTGTGTTGGTGATTCTTGTTTGGCCTTACTTGGGTTGTCTCAGTCGGAAAAATATCCTTGGGATTTTGAAGAAGGGGAAGAACTCTCTGGAGGAAAGTCTATGACCAGTTTTGTCACGGATGCTCGTGCCTTCCTTCAATTTGGAAAAAATGCTCCCTTAACAACAATCTCCGATTTTACTGTGGGGCAAGCTGTCTTTGAAGTTCCTTGGACTCCCGGATTTTCTGCTGGTTTACCAGACCGGGATGGGCTCGGACCTTTTTTTCATACCAATTCTTGTTTGGGTTGTCACGTAGGAAATGGACGAGCGGTAGAAGATGATGGAGATCCTTTAGTTTTCACCTTGGTTCGGTTAGGTGTAGGTACAAAAGGAAACGATCCAGAGCCAGTTTATGGCACACAGTTCCAACCGAATGCTGTGGCTGGTGTGACTCCGGAAGGAGATGTACATCTAGAATACGATACGATCACTGGAACATACCTGGACGGAAGCACCTATTCTCTACGCAAACCAACTATTGTATTTAGCAATCTCGGATATGGCCCTTTAGATTCGAACCACAAAACATCAGTTCGGTTGACACAACAAGTGATAGGACTTGGTCTTTTAGAAGCGATTCCTGAGGAAACGATAGTTTCTCGCTCAGATCCTTTGGATCTAAATGGTGATGGAATTTCGGGAAGGCCCAATTACATTTGGGATCTTGCAGGAAGTGGAAAATCACTTGGCCGATTTGGATGGAAGGCAAATGCTCCCACTCTGATACGCCAAAACTCTGCTGCTTTTTCTGGAGATATCGGTATCAAAAGTCCTATGTTTAGCCAAGAAAACTGTAGTGTTACGCAAACGACTTGTTCGAGTGCAGTTAGTGGTGGAAACCCAGAAGTTACAGAAGAAAAAATGACTGCCATTACAAAATACATGCAACTTGTTGCAGTACCGGTTCGTCGTAATGCAAACACAACGGCGATTCTTACAGGTAAAAAACATTTTTTTATGGCTGGATGTAACAAATGTCATACGGAAAAGATGGTTACGGCTTCGAATACTTCGAACCCACTCCTTTCTAACCAAACCATACGTCCCTATACCGATTTACTTTTACATGATATGGGAGAAGACTTAAGTGATGGAAAGGCGGATGGAGAAGCAAATGAAAGAGAATGGAGAACCGCACCACTTTGGGGGATTGGACTTTTAGGAACTGTCAACGGAAAGTCGAGGTTTCTTCATGATGGAAGGGCAAAAACTTTAGATGAAGCCATTCTTTGGCATGGTGGAGAAGCCGAAAAAAGTAAAAAATATTTTTTGACTCTGAATGTATCTGACCGCGCCAGTATGATTCGATTTTTACTATCATTGTAAATAAAATTCATAACGAAGGTGGAAAAAGAAATGTATGGATCTAAAAAATTCATACATTCTTTCTGAATTATCACTTGTAGGCAGATTTTTAAATTGATACATTTGTCTGGCATGCAAACGAATCGGATTTCTTTTTTCTTTTTTTTAGCCCTTTTTCTTATTTTGAATTGTGATCCAGTCCCGGTGAAGCAGGATACAAACTCCGTAGGAGAAATTGTGTCAGAAGAACCAACCACAAAAGAACTATTGGAAAATCTGGATTCAACTGATACCTTCACTCGTTCCCAAGCAGCCATCCAACTAGGCAGTCGTGAAGAAAGATCAGCCATCCCTAAATTAAAAAAACTTTTATCAGATAAGGAACCAGGGGTTCGTGCGGGTGCTGCCATTGCCCTCGGGGATTTAAAAGACAAATCTTCTTCAATGGCAATCGCCGATTTGATGTGGTCGGACAAGGATAATCCCAAAGATGTTTATTTGGATGCCCTCACACGTTTGAAAGATCCTTCTGTGGGAAATAGAATTTATCCTTTGTTAGATGACGAAAACCCGACTCTCCGTTTACAAACAGTGGATGCACTCGTACAAATAGGAGTTGGAACTGTCGGTTCTCAAATTTTGAATCTGGCATCTAAAAATAAAGATCGAGAAAAAGACAAAACATACGCGATGGCTCTCGGAAAATTAAAAGTCAGTTTTTCTGAATCCTATTTACTAGGCCTTACTAAAACACAAGACGAATCTCCAACTCTTGCGGCGGCTTATTTGGCTCTCGGAAGAATCAAAGCAAAAAATGCAAATGATGTGCTTGTGAAAGCACTCGGTCTTCCTTATAGCAAAGGAAAAGAAAATGCTTCCATGGCCCTCATCGAAATTGGGAATCCTTCCGTAGTTCCCCAAGTTTTTCAATTTTTAAGTTCAGAAGATGCAGAAACCAAACTTTATACCACTGATGTTTTGTGTTCGATTCCTTCAAAAGAAGCAGCAAAGTTAGCCTTTGGTCTGTTAAACGGAAAGGAAACAAAAAGTTGGGGGAGTGCTGCTAAAATTGTCGGCCGACAAAGGTATAAAGAAGGAAGGCTTCGTATTGAAGAATTACTCGAAAAACCATCCACACCCGAACGTGATAGTTTTGCAGAAGCATTGGGTTGGATCGGGGACAAGACTTCCGTTCCTATCCTTCGAAAAGTTTTATTATCGGGGGATTCGGAAGGGCCCTATGGTTCTGCTTGGGCACTTGGAATTCTTGGTGCCAAGGAAGCGGTTCCTGATCTAATCAAAGCTCTCGATAAGGGAGATGCCAAACTTATGGTTTATGTTTTGGAAGCACTGGGTTCCATTGCTGATCCAACAAGCCTTCCTAAATTAAAAGAATTACTTTCTGACAGACCAAAGATGTCTCCGCAAATCCTTTCGACAGTGGCTCTCATCCCCACAGAAGAGGCACGTCTAGTCCTGGAAGGAGCAACCAAATCCAAAGATGCCGATGTTTATAGACCTGCTATGGAAGAAATTGCCAAACGAAAGGATAAAAAGTCCATTCCACTTTTGTTAACTTACACCAACGGTGACGATTCTGAAAAACGAAAACTGAGTTATTATGCGTTAACTGCTATCACAGGACAAAAATTCCGTACAGCAAAAGAATGGAATGAATGGGCAAAAGGGAATTTATAAATTTGAGATATTTTTTATCTAGTAGAGTGATTGGATATTTTGCCGGTTAGTTCTACCGGCAAAACTAATAGATAAACTTTTATCGAGTTGATTCTTCTTCTTGAATCGATTTTTCTTCTGACTCTCCAATCATCGCATCCCAATTCGGAAATGGATCATCAAAATTTGCCCAAACTTCTGGCCCTTCCTTGTATTCTTTGTCATTTAACAGGCATTTATCGAGAGAGGTTCTTAATTTTTTTTCATCCATATCGCGACCAATGAGGACAATCTCTTGGCGCCGGTCTCCCCAAGGTTCCAACCAGTGCGCTTGTAAATTTTGAAATACTTCAGGATCGTCAGGGATATCTTCGTCGGGAATGCAGGCCCACCAATACCCTTCGGGTTTGTATGAGGATAAGTTACCTGCTTGCGAGTAGAGGATTACCCAATCCATTTTACTTGCCACCCAAACAAATCCTTTGGCACGAACCACTCCTGGTTTTTCGGAATGTAACCATTGATAAAATCGTTCCGGATGGAAGGGGCGTCTATTTCCATATACAAAACTTTTAATTCCATATTCTTCGGTTTCGGGAACATGTTCTCCTCGAAGTTCTTTTAGCCATAAAGGAGACTGGCTTGCCTTATCAAAATCAAATCGTCCTGTATTCAAAACTTTGGATAAAGGAACTTTGCTATAATCTGTAGTCAAAATTTCTGCATCTGCATTTAGCGATCGTAAGATGGTAAGGAGCCTGTTCTTTTTTTCTTCCGATAACAAACTGATTTTATTGACGATGATCGTGTCGCTAAATTCCACTTGGTCCACAAGTAAATCCACAATGTCCCTGTCATCATCCTCTCCGGCACCTAAATTACGTTCGCTTAATGAATCTAAACTTTGAAAGTCTTTTAAAAAATTAACCGCATCTACAACGGTAATCATCGAATCAAGAGTGACTAGATCCGATAAACTGATTCCGTTTTCATCAGCAAAGGTAAATGTTTCGGCGATAGGTAGGGGTTCAGAAATTCCCGTGGATTCGATGAGAATGGAATCAAACCTTCCCTCATTTGCTAGTTTTGAAATCTCTAAAAGTAAATCTTCGCGAAGGGTGCAACAGATACAACCATTGGACATCTCTACCAATTTTTCATTGGTACGACTGAGATGTCCTCCGGAGGCAACAAGCTTCGCATCAATATTCACTTCGCTCATATCATTGACGATCACTGCCACACGAAGGCCTTCGCGGTTGGATAAGATGTGGTTGAGTAGGGTAGTTTTACCGGCTCCTAAAAAACCAGAGAGAACGGTGACGGGAATTTTGGGTTTCATAGAATTTCCTTAATGCAATATAGTTGCATTTGTTTTTTTGAGGAAATTCTGTCAACGAGTAATTGCAATTTTGTTGCATTTATCTGTTTGGACTGGAACTTCGACTTTACCCTAAAATTGCGGGGAAATCCTTGCTTTTTATGAACTAAGTTCAAATTCTTTAGAAATGCATCTGGATTCTTATTCCCTAAAAGCCATAAAGACCATCAATTCCATCCGCACGACTCTGCTTGTGATTTTTATTTTAGGAATTGTTGGGAGTTTGGGATCTCTCCACAGAGACCAACTCATTATGATGCTCTTCACCACTTTCTTTTATGGGTTGGTGGCTCTCACTCAGTTCCTGCTTTTAAAAAAAGGAAAAAATCCTTATGCCTTTTGGTTTGTTTTCATTGATATCATTCTCATTGGTTCGAATACCTGGGGACAAAGTATCATTGATTTGGATATCGCAGCCTCAGCTCTGAAGGATGGAGTCAATTATATCATTTCATTTTTTATACTATTATATTCTGGTTTTTTATTTTCTTCCCGCCAAACTTATGTTTTAGGAGCAATGTTAGTTGTTGTGCAAGTGGGATCTCTGGTACTTTCTGGAATCTCCGGTATGGAGTTTATTGACCGCAATGATACACATAAGATGGCCTATTCCATTTCTTTGCCTGTGGAAATTGTAAAAGTTTTTTTTCTGATCATGGCAACGGTTGTGATTGGTAAAATGGTTGGATTACTCATTTCCATTCGGGATGAAGCCGTTCTCGGAAAAAATACGTCGGATGCACATTCTAAGGTAATGGAAAAACAAAAAGAAGCCATGGTGGAAACAGGAGAAAGTCTAAATGCATCTGTAGCTTCACTAAAAATTTTTGCGAGTGATTTGAATGGGCTGGTTCAAAACCAAGCGGCATCCATTGAAGAAATTTCTGCTTCCTTAACGGAGATTTCTCAATCTACAGAAAACTCTTTTTCTTTTGTCAAAGACCAATACAATCGAATCGAAACATTAAATGAAGAAAGCCAAACCCTCGAAGGTATTGTGAAATCGGTTCGTTTAGAGATTGATTCCATCTCAGAACAAATCAATCAATCCTCTCAGTTTAGTAATTTGGTGACTGGTTCCATGGAAAATTTGAATTCAATTTTATCGGAAGTGAGTTCTAGTTTCCAAAAGGTAGAAGATGTAAACCAAATCATGAAAGAAATCGCTGACCAAACCAATCTCCTGGCGCTCAATGCTTCGATCGAAGCGGCAAGGGCAGGGGAACATGGTCGTGGGTTTGCCGTTGTTGCCCAAGAGGTTGCCAAACTTGCCGACAACTCTGCGACAAATGCCAGTATCATTTCCAAAACCATTCTCAAATCCAAGTCGGATCTCTTAAAAGGAAATCATTCGGCAAAAGAAGCCAATGACCTAGCACAGAACCAAGAAAAGGAAATGATGAATATTCAAAATAAGGTCATTAGTTTTAATGAAAAGTTTGTCGACTTACAGAGATTAAATGCTCGTGTTGTGAATTCACAAAAGGAATTAAAAGACTTATCTTCCCAACTAGAAACCATTGCCAAAGAACAATCACTGGGAAACCAGGAAGTGATGCGGGCCGCAGAAAGTATAGAGGATGCCGTCCAAGTTGTCGCAGAAAATACGCGAGTCCTTTCGGAACATATCGAAGACATCCAAGATTTGGCCAACCGCATCAAGTAATCCTTGTCTAACACCATTAACTTAACGGCCGTCCATTTCGTTCAGGCCATGGGATGGGAAAACTATTTGTAATTCTTCTCACCACTTGGATCTTTGAGTGAAAGTCCTATTTAGGAGCCGACTCTATGATTTCGAATAACTATTTTAACGATAACGATGACCTAATTGATCATTTTGATTCCCTTACACCTTGGAACGAGGTAGTAGACCAATACGAACAAGGTTTTGAAGACTTTGCAGAATACCAAAAATCGGGAAAGGAAGAACTTACTTTCGCTCCAGGAAACTATGAAGATGCCATCGAATTTTACCGTTCTACCTTAGAAGCTGGTGGAGACATTGCCGGAAACGACATTTCCCAAATTGCTAAACAAATGGATGAAGAAGGCCTCAAATATAAAGACGGCCAAGTCGGATTCCCGAAAGCAATGCTCGATGTGGTTGAAAAAATCAAATCGGCGGGTCTCCTTCCTTACGGAATCCATAGACATTACGGTGGACTAGGTCTTCCTTCTGTCGTACAATCAATGTTATCTGAATGTGTTTCTCGTGGGGACGGATCCCTTGCCATCACTCTTGGTTGTATGAACCTTGCGGAAACTGTGGAACGATTTGGAACGGAAGAAATGATTCACGAATTTGTTCCGAAGATGGCAGCCGGAGAACTTTGTGGTGCGATGGCTCTTACTGAACCTAACTACGGTTCTGACCTTCCTAACTTACAAACCAAAGCTGTTAAAGGCGAAGATGGAACTTGGAAAATCACAGGAACCAAACGTTTCATCACTCATGCTTGTGGTTTTGGAAATGCACCATCCATCATTCTCACACTTGCAAGAACAGGAACAACTACCAGTGGTGCTCGCGGACTTTCTTTCTTTTTAGTTCATTCCAAAGATGTATTTGTGGCTTCTATCGAAAAGAAAATGGGACTTCATTGTTCTCCTACTTGCGAAGTGGTTTTTGAAAACAGTCCAGGAATTCTGATTGGTGACGAAGGGAAAGGTCTTGTGAAATATTCCATGGCCATGATGAACCAAGCACGACTCAATATCGCTGCCCAAGCTATGGGGATTGCGACTGCTGCTTACTTCGAAGGTAAAAAGTATGCAGAAGAAAGAGTTCAGTTTGGAAAAACCATTAACAACATCACAGCAGTGAAAAAGATGTTGGAAAGAATGGAACGTGAAGTGGCTGCCATGCGTTGTATTTTATACGAAGCAAGTTACGCAGTCGACCAGTATCGTTGGAAAGAAGAACGAGGAAAGATGAAAGGGCTTTCTGAAAAAGACATCAAAAAAGATGAAACTTTCAAAAAGTGGGAAAAACTTGCCTCACTTTTCACTCCACTTTCCAAATACTACATCACGGAAATGGCGAACCTTGTGGCTTATGATGCTATGCAAATCCATGGTGGTTCTGGTTATACAGAAGATTATGATGTGGCTCGACTCTATCGCGATGTAAGAATCACAAATATCTACGAAGGAACCACACAACTCCAAACAGTCGCTTGTATTGGTGGGATTGTTTCTGGTATGACAGAAACGGGAATTTACCGTGAATACTTAAAATCAGAAATGGCTACTTTTGCAGCAAGTAATGGCCTAAATGATCTATTCAAACAATTCGAAACCGTTGTGACTGAATTTGCAGAAATCGAATCCACTCCTCTTCGGGAAGAGTTGGCTTTTGAAGTTGTAGAATCAGCAGCACGTTTCCACAACAGTTTGTTACTAGAAAGAAGTATTGGCAGATCCAAGGTAGAAAGAAGATCTTATCGTAAATCGATCACGGATGCTTATATCCTTGATAGTTCGGCTATCCTTGCATCAAACCTAACAAAGATTCGTGGAAAGAAAGCACCAGTCACTGCATAAAAAAGCAGAAACAAATCCTCTTCTTCCCTGTTACGCATGTTTTATGGAAGAAGGGGAAGGTATAAAATCTTCTAACAAACCTGACATTCGTATCTCTTCTCCTTTTTCTTGGAGGGGAGATACTTTTCCACCCATTCTAGATTCCGAAACTCCTGACCATTTAACACGCATTCGTGATTTAGGAATTCCTTATATTTTTGACATCCATACACATTTTTTTCCAGAGACAGTGATGAAACTGATTTGGCGTTGGTTTGATAATGTGAACTGGGCCATTGGATACCGACTGCCAGAAATGGAACGAGTGGAACGACTTCATCACAACGGGATCAAACGATTTACTACATTAAACTATGCGCATAAAGCTGGTATGGCTTCTTCTTTAAACGATTGGACGAATGCCAATTATAAAAATTGGAAAGGAGCGGTTCCCTTTGGGACTTTTTATCCAGAAGAGGGAGTTCTTGGTTATGTAAAAAAGGGAGTGGAAGATTTTGGGTTCCGAGGTTTTAAACTCCACTGCGAAGTCTCCAAACTCAATTTAAACCGACCGGAACTAGCCGATACCTTCCTTTATTTACAAGAAAAACAAATTCCTATCCTCATCCATACGGGAACCGCACCACTTCCAGGTGAATTTACAGGGATTCAATTTTTTAAACCATTTCTCGAAACCTATCCCCAGTTAGAAGTGATTGTGGCCCATATGGGAGCCAATGAAATCTCCGCCTATGCTTCGTTACTGGATACGTATCCTAATTTGGCTCTTGATACCACAATGGTCTTTGTAGACTTCCTTGCGACTGGGAAAGCAGAAGATGTGGATGCGGCCGTATCCTATTTGGAAAGATACCAGGACCAAATTTACTTTGGATCTGACTTTCCGAACATTCCCTATAACCTAAATCATCCCATTACGCGGCTTTTGGATCTCCCCATCAGCGATCTAGCCAAACAAAAAATTCTTTACCGGAACGCAGAAAACTTATTTTTTAAATGAAACGTGGTTGCATTTGCAACAGCGTTGCAAATAATAGGCCAACAGAGGTATTTATGAAATTTGCCAAACTTTTCCTATTTTCTACCATCCTTTTCTCTGTGATGAATTGTGCTGAACTCTTTCAGTCAGACAAAAAAGATAATAACGATGCTCTATTTGCTCTTCTTTTGAATGCAGGTTGCACGGTTTCTGATGTTTCTGCACCGGCTGCCGGAAGAAAAATTGATTTCACTGCTTGTCGTGGTGATGCCAACGCTGCCCTTGTCGCTAGCGGGTTTTCTTCTTCTTCCGTTTCTCTCAGTGGTGGACTTGTTGGAACTGGATCTAGTTCTACTGTTTATACAACTTCCTCTAGTTTGTCTAGTCTAGGTGGAGACAAAAAAGCAAGCATCGAGATTGTTTATGTTCTTTCTCAAGGTGATTCTAGTTTAGATGCCATCCTTCCTTCGACTACGAATTTATCTGGGCCAGGGTTTCATATCCTTCCTACCACTGTGAATAAAATTGCATCCAATGGTTCCAACTCTGCATTGAATACTCCAAGAGTTTGGGCTTCTTCTGTATCCGCTGAAAAAACTTTATGTTTGGAAGTTCACCAAGAGAGTGGGAATGCCCATGTATTTGGTTGGGAATCATCATGCGCTGCAGCATCCCGAGGAACTTACCAATTTGAGGAAGATGGAGTGGCTGCTGATTTCGGTGGAGATAGAATTGGGTTGCGAATCAATAAGGCCACTGTAAAGTCGATCACAATCTATTCTAGTAACATTGGAACTGCAGGTTCCTTTCGATAGATATCCGTTTACGATCAGATAAAGTGAAATTAAACCATCGTTTTTCTAAAATCAAAAAGGGGGGAGTGATCCTCTCCCTTTTATTTTCTGCGATTCTTTTTGCACAGTCTTCCGAATGGGAAAAAGAATTAGAGGATAAACAGCCAACTAACAAAAAAAATACGGCCGTATCACAATCCAAAACGGATACGAAAGATTCTGATTGGGAAGCTGATTTAGAAAAGGATCTCCAGGATCTAGAAAAACGAGAAAAAGGAACCGAAGGCAGTCGAGGAATCACATCCCCTGTCCAATCCAACCAACAAATCAACCGGTCAGCTCAAAATTTGATGATGGATGCTTATGCCGCTCTTGACATCGTTGGTGCTTGGGATCGGAATAAACCCAGAGGTACAGGTGAACGAATTGATAACCAACTAGACATTCGCACCGCCGAATTTGGGTTTAACGGGGCCGTCGACCAATGGATGCGCGCTAATTTTATTGGTGCCGCCCATGGTGAAAATGGTAAGTATTTTTTTGAAGTCCACGAGGCTTGGGTTCAGTTTCCCTTTTTGCCATTCAACACTTCACTCAAAGCCGGTCAGATGTTTATCGATGTGGGTCGGTTGAATAAAATCCATGCCCATGACCGTGCCTTTACTATGACACCGATTGTTCACGAAAAATTTATCGGTTGGGAATCAGCAATTGATACCGGTGCTGAGTTCAGTATTCTTTTTCCTTGGAAGTGGATCACTCAAGAACTTGTGCTCGGTGCTACGAATGGAAGGAAGTGGGGGCATTCTCATGATGCAGGTGTGCAAAAAAACAATCCACTTCTCTATGCCCACTTAAAACATTTTTACTATTTTGGAAACAATTGGGGAACCCAGTTTGGATTCTCTGGGATTCGGTTTGAACCCACAACAGAAAGAAAAAACCAAAGGTTATTGTATGGGGTCGATGCAGTGCTACGTTGGAATCGGTCTAATTTAAGTGAGATTATGTTGATGGGAGAAGGTTGGTACCAACAAGAAGTGTTTCCTTCCAATATAGACCCAGTCACATTTCAAAAATTCAAATCCCCAACCAAAGACCAGTGGGGTGCTTACGCATTTATTGATTTTAAATTCCATCAGTTATGGTCTGTGGGTTTTCGGTATGATTATTTTACAGATAAGTCTCTCGTTGATAAAAATGGAGATCCAGCGAAAAATGCAATTGAAGCCCAATCTTTCCAAATGACATTTCATAGTTCTGAATTTGGGAAGGTCAGAGGTTCTGTCGAAAGAAGATACATCCAAGACTATTCGCGAACCTCTGGCGAAGAAACTAGGGAATATCGATTTTATATCCAAACCGTTGCGGTTCTTGGTTCTCATCCCGCACATAGTTATTAAAAACAAAAGAGGCAAACGATGTTACAGAAATTGTTTTCAAACAAAGTATCCAAAATTCTATTTTTTAGTTTTTTTTCGGCGACGGTTTTCACAACAAACCTTAATGCTAAGGTTTCACTCGTCACAAGTCTTCCCGATATCAAATACATCGCAGAACAAGTTGCAGGTGACAGAGCCGAAGTTTCTGGAATGATTCGCGGAACCGATGATCCCCATTTTGTGATGACAAGACCTGACTTTTTGGTTAAACTCAGTGAAGCCGATGTGCTTTGTGTGATTGGACTGGATTTAGAAATTGGTTGGATTCCTTACCTCCAACAACAATCTCGAAATATCAAAATCCAAAAAGGACAACCGGGGTTTTGTGATACTTCTTTTGGAGTGAAGATCCTCGGGGAACCCACGGTGATGATGGATAGATCCATGGGGGATATGCATATTTATGGAAATCCGCATTATTGGAATGATCCGATCAACGCCATCCAAATGGCTCAAAATATTAAAAATGCTCTGACTCGTGTGGATCCTTTGAACGGGGAATACTATGAAGGAAATTTTAATACTTTTAAAAAACGTCTCATCCAACTCACAAAAGAAGAAATGAAAAAAATGGAACCATACTTTGGGTTAAAAGTTGCTGTTTTTCATGACCAATTTGTGTATTTGGCTTCTAGGTTCAAGTTTAACGCCAACTTAACCATCGAAGAACGTCCCGGGGTTCCACCTTCGGTTCGTTATATGGATCAGGTCATTTCTTATATGACTGCCGAAAAGATAAAAATTATCTTGATTGGCCCTTATCACAATCCAAAGTATGCAGAGTATGTATCTTCTAAGGTTCCGGGTTCCGTGGTTGTCACTCTGCCTGTTTCTGTGGGAGGGTCACCTGAAGCTGTCACCTATGAAGACACTCTAAGGTTGATGTTACAAAAAATACGAGATGCAAGCGACAGAACCAAATAGTATCAATCTCCCTTCTACTTTTATCCATACGGAAAATTTGAGTGTGGGATACCGGAAGGAATTTCCTGTTGTTTCCGATATCCATTTGCACATCCATCCAAAGAAAACCTATGCCCTTGTTGGAGGGAATGGTGCAGGGAAAACCACACTATTTCGAACCTTAACCGATTTACTTCCACCGCTTTCTGGTTCCATTCAGTTTTCAAAACAAATTACCACTTCCTACGTTCCTCAAGCCAAAAAAATGTCTTTGGATTTCCCTCTGAGAGTACAAGATGTACTACTTATGCCAAAAAACATTGGCCTTAGTTTTTTTCCCAAAAAGAAATTTTCTGACGAAGATATGATGCTTATTGAAAGAACTGGTGTTAGCTCTTATTTGAAAAAACAAATTTCTCTTTGTAGTGGGGGACAATTACAAAAAGTTCTCATCCTTCGTTCCCTTCTCACCAAAGCCAATTTGATTTTTTTAGATGAACCAATGGATTCTTTGGATCATAATGCCAGAGAACTTTTCCAATCAATCCTTTCTGAATATTTAAAAACTGGAAACAGGTCTCTATGTTTTATCACTCATAGTTTGGAACATGATTGGGGATTTGGGTTTGATGAAATTTTCGAAATAGACGAAGGAAAACTCTACAATATCACCAGTGGAGAAAGGCCACCAAACTGCCACCATCATGACTAATATACTTTCTAGTTGGAATTTGTTTTTACCACAAATGGTAGTGGGTAGCCTAGTTGGTGCCCTTTTATCAGTTCTTGGAATTTTAATTGTACTCCGAGGTATGACATTCTTTGGAGTTACCCTTTCCCAAGCAGTGACTTTTTCTGTCGCCTTATCCTTGTTTATGGAATGGCCAGGTGAAATTTTTCCTGTTTTATTTTCCTGTGTTTTGGTATTTCCTCTTTTGTATGTAAGGAAACTTCCAGGAATGAAAGAGGAGGTGATCCTCGGCATTCTCTTTGTATTTTTTTCCGCAGCATCGCAAGTAATGTTGGCTCTTGGAGGGAATGTCCAAAACCATTTGATGGCTGCTTTTTTTGGAGATATTTTAACTTCGCAAGTGAGAGCCGATTCATTTGGCCTATATATTGCTGTTTTCTTTTTTATTCTTTATTTGAGTTTTTTTAGACGATTCCTTTTCATCAGTTTTGATCGGGACGAATACAAAATCCAAGTGGGAAACCCTCTTCCTTTTGATCTTTTGTTTTATATCATCCTTGCTGCTTCTCTCACGGTTGCGGTAAATTTACTTGGAACTTTTTATAGCATCGCTCATTTGATTTTACCAGTGTTTGCACTGCTTCCCATCATTCGTTCTTTAAAACTTCTCACCCTGGTTTGTGCTTTATTTTCTGTACTAGCTACCATCTCCGGATTTTTAATTTCACTCATTGGGATTGAAAGAAATGGGGAGCTCATTTACTTTCCAACATCGTCTAGCATCATTCTAGTTCTTTGTGTTTTGGCGTTTTTTATTCATTTGGTTCGCTTTCTTACTACTTCCGTTTTTTCTAAATCTGTCCGATAGGTAATTTGTGGAACTAATTCCTTGTAATACCTGCAGACAAAACCGCTTCCGTCCTATTTATACTAAAGAGAGCCCTCTCGGGGAATCTTTTTCCATCGTCTCCTGTGAGTTTTGCGGACTTGTCCAAGTGAACCCGCAGCCAGATTTCCTTGCGGTTAAAAAGTATTATGATGATTCTTATTTTACCCAAAGGACAGAAAGGGGTTATGACAATTATTACTCAGACAAACTCCGCACAGAAATCTCAAGGGTCTTCCAACTCAATCTAAAGGATTTGGATTTTTTTATCTGGGAGGAGGATCGTCTCGCTCAAACAAAATCGGGAGAAAAACTTTCCTCTTTGGACATCGGTTGTGCTGCGGGTTACTTTGTGGCTTACCAAAAAGACCGAGGTTATGATGCTTTCGGAATTGAAATCGCCGATGGTCCCGTTCGTTTTGCTCGTGAAACCTTAAACTTAAACATCTTCCAAGAGAACTTTCTCGATTGGGATCCAGAGTTTCAAAACAAGTATGATGTCATCACTCTTTGGGCTACCATCGAACACCTCCACAAACCAAAGGAAACCTTGGAAAAAATCCAAAACCATTTGAAACCAGGCGGAATACTCATCCTGTCCACTTGTCGGTATGGACTCCTAGCCAAACTGGCGGGCCTCACTTGGAGGTATTTAAATGTTCCCGAACATCTTTATTATTATTCTTACAAAGGTTTGAAACGGTTATTATTGTCTCTCGGATACAGGAAACCCGTTTCCTTTACCTATGGAAGTGGAATGACAACTCGTGCTGGCGCCGGCTTTTTTTTCAGATTCCGGAAGCAGATTATGGACCGAGTGGTGAAGTGGTTCCAGATCGGTGATATGATGGTTTATATGGTGAAGAAGGGATAGTTATCCTTCTATTGATTTCAGAATATCCTCTACACAAAAAGCCACTACTTCCTCTAATTCTGCGGTGGCATCCACAAAGATCGTGGACTCGGGCAAAATTGCCAAATAGTTTTGGTAGATACGAATTTGTTCAGAATCCACATCAAACACCTCTTTGGTGCCGCCTCTTGTGGTTCTTCGTTCGTGGGCTTCTTCGGGGGAAAGGTCTAAAAAATAAATCCGGTTGGGTTCAGGAAAACCTTTGTCTTCATTTTTGTATAAAATGTCAGCAGCATGTTCTTCATCGCGACCTTGGTAGGCAGCAGTGGAAAAATAATATCTATCTTGTACAATTGATTTGCCATTCTTTAACGTTGGTAAGATGACTTCGCTTACGGATACCTCACGATCCTTTATAAAGATATCAATTTGTTCTTCTTTGTTTAGTTTAATTTTACCTTCTAAGAATTCTCTGATTTTTTTACCGTACACACTGTCCGTTGGTTCCCTATGCCAGAGGTTTGGGATGGATTTTTTTAAGAGTGCTTCGGAAACCAAACGAGAGACGGTGGTTTTCCCGGAACCATCGATCCCTTCAAAGACAAAGAACTGATTATTTTGAGGCATATCCCCTCCATTTTAAGAAAGGGCGTTTTTTCCTCGACTTATTTACTAAACTCGACAATTTAGTCTAAGGAGCAAAAACATGAAAAAAATTTCGTCTATGCTGATCATTGCTTTTTTGGCTGTATTTATGATTAACTGTGCCTCTGAAGAAGTTAAACAAACGCCAGTGGTGGAAGAACCAAAACCTTCTAAAAAACCAAAATTGGATGATTCATTCAAAACTAGAGCTAGAGACATTAAATAATTTCTACTCTAAAAAACTTTAGAAACCACCTAGGGCAACTTGGGTGGTTTTTTTATGCCATTTTGCTTATTTTGTGGGCAGCAAAAAACTCCATATTTGACATTGTGTTCTCGAATGTTTATTTTTTGAGCATAATGCAGTAAAATTCCCTACAATGCTTATTGGTACCGATCTTGCAATATAAAGTTGCATCGGTCTATGATTACAGAAAGAGAAAGCCATAAATTTTTACGAGAATGGAAAGATTGGTTATCAGGGGGAACCCTCGTTCCCGTTTTCCAACCCATCCTCTCGTCCGAATCCACTGGCATTTACGGCTATGAACTATTGGGACGTCTTTCCACACCGGAAGGACTTGTGAGTCTTGGAGAATTCTTTTTATCCCAGACTTTTGGGTATGATGAAATTTTTTTCCTGAAAAAAAAGGTAGATGAAGAGATTCGTTTTGCCGCCTTACAAAGATTTGCGGAAGAAGCTCCCGCGGAAACCAAGTTATTTTTAAACATTTCCCCAAATGTAATGTATCATGCTCTCCTACAATTGGAAACGGCACTTCCACAAACCATCCAAATGGTGAGAGAAGTGGGAGTGGATCCAGAAAGGATTGTCATTGAAATTACCGAAGAAAGGTTTCCACATAATTTAGAATTACTTCGCCCAGTTTTAAATTTATATCGGCAAGAAGGGTTTTCTATTGCTGTGGATGATGCAGGATCAGAAGCAAGTAACTTAGATCGCATTGGATTATTCCATCCGGAAATTATCAAGGTCGACTTACAAATGTTAAGGCGATCAACATTTTCACGGAACTTCAAAGAAATTCTACTCAATCTTTCTAAACTTGGAGAATCTTTGGGGAGTAGTTTGCTTTTTGAGGGGATTGAATCAGAAGATGAACTTTACAATGCTTTGAATTATGGGGCAAGATACATCCAAGGTTTTTATTTTGCCAAACCACAAACTGAATTTGCCAAACGATTTGATTACCGAACGGAAATGCAATCATCCCTAGAATACTTTCATGCCCGCAAACAAGGAGAGATGAATCGACAAATTGAGTGGGAAAATGTTTGGAAAGATAAACTTTCAGAAATCATGATGGGTTTTACGGAAGAAAATGGAATTTGGGAATGGAAGGGTGGATTTGAAACAAACGTGTTTGGGGATGGAAATTTCTTTCGGATGTACATTACCAATCCACTTGGGTTTCAGGTTTCTCCTAATTATTCTCGTGACCACTCAGGGACTGGGACAATGGCACCGGACTATTCTTTTTTAGGTAAAAACTGGTCCTTTCGTCCTTATTTTTTTGAACATTTGCATAAATCCAAAACCAGTCGGGATGCTTGGACCCTTTCTCAGATGTACCATGACATTTCGGAACGGATGATGTTACGGACATTTGCTAGAAACTTATCAGAAAATTTGATTTTATTTATCGATGTGGTGGTTTCTAGATCCTGAAAGGTTTTGCGAAAAACCCTCTCTGGGTGGATACTGGCAGGAACTATGGCAAAAATACAATTTTTGCAATTACCTGTTCCCCCACCTTCTTACTATGCAGCCACAGGAAATGTTCCTTTAGCAGCTGCTAGTTTAGCGAGTTGTCTGGAATCAAAAGAAGATCCGGTAAAGGGAATCCATCCTATTGTAGTTTCACCAGAAGATACGGACTCTCTGGGGGACAAAGAACTTGTAGACAAAATCGCAAAAGAAGGCCCCGATTTTTTAGGACTCTCGCTTTATTTATGGAATACAGAACGTAGTCTTTACATTGCAAAAGAGGTCAAAAAACGAAATCCCGATACAACCATCCTGATTGGCGGGCCCGAGGTCAATGAAGACAACCCTTATGTTCTAGGAGAAGAAGGGTATGACATCGCCGTATCTGGAGAAGCAGAACATAGTTTTCGTAAACTCATGCGATCCGTTCTTTCCAAGTCTTCTTTAGAAGGATTAGAGAATGTGGCTTATCGAAAAAAAGAGGGAGTCCTCAGTTCTTTTGGAAAAGCAGTGGCAGCTGACTTTCCTCTCACAGACTTTCCTTCTCCATATACAACCGGACATCTGTTAGTTGATCCTAAAAGATCTACCTATTTGGAAACGGTTCGAGGTTGTAAGTCTCAATGTACTTATTGTTTTTATCCTAAATCATCTCAAAATCTTAGAACCTTAGACATTCCAGAAACCATCAAACTCATCTCGGACTTAAAAGAGAAAGGAGCTCGGGAACTTGTATTTTTAGATCCCACCTTCAACCATCGGCCTGGATTTGAAAACTTTTTAGATGCCATTGCGGAAGTGAACTCAGATGGAAGGATGTCCATGTTTGCCGAACTTCGTTCGGAAGGTGTGACACCGAAACTTGCAACTAAACTTCGTAAGGCGGGATTCACTCGTGTGGAGTTAGGACTTCAATCAGTAAACGAAGAAACATTAAAACGTGTCAAACGGTATGGTAGCCCTCATAAAGTGGCCGAAGTGGCAAAGATGCTTGCTGGTGAAGGAATGGAACTACTACTAGACCTCATCATTGGCCTACCTGGGGACAAACCAGATGATGTCGAAAGAGGGATCCATTTCTTTTTGGAACATGGCCTTGGTGAATGGGTGCAGGCCTTTCCATTGTCTGTCCTGCCGGGAACGGCAATGCGTCGGGATGCCGAAAAAGAAGGCCTTTCCTTTATGCCAACCCCGCCTTACCGGATCATCGAAACTCCTACTTTTAGCCCTCGCGATTTAACAGAGTCTTTGTATTTTGCAGAAGATTTACTGGAAAGACGATTGGATGAATTTCCAAGACCATTTTTATGTGATCCGGAACTGACACGAAATGATCGGATTGATGTGGATCTAAAAGAATCCAAAATAACAAATTCAAATCGGGTAATTTTTAGTTCAGAGCAGGGTTTGTCTGAATGGAAGGGAAGTCGCCATCACAGTGTTTGGTTCCATTCCGAAAATTTATCTTTGGATCTCTCCCAGATCCAATCCCTGATTGGTGAAAGGATAACATCTGAGCCATTTTGTACCATTGATTTTGTGATTGAACTAAAATCTCCGCCCAAACCTGAGGAAGTTACCAAATTGGTAACACAGTTAGAGTCCAAACGAAATTCGTATTTATCTCGCACACTCGCTCATCGAGGAGAAAATCTCCAACACCGATTGGTTTTTGTTTTTGATGAAAACCGAAAAGATTTAAAGAAATGGAGAGATAAAAATATAAATTCCACTTCCTTTTTGGTTTATGAAAGAATTAACAATCAAAACATTCGAAAACTAAATCCATCTAAAGAAGCTTTTTACTTAATTGAAGGTAATGAAGTGGATAGTTCCGATTTTGAATTTCTAAAAAACGAAATGGATCCAGAGACCATTACATTTGCTGCTAGGGTTTTGGAAGAAAGATGGTCTATGGAAGTTTTAGGATACGGAGAACTTTAAAATTCTATTTTTGGTTTTGTTTTCGAAAGAATTCTACGTTTTCCAAAAATCTTTTTTTCTCACCAGATCGTGAGGAATGCCCTGCAATCGCGAGACCTACTGTTAGGTGGCCTTCTTCGTTTTTTGTAATGGTTCTGATGGTTCCAAAAGCGGTAAGAGGGGATTGCATTTTGAAAAAAATATCAAATTGGAATCCAGAAAGTTTTGGAAGGCTTTGCATTAAATCCGGATGGTCCACAATTACTTTCAGCCCACCTTCAGAGATATCAATGACCGGAAACTTTCCATCTGATTTGATCATATTGGAATGACGGATTCGATCCACCATTTCAAAACATAAAGTTTTCATCTCCATAGCCTTTAGTAAATCAAAGGTCTCTGTTTTACTTTGCATTTGGATGTATCCAATGGGGATAGATTCTTCTTCATCAGTTAAGTAAAGGATTGGTAAAATCAGTTCCGATTTGATCTTTTGATTTCGTCGGTTGTTAATTTCTTTTGCTATATCTAAATCAATATCTTCGGAAAAAACTAAGAAATCTTCATTCGGTGACTCTTCATAACATTTCCGATCTGTAGTATCTTCTAAAAGTAGGCCTTTTTTGGTTTTTTTGATTTGTAGGATGATTTCTGAATCTTCGCTTGAGTTGAATGTAGAGATTTTGATAAAATCAACTATGTTTTTTAGTTTGGTTTCATAGTCCTGAAAGTTGACTTTTACGGCAGTGGGAACATGAAACATATCGGTTTCAATTTTAGCCTTACTAGAAACAACATTTGTGATCCAAGCCGAACCAGGAGGCACAGGAATTCTCGAACTTTCTCTATCTTTTTTGGCAATGGCGATTTTATCTAAATGCAGGACGTATTGGGATTCCGCCTTTTCTTGTTCGACGGTGCATTCCAAATGAAGGTATCTTCCAAGGATTTTATATAGGGTGATTTTTTGACCCACAGAGAGGGACATGGTTGGACGTACGCTGACTAGTATTTTGTTCCCGTCCGCCGAAACTTTTTTTAAAAAACAACTCTCCCCAGAATGAATATTGTCCTTTAGACTCAATTCCTGGTTTAATAAAAATTTCGTCAAAACATGGAGTTTTTTTTCTGTGTCGGAAAAAACATCCAGAGATCGCTTACTTCTTTCTAGTGTATCCATAAAAGGTCGTGTTACTCACTATTATCGGACAAATTTCTCCTGAAATTCTCTTGCACGGAGAGTTTTCTTACCTAAAGTAGAAAAAGGAAGGATAATTATGTCAAATCAACCCCTACCAGGATCTGAGCTTCTCGATGGAGTCAGCGGACAAGAGCTCTTCTCGGTCAACATGGGACTTACCTATCGGGACTTTTTAGTTCTACCCGGTTATATAGACTTCAACCCAAGCGATGTGGAACTAGAAACTAAACTTTCCAAAAATATTTCACTCAAAAGACCTTTGATGAGTTCTCCTATGGACACAGTCACGGAGTCAGAAATGGCGATTGCACAAGCGCTAATGGGTGGAATCGGAATCATCCATTATAACAATAGCATCGATGAACAAGTGGATCTAGTTCGAAAAGTAAAACGTTATGAAAATGGATTCATTAAAGATCCAATCCTTCTTTCTCCAGAACATACGCTGGCCGATTTGGATGCAGTCAAAGAAAAGTATGGTTTTAGTGGGATTCCTATCACAGAAGATGGAACCGCCAGTACAAAGTTAGTTGGTATTGTGACCAACAGAGACGTAGATTTTGAAAGAGATCGCGGAATCAAACTTGGCAAGGTGATGACAACAGAACTCATCACAGCAAATGTTGGAATTAGTTTACAAGAAGCAAATAACATCCTTCGTACAAGTAAAAAGGGAAAACTCCCGATTGTGGATAAACAAGGAAAACTTGTAGCACTCATTTGCCGCAGTGACCTGAAAAAAAATAAAGAATTTCCTCAGTCTTCCAAAGATGATCAAAAAAGATTACGTGTAGGGGCAGCCCTTTCTACTTTGCCTGAGTCTCGTGACCGTATGGCCGCTCTTGCGGGTGTAGGAGTGGATGCCATCATCATCGATTCAGCACAAGGGAACTCTAGTTATCAAATGGAGATGATCCATTGGATCAAATCCAATTTTCCAAACATCGATGTGATTGGTGGAAACGTGGTCACAAAAGCACAAGCGGCAAACTTAATTGCAGCTGGTGCCGATGGACTTCGAATCGGAATGGGTCCTGGATCTATTTGTATCACACAAGATACAATGGCTGTGGGTCGCGCGCAAGCAACAGCAGTATTCAAAACAGCTGAGTATGCACAAGCACACGGAGTTCCAGTGATTGCGGATGGTGGAATTTCTAATATTGGAGACATTGCCAACGCTTTAGCGATTGGTGCATCCATGTGTATGATGGGCTCTATGTTTGCAGGAACAAAAGAAGCACCTGGTGAGTATTTTTATGAAAACGGAATTCGTCTAAAGAAATACCGGGGAATGGCAAGTTTAGAAGCAATGAGTAAGGGTGGGGACAAACGGTATTTCTCGGAATCCCAAAAGATCAAAGTCGCGCAAGGTGTTTCAGGATACGTTGTGGATAAAGGATCAGTTCTTAACCTCATTCCTTATCTTGTCCAAGGCCTCAGACAAAGTTTTCAAGATATGGGATTTAGAAATATTAACGATCTTCACAAAGCACTAAGGGAAGGAAAACTTCGTTTTGAACGAAGGACGGAATCAGCCCAAGCACAGGGTAGTGTGCATGGATTGTATTCTTACACAAAACCATCCATGAGAGCGGAATAACCATTTTACATGCGAAAACTTTGGATCCTCATACTTTTTTTTAGTGTTCTTTCGATGGAGGCGCAAGCTCCACCTGATGCCAGTTTGTCTGCACAGGAACTTTTGGCAAGGTTAGACCGTGAAATGGATTTCGGCAAAGGCCTTGTCAAAGGAACTTACGTTCTCATTCGTAGGAACGGAACTTCTGAAACTTGGAAAATCAATCGGTTTTTTAATGGGGAAGATGCTTTGCTTTTATTCGATAGAAAGGGGCGAGGACTCGAGTCCAAACTCCTCACTAAGGACGAAGGGGAAAATGTATTTTTCTTCAATGTTTTAAGTGCCAAACTCTTTCGAAAAACAGACGACGAAAAGTATGAAGCCCTTATGGGAACTGGATTTTTTTATGTAGATTTATCCGGGTATTCCTATCAGGCCAATTACAACCCCCTTGTGAATGGAGACTTGGAAATTGGCGGCGAGGTGTATTACCGAATTTCTCTCAAACCCATCCTTCCTTACTTTTATAAAAAGTTAGTTCTCCTTGTAGGAAAAAAAGATCTTAAACCATACCGCGTCGACTTTCATGACCGGGATGGAATTTTATTTAAAACTTTGAACTTAAAATATGGGCCTGTGAAAGTGAAAGAAGTTTCTGGAAAGGTAGAAGAAATTCAAAAAGCATCTCGTTTGGAAATGTTAGATTTGAATACTGGTAGTATCACGGTTTGGGAAATCCAAGAAGTAGATAAATCTGTAAATCCTGATGCTTCTCTATTTGCAGTCGACAACCTAAGTCGTTAAATCCTTGTTAGAACCTGGTCTCATTCTTTTTCGTACTGGGTTTGTCGCAAAACCGTCCATATCCCTTTTTCCAGAAGAGTTGGCCCACCTCCGAGCCTTACGACTCAGTAAGGAAGAAACCACTATCCAAATTCGAGATGGGGAAGGTGGACTTTATGATTACCAATTCTCTCCTCTTTCCAAAGAATTAAAATTTTTAAATGAAAATCATATCCCGAAAAAACAAGAACGGAAAACAGTAGCCATTGCTTTGCCGAAGGGAAACCGGTTTGATTTTTTTTTGCAAAAGGTCACAGAGATTGGACTGAGCTCTGTTGTTTTTTTAGTTTTTCGGCATTCCATTCGGAAAGAATTCAATTTGGAGCGTGCTGAAAAAATTGTAAAAGAAGCAGCCGCACAGTCCAAACAAACGGAATTACTCACACTTTCCATTGAACCTGCGGGAGAGTGGATGAAATCATATAAAGATAGTTTGGTGGTCTTTCATCCTCATAGGTCCGAAATTTTTTCGGCAAATCATTTACTTAAGAAAATCCCTGTGATTGGTCCTGAAGGGGGATTTCATTTGGATGAGGAAAACTGGATGGAGGAAAACAAAATTCCAAGGCTTACACTTCCGGGTGGGGTACTCCGAACGGAAACGGCAGGCATTGTCGCCGCCAGTTTCCTTGTGTATGGAACTTAAAAAAAGGAAGTCCTTTCTTACTTGTTGGTAAGTAGGAGAAGGGTGGTAGATAAGTTACAATTAGTAGAACAAGCTGAAAAACAAGCAGAAGCAGCTGGATAATTATCACCTGTCACGTCAGGGTATTTACCTGCACAACCAGAATTACAAGCATCTAAACTTCCTCCGGTACATGTCACCAGGAAAGTTAAAATGTTATTTTTTATAGTATTGTCTTTTCTCTTTTCGCAGGATGTAGAGAAGATCATGACAAAACACAACACAAACAAAACGAACAAACGATTCATATTCCTAAACTCCGTTCTCCCTGCATTTCGTCAATCGGTTCGTAAAAATCTTGACCCTTGTGACTTTTCCTATGCATTGGATGAGATTCTATTATGTCAGACGGTTCTAAAAAGGTTTTAGAAAAAAAAGCGCACGGAGAGTTTGAATTCACCGCATACGGGGAATTTTTATCCTATTTCCACGCACATATCGATATTTTCAAAAAACTACTGAAAGCTCGCAAAATGGATCCGGCAAAAGTGGAAGAGGTCGCAAAACAGATCAAATCCTACATGACGGGTAATATCAAAAAGACCGACCAATTTTTTGAACACCTTCCGCAGTTTGCTACAATGTTAGGTGTACCTCAAAACGAAGTTTCGACTTATCTAAATTCTAATTTTATCGAAGTCCTGAATAAAGTACAGGATAAACTAAAAGTCCAGGAGTTGGAAAAACTGCAAAATGCACCGGCTCCCAGTTTTGCATCCATCGCAGAAGAAATTGTAGAAAGGCTCCAAGTCACTCATCCTAAAGATTTTGTTTTTGCCCAAAAAGGAATCCTCACCGTTCTAGAAAATCCACTGACGGGAGAAATCATTGAACCCAAAGGTTTGATGGCAGAATCAGCAAAGGCAGCTCTTTCTATGCCGGCCAGTGCCGAATCAGAAAAAGAACCAGTTTCCCTTACAGATGCTTTGGCCATTGCCAACGCACCACCGGCACCGGTTGTCAAAAAACAGTCCCTCATCCCTGAAAAAGACAAATCCATTCTTTTAGAAATTGTAGAAACTTTTGGGGATACTCTCACAGGTGAAACCTTAGATATCAAAATTGGCCCCGATCCTAAAGACAATCCAACTGTCGAAGCCGCTCCACCGAGTAACCAATCTAGTTCAGATGAATATGAAATAGAAGATTTAGAATTTGATGATTCAGATTCCAGATCTGCGCAAAGTTCTGGGTCTAGTGCCGATGATTCGGATGATTTTTCCCAAGACATAGACGTTGATTTTGAAGAACCAGAACCAGTCATTGCGATTGATCCCAATTTGACTAGGTTAGAATCCTTTAGTGTCAAAGAATTTATGGATCTTGTGCAAACCATCACTGGATACCAAACCAAAGCTGACCAAGTGGGTTACCAAAACTGGTTACGAGGTCTTTCCGAATTTGAAAAGGCTGTTGTGTCTTTACGTACCCAAGTTTTAAAAGAACAAAAAAATGAAGTGGTAGATTGGAATTCTCTTTTCCAGATGATGAGTTCCAAATCTGATTTGAGCCGGGAAGTATTGGTTGGAATTGTTAAAAAACTAAAAAACTTTCAAATCGTCAAACTTACGTTAGATCGTATGATTCAAGAGTTCAAAAAAGGAAGTCCTGAATTTATGCAAATGGTAAAGATGGCTTGGCCACATATTCAAAAATCTTTTTATGAAGTTCCCAATTATACCCAAGTACAAACTCTCCTAAAAGGAATTTTATCAAGAGTGTCTGACGAAAACCATAAACGAGATTTTTCTAAAATCTTTACTATGGCGTTAAACTTCATCCAATCTAAATTTCAGGTTTAAACATGATAGGGGAGAAATACTCTCTTCTATTTTCTCTGTTTGTCCTAACATTAGGATCTTTGATTTTACTCCTTTTGGGTTCAGGTCTATCGTTAGAGGCCCAAACAAATCCAAACGTCATCGTAGATCCCTTATTGCAGAAACCTTGGATTCCTGATGCTGAGGAAGAAGAAAGTAGAAGTTTTCATCGTTTCCTATCTGAACATAAAAACAAACAGTCCACGGTAAAAAAAAAGGATTCATTTGGTCGGAATTATTTGGTTTCGCCCGCAGGCCTGATGCGGTTTCTCATCGATGATGAATACATAAAAGAATTTCCTGTCATTAGGGATGCCGACATTGCTGCAAAAGAATTAGAAGCATTGTACGAAGTTCGAAAAGAAAAAGATGTAGTTTTCCTTGGAAAAGGAATCCATCTCTGTTACCGGTTGCAAAGGGAAAAAGAACCTGGATTTTTTCCTAACTGGCTTGTCCGTTCCAATGAAATTACGAACCGTGCAGCCAATGAATGGTCAGACCAATCCATTCCTTTAGATTTGGTCAGTGATCCCTATGGTTGTTATGTGGAATCGGCAAAACCTAAAGACCAGTTGGTTTTAGAATCCGAATCCTTCCGTTATCGGATTCGATTTTCATCTAAACTTCGTTATGAGGGTCTTTTTGGGAATCGTCTCGGAATTTATGGTGAAAACAGGGATTCAATCTATCGCATTGTACGATTTGTACAATTTCTTTCCAATTATTTGCCAGAAGGCCAAACAGAATGGGATGAGGCACTAACCCTCCAAACATCCGGAAAAAAAAAGAAAAACCTACCAAAAATCATTTTGTCAATTGGTTCTAGTTTTGATAAGTCAAGGCCGCTCTGGGACAATAAAAATTATTTTAGGTTTTGGGATTCACTACGTTCTCTCTCACCGACTCTCATCCGAAAGTTGGGATTCAAAAGGACAGAGTCTAAATCTGAATATTTGAGTGAATGGACAGAGGTGGATGAAATAGGAAATTCAGTTGCAATGGAGATGAAAGAGTATTATCTTTATAACGCACCTAGGGGTTACTTTCTTTCCTTGTCTTATCCCAAAAGAGAAAAGGAGACAGCAAAACTCTATTGGCAAACCATTCGAAGTTCATTTGAAGTTAAGGAGTAACGAATGTTTGTTGGTTTTGTTGAAAATCAAAATAGAAAAAAACGAGAACCAAATGAAGAACCATCTTCCTTGTTTTTTATTTTTTTAACGGGATTTTCTTTCATTTTCGGGTTTGGATTTTTTTTACTTCCCTTTGGTGCTTTTTTCCCTCTTTCCGTTTCTGTTTGGGCCATCTTCATTTTATTTTTGCCAGTATTATTTTTAGGAATTTTACTTTCTAAAAAAACAGGGTTTAAGATCCTCCTTGCTGTTTTTTTATCCTTACTCTCTGGTGGAAATTCGGTTCTGTTTTTGGGTGATTCGATTGGTTACAGTTTGGGAATCACAGCTAAGATGGATGTTCTTCCAGAAGAATCATTCCTTTACTCTAATTATCGTTATTTGTTTCTCCGCGATTTTTATTTGGATGATAAAAGTGCAGGTGAGTTTCGTTCTCCGCTTCTCGTAAGAAAAAGATCCGGTGGGTCTGTGTATGGCCCTGTGATTCGTTTCCAATACAAACAAGTTCGTTCCATTTCTGGTAAGGAAGTGAAACCTCCGTTATATGCTATTTGTTATTCTAAAGACGATATCAAATGCCATCTGTCCAGTTTGTTTTCGGGAGGGATTGTTTTGTTAGAACCTCTTTGGGATTTAGAAGATCTCCCATTCACCAAAGACTCTGTTTATCTTGTTTGGCGTGGTTCTATGGATTCAGAGATGTTTGTAAAGGGAGTGTATTCCTTTATTTTCTTTTTGTTCCTTGTTGTTGTTTGGGCGATTGTAGTGTATTTCTCGCAAAATCAGGGAAAAGAATCTTTTTAAAGAAACCTTTTCCAGGGCAAAAGGGTCTAAATACTGTTCATAGATGTTTCTCCTTATGATACCCGCAGGGAGGGGTCAATATCCCTGATTTTCTTTTTTTTCTTTCCAAAGAAATTCCTCTTCCTAAATTCTCTCCATGTTCGTTCGGTTTCGTTATCCTATCCTTTTACTCCTCTCCCTATTTTTGGTTCGTTCTGATTTTACACAAAGCCAACCTGCAAGTATTGAATTTTTTACACCGAATGGATTTATCAAACAACCCAAACAGGTGACCGTTCGGTTCACAAAACCCATGGTGGCCATCGGTGACATTCGTCCCAAAGTTGATATCTTCCAAGTGAATTGCCCTTTGCCGGGAACCAGTCGTTTTATCGATTCAACCACTTGGGTTTATGAATTTGAAAAAGAAGTCCCAGGTGGTGTGGAATGTTCCTTCCAGTTGAAAGAGGGAACAAAAACTTTAAGCGGTGAGAATGTCCAAGGGGAACGTAAATTTTCTTTTCATACGGGTGGACCCTCTGTCCAGTATTCCACTCCCTACAACGGGGCCTCTATCACCGAAGACCAAATTTTTATTTTGCACCTGGATGCAAAACCAGACCTAACCTCGTTTCAAAAGTATGTTTATTTTCGTTCAGAAGAACTGGGAAACCGGATTCCGATTGTCCTCATCACTGGATCTGATCGCAAATCAATATTAAAATCTAATGGTGATACAGATAGAGAAGAAACTGTCCTTTTAAAATCCAAACAAACTTTTTTACCAGAGAGACAAATCCAATTGGTTCTGGGAAAAGGAACCAAATCTGTTTGGGGTGGTGAAATCCGTGAAGACGAAGTCATTCCCTTTACAGTAAGACCTGTATTTTCTGTTCGGTTTAGTTGTGAACGAGTCAATGCAAAAGCAGATTGTATTCCCATCCTTCCCGTTTCGCTTTCTTTTAGTTCGGCGGTCTCGCGAAATAGTTTACAAAAAATCAAATTAGTTTCTAAAGAGGGAAAAGAATACCCGCAGTCTCCTCAAGCAGAAAAAGGAAATGAGTTTTATGAATGGGTGAGTTTCCCTGGACCTTTTCCTGAAAATACAGAATTTGAAATTCGTATTCCCGATTTGGAAGATGAAACAAATAGAAAATTATCCAACCAGACTTCCTTTCCATTGAAGTTTAAAACCGATGAGTTTCCACCTCTTGCAAAGTTTGGTGCCAAATTTGGAATTTTAGAATCGAAAGCCAAACCAGCGTTACCAGTCACTCTTCGTAATTTAGAAGTCAATCTTCCTATGAAATCAGTTTCTCTTGGTGTTGGTGGAAAAAGCCAAAAAAACATGGATATAATCGAGATCCAAAAATGGTTTCAAGTTTTAGCCACGAGAGAAAGAGAACAATCTGTCTTTCAAAATCCGCCCACCACTTCGGGTATTTCTTCTTTCACTCTTCCGAAACCCAATGGGAAAAAACCAATGGAAGTGGTTGGGATTCCTTTGGATACTCCCGGATTTTATGTGGTCGAACTAGCCAGTGATATCCTTGGAAATAACTTACTGGAAAAAAAAGGAAAGATGTATGTATCCAGTGCCGCCCTTGTCACAAACCTCTCAGCTCATTTCAAATGGGGAAAGGATACAAGTCTTGTATGGGTGACAAATTTAGACCAAGGCCTTCCTGAGGCAGGAGTCCAAATCAAAATCCTAGATTGTAAGGGAAATTTACGGGGAGCCGGGATCACTGGAAAAGATGGAAGTATGTTATTTGGAAATTTAAATTTCCAAGAAGTTCCCTATTGCGGTTATCATGAGTTAGGTTCTGGTCTTACTATCTTTGTTCAAAAAAATGATGATATTAGTTTTACCTCAAGCACCTGGGACAAAGGGATTGAAAGTTGGCGTTACCAACTCCCAAGTACCTCTACAGGTCATTCGAAAGAAATTAAATCCATTGTGCTTGATAGAACCCTATTTAAAAAAGGGGAAACAGTCCACCTAAAACATGTTCGACGTGGTTTTGGAAACAAGGGTTTGATTCCTGCAGAACCAAAGGATTATCCATCACAAGTCATCATCAAACATGAAGGATCTGGTGAGGCTTATCCATTGCCACTCGTTTGGTCATTTCCTGGTCACTCCGAATCAGAATTTAAAATTCCAAAAACGGCAAAACATGGGGTCTACATTGTTTATTACCCGTATTCAAATGATGACGCAAGTTATGGAGAGACGGTAACACAGTTCCGAGTAGAGGAATTCCGCCTTCCTGTGGTCAAAGGAAATATCCAACTTGCGGGCGATAAACAAGAGTTAATTTCTCCAAAAGAATCCAAAGTTCTATTTGGATTGGAATATTTATCGGGAGGAGGGGCAGGCGGATTTCCAGTCAAAATTCGTTCCCATGTGGTTCCTAGTTTTTATTCTCCCAAAGAAGAGTATTCGGCATTTACTTTTTCACCAGAAAAGATAACAGAAGGAAAATGGAAGGTGAGTGGGTATGAAGAAGAAGAGGCGGAAGAAACAAAACCAACCGTGTTATCCACTGCACTCAAAACTGATCCCAAGGGATTTTTACAACATACTTTTAGCGGATTGAAACCAGTAACTGGTTACGGAAGTTTCCAAGTAGAAATGGAATATGCCGACCCAACAGGAGAAATCCAAACTGTCTCTAGAAGTTTTCCCGTTTCCCAGTCGGAAATACATTTAGGAATTTTACCGGATGGTTGGTTATTCACTGAAGACCACGTGAAACTCCAGTTAATTGCTCTAAATTCTAAAGACAAAGCCATCTCTTCTCAAAAAATAAAAGTCACAGCTTACAAAAGAGAATTTTATTCCAACAGAAAACGCCTTGTCGGTGGGTTTTATGCTTATGAACACTATGAAGAAGTCACTAAACTTGGAGAATTTTGTGAAGGAAAAACTGATTCCAAAGGAATTCTCATTTGTGAAGGAAAATCTCCTGCTGTAGGTGATATCGTTTTCCTTGCAGAAACCAAAGATACTAACGGTAACTCAACTAATTCCGGTTATAGTGTATGGGTGAGTTCCAAACAGGAAGCTTGGTTTGACGTAAGTGATCACAACCGTATGGACATTTTGCCTGAAAAAAGGAGTGTTGATGTCGGAGAATCCATCAAAGTACAAATCCGTTCTCCTTTCCGAGAAGCAACGGCCCTCGTGAGTTTAGAAAGAGAAGGTGTGCTTGATTATTTTGTAACACCAATTTCAGGTAAAGATCCTGTGATTTCGATTCCTATCAAAAAGGAATATGCACCCAATGTATTTGTCTCGGTTTTACTGGTGCGGGGTCGTGTGGGTGAACCCAAACCAACAGGCCTTGTAGATTTGGCAAAACCTGGATACCGTTTGGGCCTTACCATGTTAAAAGTAGGTTCCAAACCGTACACTTTGTCCGTTTCGGTTAGCCCTGATAAAAAACTCTACCAAGTCAGAGAAACGGCAAATGTAGAATTAGAAATCAAAACATCTGATGGAAAAGTTCCTTTGGAATCGACAGAAGTGACTTTGGCTGTTGTGGATGAGGCACTTCTCGAACTTTCCCCCAATCCTACTTGGAACTTACTCGATACAATGATGGGAACAAGACCTCATTCTGTCGGAACCTCCACGGCCCAATCACAGATCATTGGAAAACGACATTTTGGTCTAAAGGCAAAACCCGATGGGGGAGGTGGTGGAAAACAATCCACTCGTTCTCTTTTTGATACTTTGGTGTATTGGAAAGGAAAGGCCATCATCGGAAAGGATGGTAAGTATAAGTTTAGTTTTCCTTTAAATGATTCTCTTACTAGTTTTCGGATCGTAGCTGTTGCTACCTCAGGTGCCAAAGAATTTGGAACAGGAATGGCTAAAATCCAAACCACTCAAAAAATCCAATCCTTCTCTGGAATCCCGCCAGTGGTTCGGTTAGGTGATAGCCTTCGTCATGAAGTGACACTTCGTAACGCGGGAGAAAATAAAGAACAACTTCGGTTGCGTCTTTCGGTGGCAGACTCAATCAATGGAACGGAATCCAAAGTAGAATTGGAAACTAAATCAGCGATGTTGGGATCAGGGGAAACCAAGGTAGTTTATTGGGATTTAAACGTTCCGGAAAATACCACCAAACGAAAGTTCCATTTGGAAGTTTCCTCACCGAATGGCACTGTCCTTGACCAATTGTCTGTCGAACAAACGGTTTTGCCTGTAGACACGGAAAGAGTTTACCAAGCCGGATTATTTTTGTATGAATCACCCATCAAAGAATCCGTCCAGGTTCCTGAAGGTTCCAAACCAAACTCGGGTAAGATGGTATGGAAGGCCTCTCCTAGGATCTTAACTAGCCTTTCAGGAATCCAAACCTATTTTCAAAATTATCCGTATTATTGTATGGAACAACGAGTGTCAAAAGCCATTGGTCTTAAATCTGAGCCCATGTGGAATGATGTATTCTCTGACTTGAATTCCTTTTTAGATTATGATGGACTTGTGAAATATTTTGCTCGAATGGATAATGGAAGCGAAATTCTAACTGCTTACGTATTAACATCTGCACAATTGGCAAACAAAAAAATCCCAGAGGAAACATTGGGACGAATGATTGTAGGTATGCAGGGTTATTTAGAAGGACGAGTGAAAGGAGAAAGATATAAGTTTGGGGCCGATTCGATTGTGCGAAAGATTATCGTTTGGGAAGCTCTCACTCGTTATCAAACTTATGAATGGGAACAAGTAAGGCCCATCTTTGAAGGGATCGAATTTTTACCAACAGCATCTCTCATTGACCTTTCCGAAATTTGGGGAAGGGTGAATGGGGGAGATAGTTCTGTAAAGTCTCGTCTGACAAGTACATTACGATCAAGATTAAACATCCAAGGAACGGAACTGATTGTCGCTGATTCTGGTTTTACCAACCCTTGGTGGATTTTGGGAAGTCGCGATTATACGATGGCAAAACTTTTACTTTGGGCGTTCTCTGAACCAAGTTATAAAAAGGATATGCCACGCCTCATCAAAGCCTTTGTCAAAATGCAAAAAAAGGGAAGTTATGATACCACCCTTGGAAACGCATATTCCATTTTGGTTTTTGATCGTGTGAGTAAACTTTTGGAATCCGAAAAAGTCACGGGTGGAAAAATCTCTATCCAATCCGCTAAAGAATCTTTAAATTTAGAACCTAACGGAAAACAAACGGTAGCACAATCCATTGGGACGAGTCCTGAATCTGTATCCGTGAGTTATGATGGAAAGGGAAAACCTTGGGTGGAATGGTCGGTGAAATCCATCCTTCCATTGAAAGCACCCATTTCGAGTGGTTACCGATTGAAACGAACTTGGGAACCAGTGCAGGTAGCCAAACCGGGTGTATTGTCAAAAGGGGATACCATCAGAGTCACAATTGAAATCCAAGCGGATTCCGATAAAACTTGGGTGGTTGTGGAAGACCCGATCCCACCAGGATCCTTACCTCTGGGCCGGGGATTTGGTCGGGAGTCCATCATCACACAAGACTCTAAATCGGGGGATTCTTCTTATTATTTGAGTTTTGAAGAAAAGACCTTATCTCAGTACAGAGCGTATTTTGAATACCTACCCAAAGGGACTCATACCTTAGAACATAGTTTCCGATTGAACCATACGGGCACCTTCCAATTGCCTGCCACACGGGTGGAGGCTATGTATTCTCCGGAAACCCACGCCGAATGGCCGAATGAAACTGTGAGGATTTCGGAAAATCTGGACTAGGAAAAGTTTACGGATAAAGAGGGCCTGGAATTATGACTCTAATGGGTCCGAACCAAGCCCCTCTTTTCCCCATCCGAATCCTTAAAATTGCCATTTGGTTTACCGTTTTTTTTTATCTATTTTTTCTAATCTTTAATACAAGTTTTACCATTATGGGAGTTGACGTAGGTGACTTCCTCAAACAGTACTTAGGTGCTTTTTTTGGGGTTTATCTTTCAACAACCTTCAAAGTTTTTTCAGTTTCTCTTTTTCTACACCTAAGTCTTTTTTCTCTCGTTTACTTTACTTACCATTTTCTGAAACAACCAGATGTTTCTTGGATTCATTTATCTGCTTGGGTTGTTTTGATCGAAGGTTTGGCATTACTTCATTCGATGGTGAGTTATCCGCAAATTTATGGTGAGTTCTTTTTCTTTCGATACCCTTCCTTTGCGCCCTTTTTATATTTTTTAACAGACCATACAAACCCTGGATATTTTAGTTTGGTTCTTGGAATTCTTATCTTGGGTTTTGTCTTTGTTTTATTTCGTCAAATTTACCTTCATAAAAACAAAGAAAGTTTTTTTGTTTTAGTTCATGTTCTAATCCTTGGGCTAATACATACTTCTGGTTATTACATGATGGGTATTCTCTACTTTGCGATTCTTTTTTGGCAAGGCAAACAATACCAAAGGATTCATATCAAGTCCTATGGAATCATTCTTTTTCTTTTAATCCTTTTTTATTTAGTTCCAGGTATCTGGACTAGGATTGAGGCATTCACTCATTCGAATGAAAAAGGGAAACCTCCTGTTTTTATCATTGCAGCGGATTCTCTCAGATACGATAAAATTGGATTCAAAATCAATGGGGAAAGTATTACTCCTAACATCGATTTGTTTGCAAAAGATGGATTTGTTTTTCATGACCATCATACCACCATCCCTCGCACCTTTCCCAGTTGGGCAGATTTACTCACCGGTCAATATGCAATGAGCCATAAGGTTCGGGATATGTTTCCTTCTCCAGAAGAAAAACAACGAATTGGATCGGCTTCGTTTCCAACCATCCAACAAAAGTTAAAGGAAATTGGATATCGTGGTTATGCCATTGGAAGTTTTGCTGCTGATATTTTCCCACGTGCCAACTTTGGATTTGATGAGGTTCATGCACCGAATTTTAATGCTCGCATAATGACGGTTCAAAGGACGGCAGAGTCTCAACTTTTCCTAATGCCATTCCTCACTGGTTCTTGGTTTTCCGGTGGTATGTATTTGGAAGAAATGGATGGATTGTCTACTTGGGGAGATGGAAGCCGTATTTTAGACCGATTCCGTTCGATTCTAAAAAGAGAAGGCGATGGTGCGTTTTCCGTTACTTATTTTTCCAGTGTCATTCATTTTCCTTACACACCGGCATATCCTTATTACAAAACATTTACCGACCCCAATTATTACGGTAAGTATAAATATTTAAAATTTGTGGATCCAACAAACTCGTCCACACCCAATGAAGAAGAAACAAAACAAATTCGTGGTTTATTTGATAGCGCTGTTTATGCTTTTGATTCGGAATTTGGGGATATCATTTCCGAACTAAAGGATAAAGGAATTTATGATGAAGCCATCATCATACTCACTGCCGACCATGGGGAGGCCTTGTATGAAGATGTACATGGACAAGGGCATGGGGAACACCTTCGTGGGGAAGCAGTCACCCATGTTCCTTTTATTATAAAATTTCCTAAATCAACAAACCCTACGAAACCAGATCATGAGTTTTTTGGGATTACATCCAGTGTGGATATTTATCCGACCCTTATGGACTATTTTGGAATTTCCACCAAACAAAAGTTTCCTGGAAGGTCTTTGTTGCCAAACCTCGGAAAAACAAATTGGGAAGAAGATCGTTTGATTTATGCAGAAACAGGAATTTGGTTTTCTGATGCAGGGGATCATTTCTTTCAAAAACAAAGAATTCCTTATCCAAATATCCTTTCTCTCCACCAGGTAATCCCAGAAGAAGATTACCAAATTATGATCACAGATCCAATTTACAGAGAAACCATTGCTTTTTCAAAACATAGGTCTGTTCAGAATTCCGATTACAAATTGATTTATATTCCGACACGGCAAGGTGTGCTTTTTGAATTGTACGACCGTAAAAAAGATCCTCTAAACAAGAAGAATCTTTATCCAAACCACCCGATGGCAACAAAAATGAAAGACATGTTGTACAAAACTGTGATCCAATGGGAAGACGCAACTCTCGCAGGAGAGTATTTAATACCAAGTTCTTTATCTGATATCAATGAAAACTTATAAGACAAAAAGAGGAAACTATGCCGCAACGTAACGACTTAAAATCAATTTTGATCATCGGATCCGGACCTATCGTCATCGGGCAGGCATGCGAATTTGACTACTCTGGCACACAGGCAACCAAAGCACTTAGGGAAAAAGGGATACGAGTGATTCTCGTAAACTCCAATCCGGCCACCATTATGACGGATCCCGATCTTGCTGATGCAACATACATTGAACCACTTACGGTTCCTGTTTTAGAAAAAATTATCAAAAAAGAAAAACCAGATGCCATCTTACCAACTGTAGGTGGACAGACGGCTCTGAATTTAGCGCTTGCCCTCCATCGGGAAGGTGTTTTAGAAAAATATAATGTAGAGCTTATTGGGGCTAAAGTTGATGCCATTCGAAAAGCAGAAGATAGGGAACTATTCAAACTGGCGATGGAAAAGTTGGATATTCGTGTTGCGAAATCGTTTATGGTTTCCGACATGGAAGCCGCCAGAAAAGCAAAAGATGAAATTGGGTTCCCTATCATTATCAGACCAGCCTTTACTTTAGGTGGAACCGGTGGTGGCACTTGTTACGACGAATCTGAATTCGAAGAAATTGCGCAAAAAGGACTTTCTGCTTCTCCCATCTCGCAAGTGTTAGTGGAAGAATCTGTAATGGGTTGGAAAGAATTTGAGTTAGAGGTGATGAGAGATCTCGCCGATAACGTGGTCATCATTTGTTCCATTGAAAATTTAGATCCTATGGGTGTCCATACCGGAGACTCTATTACCGTTGCTCCGCAACAAACTTTAAGTGATAAAGAATACCAAAGACTTCGCGATATGTCGATTGATATCATAAGGGAAATTGGTGTAGAAACTGGTGGTTCGAATATTCAATTTGCAGTGAATCCAGAAAACGGGGATGTCATTGTGATTGAGATGAATCCGCGTGTTTCGCGTTCCTCTGCTTTGGCATCTAAGGCAACTGGATTCCCTATTGCAAAAATTGCAGCATTACTTTCTATCGGCTTCACCTTAGATGAAATTAGAAATGATATCACTCGTGTGACACCGGCTAGTTTTGAACCATCGATTGATTATGTTGTGACTAAGATCCCTCGGTTTGCTTTTGAAAAATTTCCAGGTTCCGATCCTACATTAGGTGTTCAAATGAAAGCTGTTGGAGAAGCCATGGCCATTGGTCGTAACTTCAAAGAAAGTTTTCAAAAAGCACTCAGATCATTGGAAACCGATCGTTTCGGTTTTGGAAGTGATGGATACCTAAAAGAACTTTTAGAGTGGGAATCTATCCCTAAAGAAGAAAGAAAAACTTGGTTAACGGCAAAGGTAAAACGTCCAACAGACAAACGAATTTTTTATGTGAAAATGGCGTTTGATTTTGGAATGAGTGTCGAAGAGATTTTTGATATTTGTAAAATTGATCCATGGTTTCTCTATCAATTTGAAGAATTGTATCTTTTGGAAAACAGATTCCGTAAAGAAGGAAAGGCCATCATTGAAGAGATGAAAAAATCTGGTTTTTCCAATCGCCAACTTGCTTTTCTTTCAAAAGAGGAACAAATCCTAACACAAGTTCGAAGTGGTGCAGCCATTGAAATCACAAAAGCAAAAGTAGAAAAAACTCTTCGAGAAGAAGAAGAGGCAATCGAAAAATATTTAGAAGAAAAAAATATCCATCCTGTGTATAAGAGAATCGATACCTGTGCTGGTGAATTCGAAGCATTCACACCTTATATGTATTCTTCTTATGACGAGGAAGATGAAGCTGACGTTACTTCTAAAAAGAAAGTAATGATTCTTGGCGGTGGACCAAACCGAATCGGACAAGGGATTGAGTTTGATTATTGTTGTTGCCATGCTTCCTTTTCACTGCAAGAGGCAGGAGTAGAATCCATTATGGTTAACTCCAACCCGGAAACTGTTTCAACGGACTATGATACTTCTGACAGATTGTATTTTGAACCATTGAGTCTTGAAGACGTAATGGCAATTTTCAAAAAAGAAAAACCTGATGGTGTAATCGTTCAGTTAGGTGGTCAAACTCCTTTAAAATTGGCAAAAGCTCTCGAAAAAAGAGGAGTTCCTATTATGGGAACTAGTCCTGATTCTATTGACCGTGCGGAAGATCGTAAACGTTTTGCAGAGGTTCTAGAAAAATTAAATCTAAAATCACCTGATAATGGAATTGCCGCATCCAAAGATAAAGCAAGAGAAATCGCAAGAAAAATTGGTTATCCAGTTCTTGTTAGACCATCTTATGTTTTGGGTGGAAGGGCTATGCTCATTGTAAATGAAGAGTCAGAACTCGATAAGTATATGGAAGAAGCGGAAGAGGTATCGGAAGATCGACCACTTCTTGTAGATTCCTTTTTACAAGATGCGATCGAAGTGGATGTGGATGCCCTTTGTGATGGAAAAGATGTATTCATTGCTGGTATTATGGAACATATCGAAGAGGCTGGGATTCACTCAGGTGACTCGGCTTGTGTATTGCCACCGCAGTCCATTTCACAACGTATGTTACAAGAAATTGAAGAAGCAACTTATCGTTTGGCTTTGGAATTAGATGTAAAAGGATTGATTAACGTACAATATGCCATCAAAGAAGAAACTTTGTATGTGTTGGAAGTTAACCCTCGTGCTTCGAGAACTGTTCCATTTGTTGCAAAATCAATTGGAATTCCCGTTGTAAAAATTGCTGTCCGTTTGATGTTAGGCGAACCACTGGCTTCTTTTAAACTGGGAAAACGTTTTTCCGCACCGATGATTACTGTCAAAGAAGCTGTGTTACCATTCAGTAAATTTCCGGGTGTTGATACAATCCTTGGTCCCGAAATGAGATCCACTGGGGAAGTGATGGGAGTTGCGACAACAAAAGGGGAAGCCTTTGTCAAAGCTCAAATTATGGCGGGGGAAGAACCACCGAAACATGGAACAGTTTTTGTGACCATCAATGACAAAACTAAAAAAGAATTGTTAGAATCAGTTCGGTCTTTATCGAACTTAGGATACAATATCATTGCTACAGAAGGAACTCATAAATTCCTTTCAGATAATGGAATCCTCTCTAGTAAAATTAACAAAATCTATGATGGGTACTTTCCAAATGTGATTGATTATATCAAAGAAAAGAAAATTCATTTGATCATCAATACACCACTCTCTAGAGTTACTCGTGAAAATGCTTTTACAATCCGCCAAGCAGCGATTAAATACAAAGTTCCTTGTTTGACTACTGCTCAAGCAGGGAAAGCATTGATCCATGGTTTGGTAGAAATGAAGGACAAGGGGTTCTCTGTGAATTCCCTCCAAGAAATTCACGCAAAACATAAGAAAAATTAATAATAGGAAGGGATTTGGAAAATCTAAGAAAGAATTGTTTCTTAGATATCCAGATCCTTAAGCACTAACTCAATGCGTTTTCGGTTCACTCCGAAATCGGATTTTCCTAATCTTGACGCTGACCGAAAGTGAAGGAGTTTATTTTTCTCATCAAAATAAAATTCCACATCATCAACATAACGCATAATCAGTGAAGTAAACTCAGTATAAATATAATTCGGATCTACTTTGATCAGTTTGGTTCTCGGCATTTGTTCTAATTTTACTTTTAGAATCGTATTTGCTTCCACTAATGATTTTTTATAAGGGATGGAACTCCGGTAATGTTCGTTATCGGTGGGGTTCGCGAAGCTACTGATACAGTTTGGTGTTTTGGGGCAATCGGCTAATCTCTCTCCTTTGATTCCTAAGTAGTCTGGTCTTGTACCTGTGCAACCAATTAGAAATAAGAGCAGGGCGGAAGTGGTTAATGCGGAAATTTTATGAATCATTTGGAATTTTCCTTTGCTAAGAACCTGTTCCTAGACTTTCTATTTTGCGATTAGGAAAAAAATGAGGCACGGGAAAAGGTAAGTCACTTACTTTTTGCAGCCAGAGAAGATTGTGAGTTGGTCTATTTGGAAAGTCACTTTCTTTCTCAGATCTGTGAAATATGAAACTCACCTTCCTAGGAAAGTCAGTTTCATTCGAAAGCCAGTTTCGCAGGAAAATCCAGTAATTCTGTAACCCCCACCTTCCAAGATAAGCCCGTGTAGTGTGAAATTTGTTAGAATTTGAAACCGGCCTTCTAAAGTAAGTCAGAGTCATTTGAAATCCGATTTCCAAAGAAAATGACTCGAATAAGAAACTCGCTCCCAAAAGTAACTCACTGCCATTGGAAACTGACTTTCCAATGTGATCCACTTTCCTTTTTCCCTTACTTACAATTTGAGCACTTAGGTCCTTACCGGAAACGATTCAGGCCCTCATTTCTCAGCCCGAATTTTCTAACTTTTCCATCCTGTTCTGGGCTATTTCCGCAATTGACAGATCTGAGTGAAAAAAGGATAGGGAAAGAACTAAGTCTTTATGGAAATTAGAGAAGAACTAGGGAAATATGGTATGACTTTGAAAAAAGAATGGACAAACTGTGGTATAAGTATTTATTTATATCAATCGTTCGATATAAATAAAGGGTGTCTCTTGTGCCAAAGATAGTCGATCACGATCTCTATCGGGTGGAGCTCTTAACCAAGTGTATGCCGATTTTTGTGTCCAAAGGTGTCTCGTCGGTTTCGATGCGCGAATTGTCCAAGGAATTAGGTGTTTCTACCGGAACGCTTTACCATTACTTTCCAACGAAAGAGATTCTCTTCGAATCGATGGTGAAACAACTGGTAGCCATTGATGAAAAGGAAATTCGAGAGTTATCGGAAACGCAATTCAGGTTGGAAGATATCATGAATTTCGTTGCGAAAAGGGAAGATCATTTTATGAACTTGGTTTTGCTCGCAGTGGATGTAAAGAGACAACTGAATGAATCCAATGAATTGGCAGAGTTGGTTGAAGATTCCTTTCATTCGTATCGAACGGCTTTGGATCAATTTTTTCCTTCTGATACAAACGTAAAGGCAGGGAAGGCTTTTTTATCTTTTTTTATAGGTGCCTTGTTTTTGAAAAATAAAGCAACTGTGGAAACAGAATGGCCTGAACTATTTGAAGGTTTGGGGAACCTAATGGCATTATTCCAAAGCAAAAAATAAGGAGATAGGTATGACTCTTACCAAACGATTTAGTTTTTTACTATGTTACGTATTACCTTTGTTAGTAGTTTTGGCTGAAAGTTTTGGGGGAGTTACTTATTTGATTGTTCCTCTTACCGTTTTTATAGTTTTACCTGTATTAGATTTAATTGTTGGAAAAGATGATTCCAATCCTCCTGAAATAAAATTTCTGAACTTACAAAATGATCCTTTTTTTCGTTATTTAACGCAAGTTTGGGCATTTGTTCAGATAATTTTTGTAATTTGGTCAGTATATAGAATTGTTTTATATCCTCATTCAGTTATGGAGTTCTTTTTATTTGCCATTGCAGTTGGAATTGTCACTGGTGGGATTGGAATCACTGTTGGTCATGAACTTGGTCATAAAAACAATCGTTATGAACAATTTCTTGCAAAGATGATCTATATGACAGTTTGTTATATGCATTTTTATATAGAACACAATCGGGGACATCATACCAATGTATCAACGCCGAATGATCCAGCTTCCTCTAAAAAGAACCAATCCTTCTATCAGTTTTATCCTCAAACTGTGATTGGTGCGTATAAATCTGCTTGGAACCTCGAGAAAAAACGATTATCTAAGTTAGGGCTTAATGTTTTGCATTATCGAAATGAGATGATTTGGTATTCAATTATCACAATTCTTTTTTTAGTTAGTATGGTAATCTTTGGAACCATACTAAGTGGAGGAGAAATTCCTTTTGAAGTTCTTGGTTTTTTATTGTTACAGTCATTTGTTGCTTTTTCTCTTTTGGAAATGACAAATTACATTGAACATTATGGTTTAATGCGAAAAGAAGTGAATGGAGGTAAATTTGAGAGAGTTTTACCAGTTCATTCTTGGAATCAAAATTATTTTGTTTCGAATGCTCTTTTGTTTCAATTACAGAGGCATTCTGATCATCATGCCAATGCGGGTCGCAGATACCAAGCACTCCGTCATTATGAAGAAGCTCCACAATTGCCTTTTGGTTATGAATTGATGATTTTGATTGCTCTGTTGCCACCGATCTGGTTTCGGATGATGAATCCTATTTTGGAATCTTGGGAAAAAAATCAAAAAATTACACCATAAAGTATGAATTAGTAACTATTGTTACGAACGTTAATTTCAGGAACCATCTATCTCTCAAAAAAAATACTTTGTGAGATAGATGGAATTTTGTTTTTAGTTCGATTCTGATTCCGTAAGAACAGAACGTTTTGTTTTTAAAATCGAAAACAAAAGAAATAATAAAGCGGCAACCCCTAAGTAAAAGAATCCAGTGGCAATGTAACCCGAAATTGGCGGATAAAGTAAACTAAAACTAAAATCAGGGTTTTCTGTTTCTTGTAATAGAGTGGCAGTTTTTGGATCATTGTTTTTAATCTCATCTCCTGATGGATAGGAGTAAGGATCAAAGTTGCCCGGCCATTGGTATGGGTTCCCATAGTAAAGGGCATATCCATCTTTTGAACCTTCCTGGTTTGCAAAAAAATAAATTTCTTCTAATGGTTGTACGGTGATTACATTTTTTAGATGTAATGTTTCGTTTTCACCGTCATAGATTTGAATTTCGAATTCTCTACTGATGGTTTTGGAAAGTGGAATTTCACTATAAACACCTTCGCCTTTGTTGTGGCTTACAGTTCCTTCAAATACAGTTTCCCATTCCTTTTTGTCGACTTTCCCGCGAACTGTCACCTGACGTTCCCAGTTCCCTTCTTCAAATTCTAATTTTAAAATTTGAAATGCTGACTGTCCTTCATTGGCGAAAGAAAACTTACAAAGGTTTTCTGCCAGTTCTGGATTTGTTACTGAATGTGACTTTTCCCAATATAAGTTTTTGTTTTGTTTGGCTCGGAAAGCAGATGGGAATCTTAAGTCAGAGCCTGGTTCTGCTTCCAATCGAACAAATCTATGTTTTGTTCCACCTAAATCAATTTCGCTGGTAGACTGGTTTCCGTATTTATATAGGAAAACTGATTTGGAGTCCAAAAATTGGTCAGGATTATCACCTAACTTGAGTGTAACTGACGTTTCGTAATCATAAGAATTTGTAACAGAAAGTTTTGTGTAATTCATCCCTTCTGGTAGTTTGGGAAGTTCCAAAACATAGATTTCCATCTCATCTTTTTTGGAAAATAAAAGTTCCGGTTTTACTTTTTCGGTATTTTTTGAAATTTCCTCTGCATTTTGAATGTGGTAAGGAATTATTTCTCCATTGTGAGTGACTCGAAGGTCTCCATAAAATGAATGTTTATAAACATCTTCATCTAAGGTGAGTTTGACTACTCCGTTAGGAGAAAGGTTTCCTGAGATTTTTAAATCCTTTTTGTATTTAAAATTTTGAACCGCGAGTGGACGGCTCACTACTTCTGAACTTATAACACTAATAAATAAAATAGGGAGTAAATACTTTGTCTTCATTTTGTTTCCTTTTTGAAATGATTGTATAATGTTCCTGTTACGATGAGCGTAATACCTAAGAATAAACCTGCGAGGATTCTATATCCTAAACTCAAATTCCAGAAATCATATAAATAGAATTTGATAATCACAAGAGCTAGGGATCCAAATCCAACGATTTTGAGTGGTTGGATTCTCTTTAGGAATCCGACCGTTAAAGCAACTAACCCATAAACAATCAAACTAAGAGTATATAGGAATAATTTCTTTTCTTCAGGAAATCCGAGATAAATCTCAACGAAGGTTCCGAGTAACCAATACGGATAGGCAGCATATAAAAAGAGTTTGGATAACTCAGAAAACTTTCTGCTATAGAGATAGGAAAGTAATAGATACACCGATCCTGTTGCAAACACCAAAAATCTCCCATTGAGAAAAGGGATTTCATTCTGAGACCGATATGTGAATGCAAAAACATAAAAGAGCGCAAAGAACCAAACTGGAAATGCTGCAAAATACATATAAAGTTGTTTGGAATAGGTTGAGGCAACAGTTACGAGAAAGGCAAAACTGATAAGGCTAAACGCTAATAGTTTTCCTGTAGTTCCAATGACGATTAGACTTACGATAAAGGGGAGACCAAAAAGCCCAATCAAGTCGTAGATTTTTTTCTTCTCAATGTTGAGTTCTGTTTTTCGAATGGAACGTTCATACAATCCATAAAATAGAATTAGGATTAAGCTGAGTAGAAATGGTTTGGCCACTGGATAAAAAACGGAAAAAACCCAAAAAGACTGAACAAATCCAAGTCCCACTGTAAAGCCAATTGTGACTAAGGTAAGGATTGGTTCTTTGGATTTGGTTGTTTCTAGTGTTTGGAATTCTCTTAGTAAAAATAAAACAAAAACACCTAGTTGAAAAACAATAGGGAAAAATGGTTTTGCATCCACTAAGTTGTCATTTGCCCATCCAACAAAAATTAGGTGGTTTGCTGCAAGTAAAATGAGTGGGATTACTTTCCAACCTGTATTTTTTCTCACCCAAAAGAATAATACATTCCAAAGGAGTAAATAGGTGAATAAAAATGGATAAGAGTTTTGGCCCGTAGAAAGAAGTAGGGGAACAAGGAAAGCACCTAGCGATGCAAATCCAAACAAAACTTCGCTTTTTTGTGCATGTGCGATGGCTACCGTAGTTAAACTGATGATGAGGAGTCCAACAAAACATACTTCTGTGGAATACAAATCATACCATAGATATCCCGAATAATAGGCAGAAAACAAAACAGCAATCCCAAGTCCCATAAGACTGGGAGAAAGATACGGTCTTGTATTTCTTACGCGGTATCCATAGAGTAAAATGGGAATTGCCGATACGAGCCCGATCCAAATACGAACCGATTCATTGATCCAATATTCTTCGATGGCTAAATAGAAAAACCAGATAGAGGCAAGTAGTAAGGAAAACACTCCTAACTTAACAAATAGGTTTTCGCCGATCCATTCTACAAACCAATTGGGGCCATCTTGTAATGAAACTTCTGTTTGGTTCGTTTCGATGGGAATTGGTTTTGGAACCGGAGGGGTAACTTGTTTCTGAGCAGTTTTAGGGCTCGATAGGGTTAAAACTCTTTCTTTTAAAAAAGAAAGTTCCCTCTCCATAGTCTGGATCCTTGTGAGGATCTCTTGGGTTTCTTTTTCTTCCACGGAGGAAATGGTTCACATCCGTGGAAAGAGGGGAACTACTTTTTATTCTGGATCGCTCCACATTCCATTTTCGCGAATGAGTTCGATGAGTTGGTTGGCAGCTTCCACCTCAGACACTCCTTTTTTGACAATTTCTTTCCCTTTGTAGAGATGAACCTTACCAATTCCGGCTCCCACGTATCCAAAATCAGCATCCGCCATCTCTCCCGGACCATTCACAATACAGCCCATCACTGCGATTTTCACACCTTTAAGGTGGCCTGTCATTTTTTTGATCATCGCTGTTGTGGATTGTAAATCAAACATGGTGCGGCCACAAGAGGGGCAGGATATATACTCTGTCTTTGTTAGGCGAAGTCTTGTGGCTTGTAAAATATCAAAACTTAAATGCAGGGATTCTTCTGGTTCCCCATCACCATAGGAAAGGCGCACTACATCTCCAATTCCATCGAGTAAACTCCCTCCGACTTGGATCGAAGATTCATATAAAAGTTGTTCTTTGTTTTCGGATTTAGTGACAAGGGCAATGGGATAATCCGATTCACTCAAATGAAAAGCCAGTTTTCGTATGGTGAGTAAATCTCCGTTTTTAACAGAAAAAATTAAATTTTGAATTTTTCTCTTTTGGGATTCCCTTACAATTTTTTCCACAAAGTGAATGTCATTTGCGTTGATACTCCATTCGATACTTCGTTTGTCTTTTGCGTAACGTGTGACAAAATCCAAAAGGTCATCCCATGACTCTTCTGATTCCTTAAAAAAAATACTTGGGTTGATCACCCATTTATGGATCCGGTAAAGGTCTTCTGCCAAACTATCATATTGGTAGGTGAGTTCCTTGGATAATTCCACTGAAACTGGAAGAGGGAATGATCCTCTTCGAACCATAGTTCCCAGTGACAATAAATCCATTTCCGATTGGATTTCAAAATGGATCATCTCAGGGATTCTGCCTGATTTGGTTTCTCTTTGGATGAGGTGTAAAACTTCTTCTGCGGATTCGGATCCAAAAAATGGAAAACTAATTTCTATCCTTACAGGAGACGAATCCCCAAGTTTTGTATCTCCCAAACTTAATTCTTTGGAATAGAACCTAGAGTATTGGAAGGGATCACGAAATTCTGTATAGATGGTTTCTCTGTTTTGAGAAACTGAGGCCTCTGGTCTGGCATTAACATTTGTGGAAGTAGATGTATGACTCAGTTCATTTAAAAAACTTTCATTGTACTTCCTAACTAACTCTTTTGCGACAGGAATTTCATAAATGGCATCTTCTGTAAGAGATACACGAATGGTATCTCCAAGGCCATCTTCTAACAAACTTCCAATTCCAATGGCTGATTTAATCCTTCCATCTTTTCCATCCCCAGCCTCAGTCACACCTAAGTGTAAGGGATAATCCATTCCTAAATCATAAAAACGAGAAACTAACATTCGATAGGCTTGGATCATCACTTGTGGATTGGAAGCCTTCATCGAAACAACAATGTCTTGGTAGGAGTTTCTTTCTGCGATGCGAATAAACTCCAAGGCCGATTCTACCATCCCGAGGGGAGTGTCGCCGAACCGATTCATGATTCGGTCGGAAAGGCTTCCGTGGTTGGTTCCAATTCGCATGGCCACACCCAGTTCTTTGGCCCTAAGGACAAGGGGAGTGAATACTTCTTCTATTCTTTCTAACTCTTCGCTGTAGTCTTTGTCTGTGTATTCGATGATTTCAAATTTTTTTTTGTCAGCAAAGTTACCTGGATTGATTCGCACCTTCTCAACCCATTCCACACATTTTAAGGCAACTTGTGGAGTGAAATGTATGTCTGCCACCAATGGCACTTTTAGCCCCAATTCTTTCATTCTTTGACGGATGTTTGGTAGGTTGTCCGCATCTGCTTGGCTTGGTACTGTTAGGCGAACAATTTCAGATCCAGCTTTTTCTAAATCTGAAATTTGTTTGATACTGGCTTCCGTATCTCTTGTGTTAGACGTAATCATGGATTGGATCCGGATTGGGTTTTTCCCTCCAATTCCCACACCTCCCACCATCACTTCTCGCGTGGGACGTCTTTTGTAGAAAAATGGCGATTCGTTATATTTGGTGCTCATTTGAATCTTATGTTCTCATTATCTAGGAAATTAAATTCGAAATTTTGGGCAAGCAGTATGAAAAAAAACTGATGCTTTCAATTTCCTCCTACCCAAGACCGAAAATCAATTTAGGAAGAATACCCCTTAGTTTTTGGATACGATGAATACTGAAGTAAAACAAGTCTTACAGAGAAAATACCGGGTGCAAGTCACGGTAGCCATCTACCGCGAGGGAAGTTTGTCCTACAAAAGTGAAATTCTATCGCCTGCCTATTATGACAAACGCCAGGAAGCTCGCGACCATATCCGTCAAGAAATACGGGAAAGGTTGGCCCATTCCAAATTCTTCCGTTCCACTCGTTTGGATTATGACCTTGTTCGGTATACCGAAGAGGGGAGTTGTAATACCTTCCTTCGTTATAGCATCCAAGACTCGGAAATTTGAGTCCTCAGAAAAAACTTCACGAATGGTATTTAATCCATAAAAGGGATCTACCATTTCGTAAAAAAAAACAAGCATATCCCATTTGGATTTCCGAGGTGATGCTCCAACAAACTCGCGTTAATGCGATGTTGCCGTTGTATGAATCCTTTATCAAACGATTTCCAAATCCAGAAACTTTGGCCGAGGCCGAAGAAGAGGAAGTTTTGGCAAATTGGAAGGGACTTGGATATTACAGCCGTGCTAGAAACATAAGAAAGGCAGCCATCTTTTTAGTTCAAAATTATAATGGGGCCTTTCCAAAAGACCTGAACCTAGTTTTAAAACTTCCTGGAATTGGAAATTATACAGCAAGGGCAATCTTATCGATTGCCTACGACCTTCCTTTGGCAGTTTTGGATGGAAATGTAAAACGTGTTTTGTCTCGTTATCATGGTTATACAGACAATATCTTAGGTGCAAAGGCAGATAACGAATTACAAAAGAAAGCCGATGAATTTTTAAATAAGGACCATCCGGGTGACCACAACCAAGCCATGATGGAGCTAGGTGCAACCCTTTGCCTTCCGGAATCACCTAAATGTCTGTTATGCCCTCTTTCTGAATTTTGTTTTGCCAGGATCCACCAAAAGACTTCAGAAATTCCGCTCAGGGTAAAAGACAAAAAGCAGGTGGTTCTAAACGGTGAGATTTTTGTTCTCAATCATAAGAATTCCATCCTTCTACTTCGGGAACCCAAGATGCGTTTTTTAAAAGGGATGTTCCATTTACCCTATGGATTTATAGGTGAAGTTCCGGAAGAAACCTACGAACCCAGTCCGTTTTTTTTATCTTTAAAAGAATCATATAAAGGCAAAACCCCGAATCCTATAGGGGAATTCAAACATACCATCACCCATCATAAGATGGTTTTTTCCGTATTTTCCTTATCCTTAGAAAGTCGAAATTTGGTCGAGGGTTTGACAAAGAAATTTGGTGTAGAGAGTAAGTGGGTGACTCTTTCTGATTTAGATACAGAATTTCCTTCTTCCCTCGCTTCCAAAGTAAAAAAGATTTTGCTTTACTTAGAATCCTAGTTCGCTTACGATTCACGGGCCATGGCCGAAATCATTGTTTGGATTGAACATATCGTTTCAAACATCCCTTTGCCGATCCTAGAGGTTTGGGGTCGGTTTGCCTTTTTATTCGGTTCGATTCTTTCGATATTTGCCTTTACTGGATTTACCTTTCGGAATGGGAAATCTTTCCGCATTTCAAGGGAAGTTTGGAACTGGAACCTAACTAGCTTTTATTGGTTTCTCATCACTTTTGTTTCTATCTTTGCCACTGGGTATTTGGGAAGTTCTATTGTTCTCATTCCGGGAGCACAAACCTTAGAGAGCCTAAAAGATTTATCTGTTTTTCTCTGTTTGAATTTTTTTGGATTCCCTGCACTTCTTGCTGTCCCTTTTGCTTACGGTTTGTCTGATCTTATCGAGGGAGTTCCTCCTGAATTTTTATGGGACTGGTTGCCTGGTTACTTTATCAATCCCACTATGTTTTGGCTTTCTTACCAAATGATAGGAAAGTCTCCTGACTTTCGTAAATTTAGAATTTGGATTTATTACTTTCTTTTTGTTTTATTATTTTTAATCCTGGAACCTTTTTTATGGGGATTTTTGTGTTCCGAACAATTCGGGGCCGAGATTTCTTATCATACAATCAGTTCCGCTCTTCTTTTCACAACAGGGATCACTTGGATTCTAGCACCGTTTGTGACGCTTGTAACTTTTCCTATTGTTAGGCGGTTTGGTTTGTTTTGGGCAGAAGTCCCTGGGCAAATGAAGGAGGTTACTTTATCTGACCCTCAATCCATTTGGAAGTCTGGGCCAAAAGAATGGAAAATCCTCCAACCAGAATCGGATACAAGATCAGGTATATCATTACAGTTATTCATTGTTGCGCCTTTTGTCTTTTTGGTTTTGTTTCTTGTCGGAGTGACGGCTTACGTAACTTTAAAAAATGCTGAAAAATCTGCCTTTCAAATGGTGGAAGTTTTACATCGGCAGTGGTCAAAAAATATCCAGTTAAATTTGGATCGTCATTTTTCCAATTTGTCTGAGTTGACGGTTCAAAATTTGAATTCGAAAGACCTTATGGTTGTTTTGGATGATTCCAAAGTGAATGAGCAAGGTCGAGTGTTTTTGTTAGACGATAATCTGAACTCTCTTGCTTCATTATCAACGGATCAAGGGAAAACACGATTACAAGAAACAGTCAGAATTGAATTAAAAAAATTGGGCAACGAAATCAACACTTCCGAAAAACGATTTAGTTTTGCCATTGTTACGAAAAGACCACTTTCCAGAGAAAATTGGAATGCGATGGTAACAGTTTATATTCCTCCAAAATTAAAAGTAAAAACATATCTCATCACTCTTTTTCCTTATTCATTTTATTTGAGTGGAGTCATCACCGGAAATAGTGAATCCGCGATGGTTTTTGCTTGGGCCATTTTACTGAGTTTACTCCTTGCCGTAGTTCTTGCCGAGTTTGTGTCAAGACCAGTTTTATCATTTGCAAAGGCATCCAAATCTTTGGCCAAAGGAGATTGGGACATTCCCATTGGCGAAAGTATGATTGCTGAACTCAAAGATTTATCAGAAGCCTTCCGTTTTATGTCCTCCGAACTCAAACAAAGTTTTGAACGAGTGGAAGAAAGCCAACGTTTGGTGATGGAAACCAATTCCAATTTAGAAGATAAAATTGGGCAAAGAACGGAAGCACTGATCGAAAGTAATCGCAGCCTTTTGGAGATGATTGAAACAAAGGAAAAAATTCTCATCGATTTACACAAAACACAAACTCAACTTTTACAAAGTGAAAAATTAGCCGCCCTTGGACAATTTGCCGCGGGCATCACTCATGAGCTGAACACACCTCTAGGTGCCATCACTTCAAGTGTACATACCATGTCTGAAATCCTAAAAAATGACGTTACCAGTTTGCCTGAATTTTTAGAATCTTTGGATGTCTCCGAAAGGGAAGACTTCCGACATTTACTTCATATGAGTGTGTCATTTGGATCTCGTAATTCAGGTCTTCTCAATCGTATGGAGAAAAAAGAAAGATTAGGAATTCTGAATTCTCACCAAATAGAAAATCCGGAAGAGATGATGGATGATTTAACTTCTCTTGGAATCCTCCAACTGGATGAACCACTTTTAAAAATTTTAAAGAAACCAAGAACTGGAATCATTCTACAAAATGTTCTAATTTTAGGAAGTTTGTATCGTCTGGTTTATGTTGTCCAAACTGCTACAGAAAAAGCAGCTCATGTTGTGAACGCACTCAAACATTATCTTTATACTGATCGGTTGGAAACAGAAACAAATTTTCAAAGTGTTCATATTCCTACGGAACTTGATTCCATTCTTACTTTATACCAAACGAAAATTAAAAATGATGTTGAAATTACCAAGTTTTACACTACAACTGATTATTGTTTGGCGGAAAGAGACAAACTCAACCAAGTTTGGATCAATATCATTAACAATGCTTTACAAGCGATGGACTATCGTGGTAAATTAAGAATTTCTGTTTCTTCCAATGAGGATTCGGTGGTCACAACCATTCAAGATACGGGAAAAGGGATTGCGCCCGAAATTCATGATAAGATTTTCCTACCTTTTTTCACTACAAAAAAACATGGCGAAGGAATTGGGCTTGGGCTTGACATTTGCAAACAAATCGTAGAAAAGATGAGGGGTTCTATTGAATTTTCGTCAGATGAAAATGGAACAGAGTTTAGGGTGTATTTGCCAAAGGCACAAAAAGGGGAACGAGATTGAATATCACGCAGCTGCAACATGAGAAAAACGCAATTCTTTGCGTTGATGATGAACCCATTCTGCTTTTATCCCTCGTACAAGAACTAAAACGCGAGATCGGTGGGAGTTATACCTACGAAACAGCACAAAATCCCGAAGAAGCCATGGAAGTGATCGATGACCTTTGTAGTTCTGGTGTGGAAGTCATTCTTATTTTATCTGATTGGCTGATGCCTGGAATGCGAGGGGACGAATTTCTCATCCAAGTCCACCAAAAATACCCACAAATCAAATCCATTCTTATTTCCGGCCATGCCGACCGGGATGCCATCAACCGCGTTAAAGAAGAGGCAAAAACCTACGCCATTTTTTCTAAACCTTGGAACACCCGAGAATTGCTCGATGCTGTTCGTTTCTGTTGCAATTTGACCTAAGTCCCATTTTCTGGACTTAAGGTGCGTACCATATACATCCGCAAACTCCGATATGAAGAGGCTCGTATCAAATTAGAACGAGAGCTCCATGAAGCCTTTATGGATGGGGAATCGTACGTCGAAATATTACACGGAATTGGGGAAGGAATCCTCCGCCGAATGGCGATTGACTACGTAGAGACTTGCGATTTTCTGAAACTAGTGGAGACCGATCCGATGTTCCGGTCAAACCCGGGCGCAACGATGGTGGAAATTCTCGCTCCGTCCAAAGAATACATCAACCGATTGAAATCATGACCGAATCTAATTCTCGCATCGAAATCCTGGACGTCACTTTACGCGACGGGGAACAAACCAATGGTGTTTCTTTTTCCTGGCAGCAAAAACTCAATATCACCAAACATCTATTAAAAGATCTAAAAACAGATCGTGTCGAAATCGCTAGTGCCCGTGTTTCTCCGGGAGAGTTTGAGGCTGTTAAAAAAATTGTAGAGTGGGCAAAATCAGAAGGGCTCCAAAATCGAATCGAGATATTAGGATTTGTAGATTACGATAAAACTGTGGAGTGGATGAACGGGACTGGAGTCCGAGTTCTCAATCTCCTCACGAAGGGATCACTTAATCACCTAACAAACCAACTTCGAAAAACGCCTGCCGAACATTTTGCAGACATTCAAAAAACAGTAGAGTATGCTGCAAAATCTGGGATCACCGTAAATGTTTATTTGGAAGATTGGTCTAATGGATACACTCATTCTCGTGATTATGTTTTAGAATACTTAAGTGTTGTATCCAAGTATCCTATCAGTAAATTTTATTTAGCTGATACACTTGGTGTTTTATCGCCTGCAGAAGTCCGAACTGCGATCACTGATTTAGTAAAAGAATTTCCAAAACTTTGGTTTGAGTTTCATGGCCACAATGATTACGACTTGGCTGTCGCCAATTGTTTGGAAGCAGTCTCGGCAGGAGTTCGTGGCCTTCATGTGGCTGTGAATGGTCTTGGGGAGAGAGCGGGTAATTCACCGCTAGAAGCTGTTGTCACAGCTCTCCATGACAAAACAAAGTATCGAACTTCTGTAGTCGAAAGAGAAATTACAAATGCATCCAGACTTGTGGAAGTTTTTTCTGGGAAACGGATTTCAGACAACCGTCCGATAGTAGGGGAAGATGTATTCACACAAACGGCAGGTGTTCATGCTGATGGTGACAAAAAAGGTAATTTATATGCAAATCCCATTTTGCCAGAACGATTTGGAAGGGCCAGAATATACGCATTAGGGAAGTTAGCTGGTAAAGCGAGTATTACTGAAAATTTAAAACAGTTGGGAATGGTTCTTTCTCCTGAAATTGAAAAAAAAGTTTTAGAACGTGTGATAGAGCTTGGAGACCAAAATAAAACGGTCACAAAAGAAGACCTACCGTACATTATCTCTGACATCACTGGTGAAAACTTAGAAGCCAGTTTTCGAATCGAAACTTGCACTGTGACCAGTGGACTTGGTGTGAAACCAACGGCCGAGGTAAAGGTTAATTATTTAGGAAAGGATTACTCGGCGAAGGGAGAAGGCGACGGCGGATATGATGCTTTTATGAATGCCCTTGGCAAAATTCTAAAAGAATTAAACATTCAAATTCCGACTCTTTCTGACTATGAAGTGAGAATTCCTCCCGGTGGAAATACCAATGCCCTTGTCGAAACAGTCATTACTTGGAAAAAAGAGGGAGAATCCAATCCCATTCGAACCATCGGTATTGACTCTGACCAACAAGTGGCAGCTGTTAAGGCCACAGAACGTTTGTTACATATTTTACTCGGAAACGTATGATCCATTTTTTAATTGTAGGTCTTGGTAACCCAGGAGATAAATATAAAAATACCCGCCATAACATTGGTTTTATGGTTCTTGATGCGTTGGCATCTAGTTTTGGTATTACTTTTAAAGATTCCAAAAAATATGCAGATACCACCCATACTTGGGAAGGGGATAAAATTCATCTTTTAAAACCTTTGGAATTTATGAACCTTTCCGGAAAGGCAACCCAAACCCTTGCCAATCTATATAAAATTCCCGCAACACAAATCCTTGTAGTCCAAGACGAAGTAGATTTACCTTTTGGTAAGATAAAAAATAAAATTGGCGGCGGAACGGCCGGTCATAATGGACTAAAAGATATCGTTGCAAAACTCGGTACGCAAGACTTTCATAGATTGCGGTTTGGGGTAGGTAAACCTGAAAAAGGTGGAATGGAAGTGGCAGACTTTGTTTTACAAAATTTTAATTCGGAAGAACGAAATCAATTGGACAGTCTAATTAAAGAATCTATTAGCAAAATAGAAGATTGGATGAAAACAAATCGGAATCTGATCAAAAAAGAAACAAATGTATGACTTTAAGGTTATACGTAATATAAGTAGAGTAAAAGGTTAACATCACTGTCTATGTCAAAGGAAAAAGAGACATCTATCAATCTTCGTAATCTCCTCTTTCAAACTATTCTTTCAATTGTTATCGTTTTAGTGATTGTTTTTGGATTGGCTTTTTTCTTTCGAAAAGAACTTTTGGGATTCAGCGAACATTTTGTCCGTATTTTTGGATATTGGGGACTATTTGTTGGGATGATTTTTTCTGATAGTCTTCCTGCCTTTGTTCCGCCCGATGCATTCCTTATGCTTGCCATCACCGGAGAAATGGATCCTTTAAAAACAATTCTTTCTATGTCATTTGGAAGTATACTTGGTGGGTCTTTGGCTTATTTGATTGGATTGTATGTGATTCCGCGATTTCATTTGGGAAGACAGATGGTTTTGCATTATGAAGACAAACTTCTTCCTTACTTACGTAAGTATGGATTTGGGGCTGTGGTTCTCAGCGCTCTCACACCCATTCCTTATTCTTGGATGGCTTATACTGTTGGAACTTTTAAGATGCGTTATTCGTTGTTTTTACTCGGTTCTCTTTTTCGATTTGTCCGTGTAACTGTATATTTTTACGCTATGTATCTTGGTTGGATCACAGGAGGATAGATGTCGGAAGACCGGTTGTTCCCAAAATCTGTAGATGAAGTCATTCTGGAAAAAGTTAGATTTTTCTTTTTGCCAGATCGAACTGCTGCTTTTGTGAAAAATTTGATAGATGGAAAGGTATCCGAAAGATCTCTCATTTGTTGTAATTCCGGTTGTGATGTTTGTAATGAAACCATATACAACTGTTATATGGCAGTAAAAAAAGAATTGGAAAAATCTTAAATTGGATTCTCTTTTTTCGCAGAACAAACAGGTTCCTCTCGCTCATGCGGTCAGACCTAAAACTTGGTCTGAGTTTGTAGGGCAAACTCAAGTGGTTCAGTCACTGAGAGCCATATCTAAACCCACCTCAATTCTGTTCTACGGTCCACCCGGATCGGGAAAAACCACTTTGGCTCATCTTCTCAGCCAAGGTTGGAATATGCAAAAACGCTATTTAAGTTGTGTGACCAGTGGTTTGAAAGAGGTAAGAGAAGTTTTGGATGAAGCCAAAAGACAGGGAACGATTGTTTTATTTTTGGATGAAATCCATCGTTTTTCTTCCTCACAACAGGATGCACTTCTTTCGGCAGTGGAAGAAGGAGAAATCATATTGATTGCTGCCACAACAGAAAATCCCAGCTTTCGAGTGAATAAAGCATTACTTTCCCGGATGCTTGTCTATCGACTGACCACTCTTTCAGAAGAAGAAGAAAATTCTATTTTTGAAACTTGCCTTACAAAACTAAATCATAAAAGTAAATTTCCAGAGGATTTAAAAAAGGAACTCTTTCGCAGAAGTTCGGGTGATGCCAGGAAACTCCTCGGGTATCTCGAACGAATTTTAAGTTTTACAGAAGATACGGGAAGTATCAACGAATCCAAGTTAGCTGAAATTCTAGGTGAAAACGTAATTTTTTATGATAAAAATAGTGAAAGTCATTATGATATCATCTCTGCTTTTATCAAATCCCTTCGTGGCAGTGATCCCGATGCGGCACTTTTTTATTTAGCACTTATGATCGAAGGCGGAGAAGATCCACTTTTTATTGCAAGAAGGCTTGTGATTTTTGCAAGTGAGGATGTCGGGAATGCTAGTGTCCATGCACTTCCGCTTGCGATCTCCACCTGGCATGCCGTCGAACGTGTCGGAATGCCAGAAGGAAGGATTCCTCTCGGTCAGTGTACCACTTTTTTAGCCTCAGCTCCAAAGTCTAATGCTAGTTATCTGGCGATTGATCGGGCACTTCAATTAGTTCGGGAAAGAAAACGTGAGTTCCAAATTCCAAATCATCTTCGCAATGCTCCCACGGCCACACATAAGAAGGAAGGGGCGGGGAAGGATTACCAATACCCTCATGATTTTCCCGATCACTTTGTAAGGGAAAAATATTTTCCTGAATCCTTTTATCCGAATCCACCGAAGTTCTATGAACCAACAAACCAAGGGATGGAGAAAAATTTAAAAGACCAACTCAAAAAACTTTGGGAACCTGGGAAGTAAGTTCGATCATTTTAGAAACAGGTATCATTCCTGGAATACTTTCCTTTTTTGTTTGGCATGAACATGTTCGATTCGTGTCCAATACTTCTCTAATTTTTCTAATTGATCCTTGTCATTTGTGGATTCTATCGCGAACTGTAAAAACTCCTTAGCTTTTTCAAAATCTCCTTTTTTTCCATATAGAACTGCTAGGTGGGTCGTGTTTTTTAAATGTTGTGGTTCTCTAAGGATGAGTCTTTCCGAATATTCAATTGCTTTATTGATCTTTCCTAACTTTTGATAAGCAAATGATAAGGATAGTAGTATGTGATTGCTGTCTGCCTTTAAGGATAAATATTCCTCGCCATACTTAATGGCTTGTTCGTATTCATTATTTGCGATTCTAAATTTCATCAAATTTTGTAATACTTCTAGATTGTGTTGGTTGAGTTCGTAAGCATTTTCTAAAAGGGTTCGGGCTGCGACGAAATTCCCCTTTCGAATTTCTTGTTTGAACCTAGATACTTGCTCGAATCCATCTTTGATCAAGATAGTTTCTTCTTGTCGATCCGGACTAAATTCTAATCGGAATAGAGACAAGTCATCGGTAAGTTCTCCCGTTTGTTGGATGGACCGAACGATTCCAGAAAGATCACCTTCTCTTCTTCTGACATGTTCTAAAAAAAGTTTTTCATCTGTATTTAGAAAATGTTCACCACTACAAGCGCCATGAACCAAAATATCATCTTTTCCATCGGATCCGCCAAAAAGTACATCTCCGATTTGTAATTGGAAAATGTTAATAGCAAACCGGTCTTGAGGAAGGGTAGCGCCAATTTTTAGATAACTATATTTTGTTTTGATAAAACTTGGAACTCCATCTCTGTATAAAATTAAATGGGGATGTTCTGCATTTACAAAATATAATAGACCTGACTCGTCTTCGACTAATCCAAGAATGAGTGATACAAGCATAGTGTAGTCAAAACTCTCAAAGGTTTTGTTTAGCTCATCAAACACTTCGCGTAACCACTGTTCCGGATAACGATTTTGGTATTCCTCTCTATTTTTCGTTCTTTCTATGATGGATCGAAATACCGCTCCGAGAACCAAAGCACCAGCAGCACCTTGTAAAGATTTTCCCATTGCATCTGCATTGATGAAAACAATATGTTTTTTTCCACGTAAGTAGACAGTGTGTGCAACAGATAAATCACCTCCAATTTCTCCTCGTTTTCCTTGGAAGGAAAATTCCTTCTTTTGTTTGGTTAAAAATTCTATTTTTACATTGGAACTTTCGATTTCAGTTCCTCCCAAAGGTTTCACAAGTAAGGAAGTTAAATAATAATCTCCATCTTGGTGGAGTTTGATCTTTTTGATTTCTTCGGCGGCTTTTCTTTTTTCAATTTCATAAGCGATACTTCGGCTCATCATCTCAATGACTTCAATGAAATGGTTTTCGATCGGAGTTCCGCCTATCTCAGTGGAGAAAAAACCAATGGATCCGTCAATTTTCCCATCAATGACTATCGGCGATTCTATGTACTTCAGAAATCCAAACTCTTTAAAAAAAGAGGTTTTTTGAAGGTTATCCTCTGAAGATAATATATCTTCAGAGAAGATTGTTTTTTTTGATTCGTTTGCCTTTGCAAAAAAACTATCGACAATCCGAAAGGTCTCACCTTGTTTAAGGTCGCCTGATTCTCCTTCGATTTGTAAGATTTTATATCTATCTTGGCTCACTTTACTGATGATACCGACGGGAAAATGAAATAGTTGTAATCCAGTTTTAAGATATCCTGAAAATAAATCTTCAATGGATTCGAAATGAGAAGTGGTGAGTCTGTGAATTTCTTTTAAAGAATGGCTGAGTGCATACACTGATTCGATGGCATGAGAAATATAAGTATCTGATTTACGTCTTTCCAGTTCTTGGGCCGTTCTCACAGAAAGTAGTTCTAAAATTCGAATCAGTCTATTTAGTTGCGGGATATGTTTCCTGTTGAGAACCGCTATGACACCGATGATCTCTCCCGATCTTGATTTAAGAGGATAACCTAGGTAATGGCTTCCTTTGATTGATAATACCGATTCAAAACCGGGATACCTATCTTCTAAATCCAAAGTATGATAATAGGATTTTGTTTCGATCACTTCTGAACATGGAGCAATGTTACCATTGTAGGTTTTGGTTGCTGATAGTTCTCCTAAGTGAACCAAGGATAAAGTTTGAAATTGTGAGGATTTTTTTTCCATTCGGCGATCCAAACGGCTGATAGGTGAAATATTTGTGCGAGTCTGAGAACTCTTGTCTGAAAAAAATCACCTGATGGGGGAGATAAGATCACAGAAGAAAATGATTCCAAAATTTCATGGGATTCTCTGGAAATTTCGTAAGGGTTGTAACTGGGTCTTGTTTCTATAAACATTCCGGACTCCTTTTGTTTTAGGAAAAAGGAGGATTTCTCGCTAAACAAGGAGTAATTCGTTATTACAGATAAATAATCTGCTATAACGCACATGCGTTTGTCTGAATGTAAAAGATTCTAGGCCATTAAGGGAGTGGGAGTTTGTATTCAGCTCACCCTTTTGTAGAAAACATCTATCTTTCGCCTCTCTGGGATTGGTAATTAATAGTTACAAACTGGTGAGTCTGGTTCTATCTAAAGGGAATGGAATCATAGCACTTGTGACAAAAGTAAGGTATGCGATTTCTTCACTGACTTACTTTTTTACAGTCAGTTACCTTTTCACCTAAATGCCAGGAGCACTGGCTGACTCCTTTCATTCGGGAATCCATTTCACTCGCTTTCCCATTCTACCGAGGTTCTTTTAAAACCAATTACCGTTCTAAAGGCGGTTTCCTTTTAAACTCACTTTCCTTCTAAAGCGCGTTTCTTTTGAAACTGACTTTCCTTTTCCACTGCCTATCTTTTTACACTCACTGGTAATCGAAATTGCCTGATTTTTGAGAGCCATTCTCAAATGAACTGTTTGGGATAACAATGGATGAGAAAAATGGCCCGAAAAGAATCTCGCCTTGACATTTCAAAATAAGGATGAGATCATTCAAGGAATGGGTTCTGCTCCAGATAGTTTTGCGCCAATCCTTCTACAACTTTTGCTCGGAGTCGGTTTCTCCGCTCTGATCTTGACCCTTGCCTTCCTCATCAATCCGAAGAAAAAATCGAAACCTCAGGACACATTTGAATGTGGGGTTACGTATTATGGTGATGCGAGAGGACTCTTTAACATCAAGTTCTATCTTGTTGCAGTTCTTTTCATCCTCTTCGACATTGAAGCCGTCTTTTTATACCCTTGGGCTGTCAACTTAATCGGTTTCAAAGAAGCAGGCCTTGGAACTTTCTTTTTACTAGAGATGTTTTTCTTTTTACTCATACTTGTTGTGGGTCTATACTATATATGGAAGAAGGGAGCACTGGAATGGGATTAACAGAAACACTATCCAAACCTGGTGAGATGTTTGGCGATATGTTCCAAGTCGCTACACTGGACAATGTGGTTCAATGGGGGCAAAGTTTTTCTTTATGGCCTTATCCATTTGCTACTGCTTGTTGCGGAATCGAATACATGAGTACATCTTGTGCAGATTATGATATCGCTCGTTTTGGTGCAGAACGTCCTTCCTTCTCTCCACGCCAAGCTGATATGATTTTGGTACTCGGAACCATCACATATAAGATGGCTCCCGTATTACGCCAAATATACGATCAATTAGCGGAACCAAAGTTTGTGATTTCCGTAGGTGCCTGTGCCTCTTCTGGCGGAATGTTTCACACCTACGGTGTATTACAAGGTGTAGATCGTATCCTTCCTGTTGATGTTTACGTTCCTGGTTGTCCTCCAAGACCAGAAGCACTTTTAGATGCTCTTGTGAAACTGCAAAGGAAAGTCCAAGGCCAAGGTTTGGAAGCCAGACGCCAAGAAGTCATGAGAAAAATCGAAGAAATCAACGAACGCAACAAACCTCTCGTAGTGGCATGAAAGAAATAATTACTGAATACTTAAACTCTAGGTTTTCCGATGTGTTACTCCCGCAAAGGGACATAAACACCAATTTGCTTTATTTTAGTATCAAAAAGGAATCCCTGCCTACCATCGTACAAGCGTTAAAAGATCATCCTGATTTTGCCTTCACATATCTGAATGATCTTACCTCTGTGGACTGGCTTGGAAAACGAGAACCAAGATTTGAAGTTGTTTATTTGCTTCGTTCTCCTAAAAACAAACACTTCCGTTTACAACTCCGAGTTCCAGTAGGAGAAGGGGAAGAAGTTCCGAGTCTCGTCTCCCTTTTTCCTGCGGCCAATTGGCCTGAAAGAGAAGTATTCGATCTTATGGGGATTTCTTTTTCAAACCATCCTCAAATGGAAAGGCTCATTATGCCTGATAACTTTGTTGGACATCCACTTCGTAAAGATTATCCATTGGAAGGCCCGGGCCAAGATTATCTCATCGAAGACTTACTCACCATTCACGTAAACGAGGATATTGCCAGTTAGGCGGTAACAAATCATCATGGTAATGTACGAAAAAACAGCCGAACATTTTGGCAAAAAATTCAAAGACCTACCAGAAGGCCACTTACTAGTCAACCTTGGGCCAAGCCATCCTGCGACACATGGAATTTTACAAAACGTAATCCAAATTGATGGAGAACGAGTTGTAGACACAGAATCAGTCATTGGTTATGTACATCGATGTTTTGAAAAACTGGGAGAACGTTACGATTACAATCAGTTCTTAGTTTGTACGGACCGTATGAACTATGTGTCGACTCCACTCAATAATATTGGTTGGATTCTCACTGTAGAAAAAATGATGCAAATCCAGGTTCCTGAACGAGTCACCTACGTTCGAATGATCATTTCTGAACTATCGCGGATTATGGATCATATCATTTGTAATGGAATTATGGGTGTGGATCTTGGCGCTTTCTCTGGTTTACTGCATTTATTCCACCATAGAGAAAATATTTATCAAATTTTAGAGAAGCTAACGGGCGCTAGGTTAACTACAACCTTCTGCCGTGTGGGTGGAATGGAACGAGATATTTACCTTGAATTTCAATCCGAAATCAAAACAGTCATCAAAGGTTTAAAACCTGCTTTGGATGAATTCCAGGAATTACTCATTCGTAATAAAATTTTTAACGAAAGGACTGCTGGAATTGGTGGCCTTTCTGCAGAACGTGCCATTGCTTATGGATTTTCTGGGCCTAACCTTCGTGCGGCCGGTGTTCCTTGGGACGTAAGAAAAGATGATCCTTATATGTTATATGATAAGGTCGATTTTGATATTGCAGTGGGAGAAGATGGATCGGCTCTAGATCGAACACTCGTTCGGATGGAAGAGATGCGTCAGTCCATGCGAATCATCGAACAACTGATTGATGGAATTCCTGAGGGCCCATACCACGCAGATGTTCCTCACACTTTCCTTCCTCCGAAAGATCGTGTGTACAACAATATGGAAGAACTCATTTATCATTTTAAAATCATTATGCACGGAGTGAAGGTTCCTCCTGGAGAATACTATATGTCTACCGAGGCAGCCAATGGAGAACTCGGTTTTTATGTAGTTTCGGAAGGAGAAAAAACTCCTTGGAGAGTTCATGTGAGACGTCCTTGTTTTTGGTATTACCAAGCATTCCCGGAGCTCGTCAAAGGTGGATTACTTGCTGATACCATTGCCACTATGTCTTCACTCAATGTCATTGCAGGGGAGTTAGATTGTTAATGGCTTATCAATTTTCACAAGATTCGGAAAAAAGATTCCAAAGATTGATTCCGCAGTTCCCGAGCAAACGTTCGTTAATTTTGCCATGTCTTTTTTTATTACAAGCTGACAAAGGTTTTGTGGATCAGGAAGGAATGGAATACATTGCCAGTCGTATTGGTGAGCCGGTTTCACTCGCACATGTTCATGGGGTTGCTACCTTTTACACCATGTACAATAAAAAACCAGTCGGTAAGTTCCATATCCAAATTTGTGGAAATATTTCTTGTTATCTTTCTGGGTCTGATTCCATCACCGAACATGTTTGTTCTAAGTTAGGAATCGAAGCAGGAGAAACCACTGGTGACAAAAAGTTTACTGTGGATGAAGTGCAGTGTTTAGGTGCTTGTGGGTTTGGACCTGTAGCTCAAATCAATGACAAATATTATGAAAATCTAACACCGGAAAAAATCGAAGCCATCATTTCTGAATTGGAAAAGCAGGTATAAAATGGGATTAAAAACTCTTCTCACAACTCATGTTGGTGCTGCTGATTCTCATACTTTAAATCATTATCGTTCGGTAGGAGGGTATGAAAGTCAAAAAAAAGCCCTTACCGAAATGACCGCCGAACAAATTGTAAACGATGTAAAAAACTCTGGCCTTCGTGGTCGGGGTGGTGCTGGGTTTCCTACTGGAAACAAATGGGGATTCATTCCCAAAACAGACAAACCCAAATATTTGATTTGTAATGGAGATGAAGGAGAACCCGGAACTTTCAAAGACCGACTTCTCATTGAAAAATTCCCGCATATGCTCATCGAAGGGATGGTCATTGCTGCAAAAGCCATTGATTCTCACCAAGGTTATATTTACATTCGAGGAGAATTCCATAAAGGAATTCGTATCGTGGAAGAGGCAGTGGAAGAAGCTTACAAAGCAGGCCTTCTTGGAAAAAATATCTTAGGACTTGGATACGATTTTGATTTAGCAGTGTATTCTGGTGCAGGTGCTTATATTTGTGGGGAAGAGTCTGCTCTTATCAATTCCCTTGAGGGAAGGAGGGGCCACCCACGACTCAAACCCCCTTTTCCTGCCGTGTCTGGATTGTATGCTTGCCCAACTGTTGTGAACAATGTGGAAACATTTTGTAATGTCCCGCATATCATTCGTATGACGGGTGATGAATACAAAAAAATCGGAACAGAAAAATCACCAGGGACAAGACTTTTTGCGGTCAGCGGACATGTGAAAAAACCAGGGATTTACGAAGTGGAAATGGGAACTCCTATGAAGGAACTCATTTACGATATTTGTGGTGGAATCAAAAACGATAAAACTCTAAAAGCAGTGATTCCAGGAGGAAGTTCTTCTCCTATCCTGAATTCAGAAGAAGCGATGACCGCAACTATGGATTATGAATCAATTGCTTCGCTCAAATCAATGTTAGGTTCCGGAGCTGTCATCATTTTATCAGAAGATGCCGACCTTGTGGAAACCACATACCGATTGGCAGAATTTTATTCTCATGAATCTTGTGGCCAATGTACACCTTGTCGCGAAGGAACACATTGGGTGAAAGACCTTCTCCATAAAATCAAAACCGGGGAAGGAACAGAAAAAGATGTAGAACTCATTTTTTCTTTGTCTAGAAATATGGAAGGTGGAACCACCATCTGTCCGTTAGCCGATGCTTGCGTAATGGCGGTTCGTCCCACAATGACAAAGTTTAAAGGAGAGTTCTCGGCTCGATTGAAAAAGGAAGTGAGTATCTCTCACTAAAGGTCACCGAAACATTATGGACTGGGCTCTAATACTTGCTTGGGGAATCAAAATCCTCTCATTGTTTTTTATCATTCTAACGGGTGTGGCCTATTATACACTCGCAGAACGTAAGTTTGCTGGTTTTATCCAGGATCGTCCGGGACCGAACAGAGCCGGGATTTTTGGACTTTTCCAACCACTTGCTGATGGAATCAAATTCATTGCCAAAGAAGAAATTTTTCCAAAAAACGTCTCTAAGGGGATGTATCTTTTGGCTCCCACCATCTCCATGACCTGTGCGATTATGGCTTGGGCTGTGATTCCTTTTGGAGGAAGTCTTCCGGCACCGGAATGGCTTATGGCACTTACTGGTGTCACGACTATAGATTTACAAATTGCCAATCCCGATTCAGGGGTTTTGTACATGCTTGCCATCTCTTCTCTCTCAGTTTATGGGATTATGATTGCAGGTTGGTCAAGTAACAACAAATATTCGTTACTCGGTGGGGTTCGTTCTACGGCTCAGATGATCAGTTACGAACTTCCAATGGGTCTTTCTATTGTTGTAATTGTGATTATGACTGGATCGCTCAAACTAACAGATATTAGTGATTCCCAAAAAGATATGTGGAATATTTTATCTCCTCCTGGATTTGTTGCCTTTTTTATTTATGTAACTGCGATGTTTGCAGAAACCAATCGACTTCCCTTTGACCTTGCGGAAGCAGAATCGGAACTAGTTGTGGGTTTCCATACGGAATACGGAGCTTTTAAGTTTGCTCTTTTCTTTTTAGCTGAATACATGAACATGATTACCATGTCTTGTCTCACCACCTTACTCTTTTTTGGTGGATACAATGTTCCTTTCCAATTAGGGGCCGGTTCTCCCTACCAAGCATTTTATGGACTTGGATTTTTTATTCTAAAAGTTCTATTCTTTGCCTTTTTGTTTATTTGGGTAAGGTGGACCCTTCCACGTTTTCGTTATGACCAACTGATGAAGTTGGGTTGGAAAAAAATGATCCCTTGGGGTCTTTTTGCCGTTATGTTCGCGGCCATTTACACAGTATATTGGAAAGAAGGATGGATGAAATTATTTATATGAACCTAGAATCTTCACCTTCCTTTTTATTATTTATTTTTTTTGGAACAGTGACTGTGGTGACTGCACTCAGTGTCATTTTCCAAAAAAATCCAGTGGTCTCTGCTGTTTCATTAGTGTTTACTTTTTTTGCTTTGGCAGGGATCTACGGAATCATGGGTGCCCTTTTTATTGCCACTATGCAGGTGTTAGTGTATGCGGGTGCCATTATGGTTCTTGTGGTTTTTGTTTTGATGTTACTTTCCCAAAGGGCCGAAACCTTGTCGCGTTATAGAAAACATCCAATTCGTTTGGTTTTACTTTCTGTTTTTGTTTTTGGTTTTTTCTTTTTGTTGTATTCGGCTCTTACTACTGGTGTTCCTCATTCAGACCAAATGGGAAAAGGGTATGAACTCACAGAGTATTCCTTCCCTATCCAAGGAACATCCACTGTGAATGCAAAAGGAAACGTAGGTGTTGTAGGTGCATCCACATATTTAGATTATCTTCTCCCTTTCGAAATGATTTCGATTTTACTTCTCGTGGCAGTGCTTGGTGCGGTGATCCTTGCCAAAAAGAAATCTACCGAAGTAGAACAAACAAAGGATAACGTCCTATGAACCCAATTATCAATGGCATTCCTGTTTCCTATATCCTTGGCCTTGCTGGAATTTTATTTTCCATTGGAGTCTTAGGCGTTCTCATTCGAAGGAATATTGTCATCATATTTATGTCCGTGGAACTAATTTTGAATTCAGTGAATTTGGTTTTTGTTACCTTCTCAAAAGCTCTTTCCCATATCTCCGGTGAAACTGTAGTTTTCTTTGTGATGGCAATCGCTGCGGCAGAAGCAGCTGTGGGCCTTGCCCTTGTGATTGCTATTTTCCGGCATAAAAAATCCACCAATGTGGATGAACTCCAATCGATGAAATGGTAATCCTATGTTAGAGATATTTCCTTTAGTTGTTTTTCTTCCTCTTGTTGGATTTCTTTTTAATGGTTTTTTGAAAGGAAGAATCCCTCATCGGATGGCTGGTGCCATTGGAACTTTAGCAGTTTTTATTCCTTTTCTCATCACCTTAGGCGCGTTTAACGAATTTCGCCCCATGGAAAGAACAGCACCGCATTTGGTTTCTGTTTTTGATTGGATTGTGATTGGAAATTTTAAATCCTCGTTTGGATTCCAAATCGATCAACTTTCCTTGTATATGACTCTGATCATTACGGGAATTGGGTCACTCATCCACTTGTATTCTATGGGATACATGAAAGGGAACACAAGTTATAACCGATTTTTTGCTTATTTGAATTTATTCATCTTTTGTATGTTAAACCTTGTCCTCAGTGACAACTTAGTATTAACCTTTCTTGGTTGGGAAGGAGTAGGACTTTCTTCTTATCTCTTAATTGGTTTCGACTATGATAAAAGTTCTGCTGCGGAAGCAGGGATGAAAGCATTCATCTTAAACCGAATTGGGGACGTTGGTTTTATTTTAGGAACCGGTTTTCTTTTTTGGTTTGGTGGAAGTTTGCAATATTTGGAACTGCAAACCAACTTAAATGGGTTAGGTGAATTTGCTAACTATGCCAATATAGTGGCTCTGTTTTTCTTTGTTGCGGCCATGGGTAAATCGGCACAGATTCCCCTTTATGTTTGGCTTCCTGATGCGATGGCAGGTCCAACTCCTGTTTCGGCACTCATCCATGCGGCAACGATGGTAACTGCCGGAGTATTTCTTATTGTTCGCTTAAACTTTGTATTTTTACTCGCACCAGAAACTTCGTTGTTTATTGCTTGTATCGGTGCCACAACAGCACTTTTTGCTGCAACAATTGGAATCTTACAAAACGATATTAAAAAAATCTTAGCTTACTCAACAGTTTCCCAACTAGGTTTTATGTTTCTTGCTATGGGAAGTATGAGTTATGTGGCCGGTCTTTTCCATCTAATGACTCACGCCTTCTTTAAAGCCTTACTTTTCCTTGGGGCAGGTTCTGTGATCCATGCTCTCCACCACGAACAGAATATTAAAAATATGGGAGGACTTTTTGGTAAAATCAAAATCACTTCCTTTACGTTTTTACTGGGAACTCTTGCCATTGCAGGTTTTTTTCCCTTCTCTGGATTTTTCTCTAAGGATTTAATTTTAGAGAAAGCTTACACTTATGGTTCTTATGGAACCATCCTTTGGACGATGGGGATTGTGGCTGCGTTTTTCACTTCGTTTTATATGTTCCGTCTTGTTTTTGTTGTTTTCTTTGGAAAAGATAATACAGACTCTCACCACAAAATACATGAATCACCTTGGACAATGACCTTTCCTCTTGTGGTTCTTGCCATCGGTGCCGTATCCGTTGGATTTTTACAAACACCACATTTCTTTTTACACATTGATACTTTAGAAAGATATTTTGCCCCTGTATTGAGTAAAGGTTATGAATTGGCTTCCTTAAAGGGAAGTCTCGCCGAACACAAGTCACTCGTTCATGACGTGGAACTTTCTCTGGCCGCATTTTCTGTAGCCATTGCCACCATTGGACTCATCTTAGCCTATTTCCTTTATCAAAGAAAAGGGAACCCTATTGTTGAAGAACATACAGGTTTTCGAAAGATTCTTTTTCACAAATACTATATCGATGAAATTTATGATTTTGTAATTGTTCGTCCTTTTCTCTTTCTTTCCAAGGGAATTGCTTTTTTCTTTGATACCAAAATCCTGGATCGTTTTTTCTTAAATATTGGTCTTAGTTTTGGTGTGATCGCAGGTGGACTTCGCCGCCTCCAATCTGGATTCATTGGAGATTATGCATTGTATGTGGTCATTGGTACATTTTGTATCTTAGTGTATCTATTAGCGAGGGGGGTGTAAAGTGCCGGAACAAATTCTTTCCTTCATTATTTTTTTACCAATTCTATCTGCGGCTGTTATCGTATTTCAAAAACGTATGGGAACAGTGGTTGTTATTTCCGCTTTGTCTTCTGCTTTTACAACCATCCTATCTGTTGGGTTGTTCTTTCTCTATGATCCAACTAAGTCAGGTCTTCAATTTGTACATTGGATTCCAGATTGGATTCTTTCGGGAAAACTCAGCGTAGATTATCATGTAGGTTTAGATGGGGTTTCGCTTTTACTTTTTGGGCTTACCGCCTTTATGTTTTTTCTATCGAGCCTTGCTTCTTGGTCAAACATTCCCAAAAAAATCAAAGAATTTCATATTTGTTTACTCGTTTTAGAAACAGCAGTACTTGGGGTATTTGCCGCAGGGAACTTGGTTCTTTACTATGTATTTTGGGAACTGATGGTTTTACCAATGGTGCTCATGATTGGAATTTGGGGTGGGGAAGACAGAACCAAAGCCGCATTAAAATATTTTCTTTTTTCAATGGCTGGTTCCTTGTTTATGTTAGGTGGTATTCTTACCCTTTACTTCAAAACAGGGAAAACATCCATTGAATCTTTAGCAACTGCAGATTTAGGGGCTTATTCCGAACCTCTCCAATGGTTTTTGTTTTTTAGTTTTTTCCTGGCTTTTGCTGTTAAAATTCCACTTTTTCCTTTTCATACTTGGATGCCGGATGTTCATACACAAGCACCTACGGTTGGTTCGGTGGATTTGGCAGGTGTATTGTTAAAGATTGGAGCTTATGGTTTCATTCGGTTTTGTATTCCTTTTTTCCCAGAACCAAGTCTTTTGTCGCAAGATGGAATCCAAATCCTCGCAGTGATTGGAATTGTATATGGGTCTATGGCAGCTCTTGTCCAAACCGATATCAAACGGATCATTGCTTATAGTTCTTTGTCCCATTTGGGTTTTTGTATTTTAGGACTTTTTTCTTTCACAAACGAAGGTGTTGTGGGTGGAATGTTGCAGATGATTTCCCATGGTGTTTCAACAGGGATGCTCTTCCTTATGATTGGGATGATCTATGAAAGAGCCCACACTCGTAATATCAATGAATTTGGTGGACTCGCCAAACAAATGCCAGTTTTCTCTACCTTCTTTTTGATTGCAGTTTTATCTTCTGTGGGTCTTCCCGGAACCAATGGGTTTGTGGGTGAATTTCTGATTCTAATGGGAGCTATCAAATCGAATGTATGGTTTGGTGGAATCGCCGCGACCGGTGTAGTTCTTGGCGCATTGTATCTGTTATGGTTTGTGAAACGATTCCTATTTGGGGTAAGTAAAACCATCCAAGCAAAACCTTATAAAGATTTAACTTTTAGAGAAGTGGGGATTTTATCACCGCTTGTTATTTTTATCTTCTGGATTGGAATTTATCCAAAACCATTTTTGGAGATCTTACAGTCTTCTGCCAATGTGTATTTGAATGCGGCATCGGTTCAGTCCATTTCTGAAAGAAAAGAAAGTAGGAAAGACTTCCTCGGTGGAACCGTTAGTCGGAAGTTTTCTGATTATACGAGTATGGGAGTGGAACCACTTTCTTTTGAAGAAAGATTGGGTTCATTCCGATCAAAATTTGCACTTCCAAGTTTTGTTTCTGCCAAATTAGAAACCCCAATTTTAAATGAAAATTTGGACAATTTGGAAAAATCCATTGAGTCTGATTTCCCATTGGAACCAATACCGAAAGAGACGATAGGAAACTAACCAATGTCATATACTCCTTCTGCCAATGATCTAATCGCAATATCTCCCATGCTCATTCTTTGTGGGGTGGCTTTACTTTCCCTTGTGGTTCAATTTTTTGTTCCGAATGAAGAAGACTCCAAACCTTTATGGGTTCTTTCCATTCTCGGAATTCTTGGTGCTATGTATGCCTTATACCATACCACTGGTTCCCCTGGGTATGGCAAATTTTTTGGCTCACAGATTTCCCTAAGTCCTCTGACTGTATGGCTCAGTGCTATTTACTTGATTGCTGGTCTTATCACACTTCTCGTAGCTCCACCGTTTTTATCTCAACACAAAACATTATTTCCTGAGTTCTTTCCTCTGCTTCTTTTTTGTTTGTCGGGAATGATGTTTCTGACCTCAGGTTATGATTTTATTGTGATCTTTGTTGGTTTAGAAATCCTTTCTTTAGCATTGTATGTAATGATTGGAATGGCTCGTTCTTCTGTGTCTTCTTTGGAAAGTGCCATGAAATACTTTTTACTCGGATCTTTTAGTTCTGGGTTTATGTTACTGGGAATTGCTTTTTTGTATGGTGGATCGGGAACCACAAATCTTGACGGTGCCCTTAGGGGTCTTTTTATGAAAGGTTACGAATCTAATTTTTCTAAATTAGGTTTTGGTTTGTTTTTAGTGGGTGTATCCTTTAAAGCAGCTCTTGTTCCTTTTCATTCGTGGACACCTGATGTGTATGAAGGTGCTCAAACACCGATTACCGGTTTTATGGCTAGTGCCGGAAAAGCATCTGCTCTTGGTTTAATCATTGTATTGTTCAATCATGTTCCGATTGGTGCGATAGGTGAGTCTTGGAAAACACTTATGGGTGTGATTGCCCTTGTTTCCATGACTTGGGGAAATATCGTAGCTTTGAGACAAGAAAATCTCAAACGGATGTTAGCTTATTCGTCAATTTCCCATGCTGGTTATATTGTGGCTGGAGTGGTGTCTGGGGCAGGACTCGAAGCACTGTATTATCTGTTTTCTTATTCCCTTCTGAATTTGGTTGCCTTTGCCATCATTTCTTATTTGGAACAAGGGAAACATGAAGTCACTGTGGAAGGGATTTCACATTTAAGCGGTGAACATCCGTTAACAGCTCTTTCTTTATCCATCGTTTTTTTATCCTTTGCCGGGTTTCCTCCCTTCATTGGATTTTGGTCCAAACTTTTCCTTTTGCAAAAAATTGCTGAGTCAGACTTATTATTCAACCGGATCCTTCTTTTCGGTGCCGTGGCAAACTCTTGTGTGGCTTTCTACTATTATATGAAGATCACCATCCAATCCTATATGAAACAGGAAACGGGGGCAGTGGCCGGGGTTCGTGACCTGCCGAGTATGCCAACCCTTGGGTTTTTGGTTTTTTTACTCAGTGTGTTTTTTACTGCTGGTTGGCTTTTCTTCCAACCAGGTGCTTTGTTATAAATCCTTAAATCTGTTATAGTGGAAATAGTTCCAGGATAACGAAAAACGGATTGATCCAAATCTTGGGATCTAGAGACTAGTCCAAAGGTAGGTATTTTCATATGGCAACAATTATTAGAAAAACAGAAACCCTGACAGACGGTGATGTGATTAGGGCCTTCCTTGTATCCAAGGGACTTGTGTATGAATCCTATAAAACACCGGAAGCACTAGACATCGTCCTTGCTCAAAAGGGACTCAGCGATGCAGAAAAAGCAGAAGTTCTTTCTGGTTTGGAATACCGATTTGACCAATTGAAAAAAGATCATGGTTATAAGGCAAACGATCTAGTTGTGCTTCATGATGAAGTTCCTGGAATCCAGGACATGTTAGCCAAATTTGACAAATTACATATCCATACTGACGAAGAAGTTCGTTATATCATTGATGGAAGTGGGGTTTTCGGATTTATCATCGATGGTGAAAAATTTGAAGTCCATGTAGGGAAGGGAGATTTTATTTCGATCCCGGCAAACACGAACCACTGGTTTACTCTAGACCAAAATTTAAGAATCAAAGCAGTTCGTTACTTTAAAGACAATTCTGGATGGACTCCTGTTTATGTGGATGAGTCCAAGGTTCTTGTTAACGCTTGATAGATTGGGAATTCTTTCGGATCTGAAGGAATTCTCGAAAAAATCTAAAGAATTTTAGAAAGTAAAAACTTTAGTTTGATTGGGTGGAATTTTCCGCCGCGATTCCAAACCACTCCACAATGAACTGTAGGGTGGTTCTTCCCTGATAAAAATTCTCTTCCAAACTTCCTACCAAATCAAAACTTCCATGTCCCGACATAAACTTTTGGAACTCTTCACCTTTATTCCAGATCATATACTTTAAGGATCCACTCCCAATTAAGTGGAACCTAACATGTTTTCCCCCGCTGAGTGGTGTTAGGTGGATGGCTTTGGCATTACGAATGGCAAGTTTGATGTCTGGATTCCCTTGCCCAAAGGGTTCCAAATCTTTCCATTCTTTTAACAATCGTTCTCCCATTTCTTCCGTAAGGACGGTAAAGTCAGTTTCAATTGAATGAGTGTTTTCTCTTTCTTTATCTTGGGCCAACCATTTTCCTGCCGCATCATACAATTCGGCTTCAAAGGCGGGAATTTTATCAATTTGGATGGAAAATCCTCCTGCTTCTGGATGGCCTCCAAAGTGTAAAAAATGGTGAGAGAGTGATTCAAGGAGTTCGAGAACATTTTCTTTGTCATAAGAACGAATACTTCCTCTCGCATCACCATTGTCAGGTGCTAGGAAAATTGCAGGTTTTTTATATGTATCGACCATTCTTGTGGCAACAATTCCGCTGACACCGGGTTCCATATCAGGTTCATAACAAAATACAATTTCTTTCGTAGTTCGTTCTGGTTTCCTTGCGAAATAACGTTCCACCCTATCCATATTACGTTTGGTTCTTTCTTTTCGTTCTTCATTGATAGAAAGAAGTTGTTTGGCCTTTGTTTTGGCATCTGTTGCGGTTTCAGATAAAAGTAAGGAAACTGCTTCTTCTGTTTTTCCCATTCGGCCTGCGGAATTGAGAACAGGTCCTATCGACCAACCTAGGTCTTTTGTTGTGACACCCTGAGGGCTAAGTTTCAGTTCTCTTAAAAGTTCAGACAAACCTTTTCTTTTTTTATCACCTGCATAAAGTTTGGTGAGAGAATTTAAAGCTAATTTTACAAAATGACGATTTTCCCCAATGAGCGGCATCATATCGGTAATGGTTCCAATCCCTGCAAGGTCTGTTTCTTCTTCTAAACTAGAAAAAAAATCAGGGATTTTCGAGCATTGGTAAAAGAATAATTTTCGTTCCGTATCTACCGGGATGGGTGTTACAAAATCTTCTGGATAGGGAAGGATTGATTTTTCATCTAAGGAAAAAGATAAAAGTGATTCTTCTTTGATTTTGATTCCATTTCGGAAATAAACTAAACTAGTTTTTTCTGATCCTTCTTCTACTTCTGTTTTTACATAGACCCTACCATATTCATCACTCAAACGAAAGAGAATGGCAGATACTAATTTAAAAGATAAAACAGCTGTGCAGATTTTTTTTTCTGGATAGATTGAATCTGTTCTTCTTGGATTCACCAATGCACAGTTAGTGGGAATACGAACAGGCACTTCATGATGGTCGAGAACGATCACTTGGATTCCTGTGTTTGTCAGTTCTTCGATTTCATCGGCTTGGCTTGAGCCGAAGTCGAGTGTCACAAGAAGGTCTGGTTTTACTTTTTTAATTTTAACGAGAGCTTCTTTACAAAGACCATAAGGATCACTTTCAGAGGAAACCATTACCTCTAAATTGATATTGGAAAACTCCTTGTGAGATTTTAAAAAGAAGGCAAGTAAACAAGTCGAACTTACTCCATCCGAGTCTCTGTCTCCGTAGAGTAGAATTTTTTTTCCTGCTTTTGCAAAACTTAAGATCAGTTCAACAGCATCAGATAAATCGGGTAGGGAATAGGGAGAATGTAAACAGGAAAAATCAGAAGAAAGAAGTTCCTTGGGATGGATGTTACGAAGGCCCTCTCTTTTATCGACTAAGTAACGTAAGAGGGGGCGTTTGGAATCAACTTTGGTTCGAACTTCGGCTAGTAGTGGCCCGAAGTGAACCTTGGTTACATGATGCAATTGCCAATAATTTTGGATCCGAATTCGACTTCGAGTCCAGGAGTTTTGATATCGCCTACGACCTTACCATTTTTTTTAAGTTCCACTTTTTCTTTGGCGTCTACATTTCCTTTTAGGTTTCCGTGAACCACAAGGCTTCCTACTTCTACATCGGCTTCTACATCGCCAGTTTCATCAATGATGAGTTTCCCTTGTGAAGTGATTGTGCCTTTGAATTGCCCTTTGATTTTTAACGTTTGGTTGAAGGAAAGGGTTCCGCGAAACGTGATGTCGTCGCTAATGATAGTGTCTATAGATTCGTCTTTCATCGGTAGGGATAGTCTTGTTTGACTCTCGAGTTTTGGCAACTACACAAGTATTTGTAACCAAAAGGAAATGGAAAAAAGTTCATATTTCCAGGGTTTTCTCTTGAGTCTATGGGTCGATTCTTGAACCTGGGTGTCAGATAGGAAAAAATAGTGAAAATTAGGCGCTTCTGGAAGTCGGGATTCATCCTGCTTTTAGCGGTTTTCATCAATCTGAATCTGGTCGATGACCGGTTTGTTTCTCCTCTCGAAGATTTGGACTTTCAATACCAATCCTACGAGTTAGAAGAAACGACTCGTGTTCTTTCCTCATCTAAAGAATCCAACCAAGTTTTAAAACTAGTTCCCACTTGTCGGATCCAACCGCCGATCAAAATTTCTGTCCTTCGTTGGTCTACTCTCTCTACTGAAACTCTCTTTTTTCCTGAAATTCTCATCTTATTTCACTTTCTATACCTCCCACCACCGTTTTTGGCTTAATCGTTGCATGTAGATTAGGCTTAAATCCCAACCTAATTTTAGGTTTCGGGGTGTAATTGAATTTGAAATAGGGATTATGTTAGAAAAAATCATTCAGTTTTCCATTCACAAAAGGGCCACCGTCCTTGTGATCACGGCAGTACTCACCATTGTTGGATTTTATAATGCTCTCAATTTATCTATTGATGCGATTCCGGATGTAACCAACGTCCAGGTATCGGCGGTAACTTCTGTTCCAGGTCTCTCTCCTTTGGAAGTGGAACAATTTATCACTTATCCCATTGAACTAGAGTTTAACGGGATGCCAAAAGTTACGGAAATTCGTTCGATCTCAAGAACAGGTGTCAGTTCTGTCACCGTTATCTTTGAAGACGGAACGGATATCTACTTTGCAAGGCAACTTGTGAATGAAAGGCTAAAACAGGCGGAGAACTTCATTCCGAAATCTTACGGAAGGCCGGAGTTATCACCTATTGCTACGGGTCTTGGTGATATTTATGAATTTGCCCTTGTATCCGAAAGCCACACTCCTGAAGAACTTAGAACCGTTATGGAATGGGAAGTCGCAAGGCAACTTCGTTCTGTAAAAGGAATCATTGATGTAAACGTAGTGGGTGGGGATGCCAAACAATTTCAAATTAAAATTGACCCCAAACGATTGTTATCTCATAATTTGACACTTTCTCATATCACAGAAGCCCTCGAAGGTGCCAATGTGAACTTGGGTGGAGGGTATATCCAAAAAGACGAAGAACAATTTGTAATTCGTGGAGAAAGCCAATTTAAGTCGATCGATGACATTGCAAGGTTGTCAGTAAGAACATCAAGAGATGGAATTCCACTCACCCTCGGTCAAATTGCAAAAGTGGAAACGGGGCCAGCACTTCGTTTTGGACTGAGTACTATGAACGGTAAACGAGAAGTTGTGGGCGGGACTGCCATGATGTTACTTGGCAGTAACTCCCTTCAAGTCGTTAGTCGTGTGAAAGAAAAAATGAAAGAAATTGAATCTCGTCTACCACAGGGGATGAAAATTCAAGTTTATTATGACCGGTCTGAATTCATTGGTCGAACTCTTTCGACAGTATTTACAAACTTAGTAGAAGCGGCTATCATCGTTTTAGTTTGTCTTATTTTGACATTAGGTACAGTAAAAGGAGCCTTTGCCGTTGCCCTTGCCATTCCGGTTTCCATGATGGTGGCAACCATTCTGATGAATGCATTCGGGATTGTGGGAAACTTAATGTCACTTGGAGCCCTTGACTTTGGTCTCCTTGTGGATGGTTCTATTGTGATGTTAGAATCCACTCTCCATGGGTTTTTGCTTCGTAAAAGTTTTTTACTTTCGAAAACTTCCGCCCAAGATATGGAAGATGGAATGGAAGAAGTGATCATGGAGTCTTGCATCAAAGTGGTCAGGGCTTCTGCATTTAGTGTGGGAATCATTTTACTCGTATATTTGCCGCTTATGACACTCGAAGGAGTGGAAGGTCGGATGTTCCGCCCGATGGCTATTACCGTAGCTTTTGCGTTAGGTGCTGCTCTTCTTTATTCCATCACTACCTTTCCGGCTCTCATGTCTTATATTTACAAAAAGCCAATTTTACATGAGTCAGCTTTTTGGGACAAATTCCAAACAAAATATGCTGAAGTCCTTATTTACGGGATGAAATTCAAACGTCAATTTGCTTATGCAGGGATTGGTGTCGTTTTATTATCTTTTGTCCTCGCATCCACTCTTGGTTCTGAATTTTTACCTAGGATTGATGAAGGGGAAATAGCTATCGATATCAAACGTTTGCCTTCCACTGCCATCAACCATTCACGTGACTTAAATCTAGAAATGGAAAAGGTCATTTTGAAATTTCCTGAAGCAGTGAGTGTTGTTTCCAGACAAGGTCGTGGTGAATCCGCTGCCGAACCAATTGGTTCAGAAGAAGGCGAGATGATGGTCAAATTGAAACCTAGAAAAGAATGGGTTTCTGCACACGACCGCGAAGAACTGATGGAGCTAATGAAAAATTCTGTGAACCAGAATGTTCCTTCTTCTTATATTAGTTTGTCGCAACCAATCGAAAACCGCGTCAATGCATTGTTATCCGGTTCGAAAGCTGATATTGTAATCAAAATTTATGGAGATGATCTAAAATCTCTAAAGGCAATCGCAGACAATTATGCATCCAAAATCAAAAAAATTCCAGGTGCTGCTGACTTAAGAGTTCAGAAGTTACTGGGATTGCCACTTCTTGAAATCAAAATGAATCGCGGAAATATGGCTCGTTATGGGGTTCGCGCGGAAGAGGTGCTTACCACAATTGAGACCCTTCGTGTGGGTGCCAATGCGGGAAAGGTTTACGAAGGATATAAAAGGTTCGATTTAATTGTAAGGTTAGATGCGGATTTAACAGACATTGGTGTGATTGAAAATGTTCCCGTCATGACGGAGCTCGGCGGAACTGTTCCTTTAGGACAGGTCACGGACATTACGATGACAGAAGGTCCTGCTGCCTTATACCATGAAGGTTTGAAACGTAGAATTCTTGTCGAAGTAAACGTTCGCGGACGAGATATGATTGGGTTTGTGAATGATATGCAGGCAGCAACACAATCCATTGAATCTGGATTGCCACAAGGGTATTATGTGGATTGGGGTGGTCAGTTTGAAAACTTCACTCGCGCTAAAAACCGATTGGCGATTGTGATCCCGATTGCGGGTGCAATTATTTTTGCGATGCTCTTTATTGCTTTTGGAAGTGTCTATTATGCATTAGGAGTATTTATTTTAGTGCCACTGTCACTTTCTGGCGGAATTTTATCCCTTGTGTTTAGAGGCCTTCCCTTTTCGATTCCGGCTGGGGTTGGGTTCATTGCGGCCGCCGGTATTTCCGTTTTAAATGGGGTAGTTTACGCCTCGGCTCTGAAAGACCAATTGAAAGTCACTCGTGATCCATCCAAAGCGGTCGTCGAAGCAGCGGTTTATACGCTCCGAGCTGTTGCCACCACAGAACTTGTTGCTATCATTGGATTTTTACCGATGGCCATTGCTTCTAGTGCGGGTGCGGAAGTACAAAGACCACTTGCCACTGTGGTAATGGGTGGGGTTCTTGTTGCGACTATCTTATCTCGTTTTCTACTTCCTATTGCTTTTGAGTTTTTAGTCAAACTCGCACAAAGACAAGAAAGTCGACAAATGGAAAGAGAACGTAAGATGAATGAATACTTTGTAGAAGAAATGAAAAAATACAAAGCCTTAGAAATTCATGGAGACCACGGACATTCACATCATGATGAACCATATCAAAATGAAACTTCAAACGAAGATGATTCTAAATCAAACAAACAAAATCAAAAATCAAAGAGAAAGAGGACTTAAATGAAACCGAACTATTACGTAGCACACCCTTGGCATGGATTGGAACTGGGACCAAAGGCTCCCGATGAATTGGATGTATTCATTGAACTCACTCCTCAAGACACAGTAAAATATGAAATTGATAAAGCGTCTGGATTCATTCGAGTGGACAGACCTCAAAAGTATAGTAACCGTTCCCCAACTTTATATGGGTTCATTCCTAGAACATTTTCTGGAGAGGCTTCTGGAAAACATTGTTCGGAAGTAGTCGGAAGGCCTGATATCATTGGTGATGGAGATCCTATCGACATTTGTGTTTTAAGTGTGAATCCCATCACTCATGGAAATATGATTCTGACTGTAATTCCAATCGGGGGACTACGGATGATTGATAAGGGTGAAGCTGACGATAAAATCGTAGCGGTTTTAAAAGGGGACGAAGTGTTTGGAGAGATCAAAGACATTTCGGAAGTTCCGAAAGCTCTCGTCAACAAACTGCACCATTATTTTTTAACTTATAAGTTAGATCCAAACTCTCCATCTACAGGAACAGTAGAAATCACAGAAGTGTATGATCGTAAAGAAGCCATTAAAGTGATTCAGTTTGGGATCGAAGATTATATAAAGAAATTTGTAACTGTATGAAGTTAATAAACAAACTTTTGATTCTATTCCTTTTTGGAATTCATTCATATTCCGTTTTCCCAAAAGAAAAAGCAGTGTATGAACTCCATTCGAAAGATGAATTGTTTTTTCTTGGTGAAGATTCTCGTGCCCAAGATTCTAAAGAAAAATGGAATCTGGATGAATTGGAAAGTTTTGCTGTAACTAGTAACCCTTTGTATCTCCGTGAAAAACAAAACATTGGTATGGCAAGGGGAGATATCATTACTGCAAGTTTGTATTATAACCCAATTGTGAATATGCAACAGCAGTTTATGGGTGCTTCTGCCAACGCAGCAACCGGAAGGGCTGAAACTTCACTCATATATAACCAACCTTTTGATATGAGTGGGGTCATTCCACAAAGAGAGAAAGTCGCCAAACAAGAGTTTCTTGGAACAATTGCGAGTTTCCGCGACTTTGATCGTTTGTTTCGCCTTCGCCTTCGTCAGAACTTTTGGACTTATTTATACGTTACGGAACAGATCAACTACCAAAAGGAATTTTTGGAAAACTACCAAGACCTTTTGGATTTAACCAAACTCAGAGCGGAAAAGGGAGATATTTCCTTTTTGGAATATGACAGGCTTGCTCTGGAACGGGTTCAAATCGAAAGAGAGTATCGGAATGCAAGGATTCTTCGTGCCCAAGTGGTAAAGAACTTACGAGTTCTCATCGGAATCTCCGATATCAACTCTCCTTTGACCATCAAGGGAAGGCTTGAGTTTATTTCCACTCGTGAGTTTGGAATTGAAATCAACGATTTCGATATTGAAGAAAGACCTGATTTAGTAGCATTGAAAATTCGCCAACAAAGAGAGAGGATGAATATCGAATTGAAAAAACGAGAAATCATTCCTCCTTTAACCTTGGGAGTTGAATTTTTAAATAAAGGGAATGAGAATGTAACGGGTGTATATGCGGCGACTGCCCTTCCTTTGTTTGATCGAAAACAAGGGGAGATTTTAAAGTCAGAAGAATCTTATAAAAAATTAGGATTCGATGTAGATGCCAAACGAAACGAAATCATTTCTGAAATTTCAGCGGCTATCAAGGAATTACAAGCAAGAGAATCTCAGTTACTTGACTACCAAAAGATGGGACTCCTAGAAAAAAACAAAGAAGTCCAAGAAAAGTCCAGGCTTGCTTACATTCGGGGTGCTTCTAACTTAGTAACTTTTTTAGAGGCGGAGAAAAACTATCTCAGTGTTCTTCGTAGTTATTATGAAATCATTTATCTCTATTACAATGCTTTGGAAGGATACAAAGCTTCTATCGGAAAGATGGATAGCTCGGAGTTTTAAATTTATATGAAAACAGAATTCAATTTTAAGAATATTAGATCTTTAAGTATCCTCGTTCTTGTAGGAAGTTTAGCTTATTTTGGGTATACTAAGTTTTTTGGGGCTGGTAAAAAAACAGAAGCATTGACTGATGATAAATCCAAATTTGTGATCTCTCAAGAAATTCAAAAAAACCATCCATTTTCCCTAGTATATTTGGAAGAAAAGGCTTTGGAAGAAGAACTTCAACTCCCGGGAACCGTATCTTATGATATGAACAGTGTGGCCAAAGTCGGATCTCGTGTGAGTGGACGAATTGTACAGGTGTTTGTAAAGGAAGGGGAACATGTTAAAAAAAGTACTGCCCTTGCTTCCATCCAATCAGTAGAACTAGGAACTACAGAAGCCAATTATCTAAAAGCAAGAGCAAGGCTCGAGGCTTTGAAAGTACAAGCAGACAGAGCTAAAGATTTGTATGAAAGAAAAGTGACCTCTGCCAAAGAATATGAAATGTCTCTTATGGATTACAAATCTGTAAAAGCAGAAATGGAAACATCACGTAATGCTTTGGAAAATCTTGGATTAAATGAATCAGAGATAGCAAACTTAGAAGCAGGGAAATACAATTCTAAAAACTTATACATTAGAACGCCAATTTCTGGAACTGTTACTGAAAGAGAAGCCATCATTGGCCAAGCTGTGAATGCTCGAGATAATCTTTTTACTGTCGCAGATTTGAGTGTATTATGGATCAATTTAGAAGTTTATGAAAAAGATTTAGCTTCCATTCGAGTGGGAAACGAAGCAAAGGTCATTCCGATTGGATCTAAAGATGATTCACTAAAAGCAGTGGTTTCTCATGTGGGAGATGTGATTGATCCCATTAAAAAAACTGCCGAAATTCGTTTGGAAGTAAGAAACTCTCGTGGAAGGCTTCGTCCCGGACAAAGCGTAACTGCAACTGTTGTGGGTGCGATGGTGGAATCATCGGTAAACAAAGCAAAGGTGATCCCTGCTGATTGTATTCACAAAATTGAAGGTGAAAATTTTGTTTTTGTTCGCAATACTGATGGATCTTTTTCTGCAAAAAAAGTGGGAGTAGGAAAAACTTATGACCACTGGGTAGAAATCACTTCTGGAGTGGAATCAGGGGAAGCCATTGTAGAAGAAGGAAGTTTTGTTTTAAAAAGTGAGTATTTAAAATTATAACTCCTAGTTTTTTGTTGACATAACGCCTATTTCCTAGTTATCTGTTTAGTATGAAAGATCTCACGGAAAAACAAGAATCTGTCCTACAATACATAACGGACACAGTGCGCGAGAAGGGGTTTCCACCCACCATCCGTGAAATGGGAGATCAGTTTGGAATCACCGCCAAAGGTGCTTACGATCACTTGAAGGCGATTGAAAAAAAAGGTTACATTCGCACTTCAAAAAACCAAAGCCGAGCCATCGAACTTTTAAAAGGGAATGCCGAAGAAGCACTCCTGGTTCGGGCTTCTGGAATTCCTCTCCTTGGCCAAGTGGCTGCCGGTTCTCCAATTTTGGCAGAGGAAAATATTGAAGAATACATTGCCGTTCCCGATGGAATGGCCGCCAAACCGGGAACTTTTGCTCTTCGGATCAAGGGAGATTCCATGGTAGAAGCCGGAATTAGTGATGGTGACATCGCCATCATCCAAAAAAAAGATACGGCAAGAAATGGGGAAATTGTTGTGGCCATGATTGAAAACGAAGCCACTCTCAAGGTTTTTTACAAGGAAGCAGACATGATCCGTTTGGAACCGAGAAATGCAAAATTAAAACCCATTCGCACCAAAAAGGCTACCATAATCGGGAAACTAATCGGTCTTTACCGCATTTACTGATTGACCAAAGCCCCGTTCAGAGTGAGTTTAGAAGGGATGTCGAAACATCTCTTCTTTCTCCCAACATTTTTATTACTTTCACTTCTTCTCTCTTGCGCTCCCAAAAAACAAGAAATTGACACTTATGATCTCAAACGTGTATTGGAACGGTTTGCACAAAACCGAATCCAAACGGGTCTTATGGCAGATACCAAAAGGCCTACACCGGCAGACAGTGTTTTGTTTGAAGAGGCTTGCGAAGTATACCGGTTGTCCATCCCTGAAGCCAAAGAAATGTTAAAAAAAGAAAACAAAGGCCTATACGAGTCAATTTATGGAAATGAATAAAATTAAAATCTCTGAACGTTTGGTTTGGGGCAGTATAACTGCCTGTTTGGTGGCTCTTGTTTTTTTTATTAGTTCAGAAAAAGTAAAAGCAATTTCAACTGATGGGGAAAAATACTTACAGATTCTACATGAAGTAGTTTCCTATATTGAAAATGATTATGTAGACCCACAAGAAGAGAAAAAAATCTATACTGGTGCCATTCTTGGCGCCTTACAAAGTTTAGGTGATCCACATACAAGGTTTTTAGACACAGATGAATTTGGTGAATTACAAAATGAAACCAAAGGAAGTTTCGGTGGGATCGGTGTTGAGATTAGTTTCCAGGAAAATGCTTTTATCATAGTGGCTCCGATTGAAGGAACACCGGCTTGGAAGGCTGGTCTCCAACCCCAAGACAAAATCATCGAAATCAACGGCAGAAGCACAAAGTCTGTTTCTCTTTCAGAATCAATTGGAATGATGCGAGGAGAAGTGGGTTCTTCGATTTCTATGAAAATTGAAAGAAAAGGAATCAAAGATCCTTTTGTTGTGAACTTAGTCAGAGAACTCATCCAAATTCGATATGTAAGGTCGCATTACCTGCCAGAAACAGAAACCGGTTATATCAAACTGGTTCAGTTTATGGGAAAAGAAACCACCGCAAAAGAATTTGCTTCTGCGGTATCTGCTATGAAAGAAGCAGGGGCCAAAAAATTGGTCATCGATTTACGGATGAATCCTGGTGGGCTTTTGGATTTAGCCATTGACCTCGCCGATTTGTTTTTACCTCCCGAGGCGGACATTGTGTCAGTAAAAGGACGTGGTGGTGTTCTTGTAAAAAGTTATAAAGCAGATAAAAAAGATAAAAAGTTTTTAGAGATTCCCGTTGCCATTTTGGTAAATGGAGGATCCGCCAGTGCTTCTGAAATTTTAGCCGGTGCTTTAAAAGACAACAAACGTGCGATTGTTGTGGGAACCCAAAGTTTTGGGAAGGGGAGTGTTCAATCCATTTTCCCACTTTCCGGTGGGACAGGTGTTGCCATCACCATCCAAAAATACTACACTCCTTCTGGAGTTTCCATCCATGGAAAAGGGATCACACCGGATTATATCGTAAATCCTATTGCCGCTAGTGAAGATGAAAAATATGCTTTGGAAAAACTTTTTAAAAAGAATTTGATCCGACCATTTTTAGAAACACATGCGGAATACAACGAAGTGGCTCTGAATGATTTTGCGAGCTTACTTAAAAAAGAAAACATTACCATTTCTGATTCGGTAACTCGTGTATTTTTGTTCAATGAAATGAGGGCCGGTACTTCTAATTCCAAACCTAGATTGGATTTGGATACCCAACTTGCAGAAGCCATTCGTATTTTAAAATAATGGCCTACGGGTTAGGAATCGAATCCAGTTGTGATGAAACTTCCATTGCCATCGTTCGCGATGGAAAGGATCTTCTTTCTTTAAAAGTCTATAGCCAAATCGATTCCCATTCTCCTTATCGGGGAGTGGTTCCTGAGATTGCTTCGAGAGCCCATTTAGAAAAAATCAATTCTCTACTTGCAGTAGCGATGGATGAATCAGGGATCGAATACTCTGATTTGGAGTATGTGGCTGTTACCAGTTATCCGGGGTTAGTTGGGTCTCTTATGATTGGGGCACAACTTGCTCGTTGTATTTCCCTTGTGTATGGAATTCCGATTGTAGCAGTCAATCATCTAGAAGCCCACTTGGCAGTGATTGGTTTGGAAAGGGATCTTCCTCCCTTTCCTTGGCTTGGGGTTCTTCTATCTGGAGGAAATTCGTCTATCTATCTCTACAAAGGATTTGGTGATTTGCAAATACTAGCCGACACAAGGGACGACTCGCTTGGAGAGGCCTTTGATAAGGTCAGTGCGGTTCTAAACCTTCCTTATCCCGGCGGCCCTTATTTAGAGGCAAAAGCAAATGTTTTCATTCCGGCCAAAGGAGAGGGGAATCCTTTTCCCAAACTTTTAAAAGAAGACGGGGAAGATCTCATTCGGTTTTCCTATAGCGGCCTGAAAACCGCTGTTCTATATTATCTCAAAGCCCACTCGGAAAATCCTCCGGTGGAAAAGATCTCTTACTTCTTTCAAAAAACTGCCTTTGAACTGGTCACTCGGAACATCCGGAAGGCCATAGCCAAAACGGGAATTCGAACGGTTGTGGCGGCAGGCGGAGTTCTTGCCAATGAAACCCTTAGGAACCAACTGGAAAAAGAAAAGGAAAGGTCAGGGTTCGACCTATTTTATCCTGGCAAAAAAATTTACTGCACAGATAACGGAGCGATGGTGGCATGTCTTGGATACCACCTTTGGAAACAAAAATCTTTTGTGGGGCTCGACTTTAAGGTTAGTCCCAAACGAAACTTTGAACAAATAATATGAAACTAAAATTAACTTGGATTCCGAATACACTCACATTAGGGAACTTAACTTTAGGTTTTGTTTCGATGCTCCTTGTCGCAGAAACAAATCCCTCCCAATCCAACTCCCATGAACTTTACACTTTGGCAGGAGTGTTTATCATCTTGGCCGCGTTATTCGATGGTTTTGATGGGATGGCCGCACGTGCTCTTAACTGCACAAGTGAACTTGGGGCTGATTTGGATAGTCTTGCTGACCTTACTACCTTTGGGATTGCTCCTGGTTTTTTATCGTACAAAATGTTCTTTTACGATATCAAACTCGATATCTTTGACAAACCTGATTATTTTCCACTAGGGATGTTCATTGCGGCTCTTTATCCGATTTGTGCGGCTTATCGGTTGGCTCGTTTTAATGTAGCACATGATCCGAAATCTTTTAATGGACTTCCGTCTCCTGTGGCAGGGGTTGTGATTGGAATTTTCCCTCTTGTGTTTTCTGTATCCCAAGTCCCTGTTTGGACGGCGGTTCTATTTTTTGTCATTACGGCTCTTCTTATGGTTTCGACTCTTCGTTATAGCAAACCACAAGTGGCGATCCGAGGGCTTTTCTCTTGGAAAAAATTAGGGATTAGTATCATAGGGCTTGGTCTTTTGTTACTCGCCATTGGATTTTATAGATGGCCCTACGTGATGTATGGTGCTGTGGGATTTTATGTATTTTCTGGAATTGTTTCCTTTCTCATCCAAACCATCCAGGACTACCGGGTTTAGGTTTCTTCTTTTAATTGGAATATATCCAGTAGGTTGGCAACAGTAAATATGGTTCGTACTTCTTCCGAAAGATGGATGATGCGAACCAGTTTGTTTTTTTCTTTGGTCCAACTATAGGTATGGAGAAGGATTCCAATACCCGAAGAGTCTAGATAACTCAAATTTTTAAAATCGAAAACTAGTTCCTGAATTTCAGGTGTGTCAATTAAGGTTTTGATATCTGCTTTCAGTTTGGGTGTGTCTCGAAGGGACAAGGATCCTTCCAGGAGGACATTGGCCTTTTGATTCTCACGTTTGATTTCATACTGAAACATAACTTCAGTTAAGACAACATCTGAAAGAACCAAATACAATCAAAAAACGTTTGATTTTTCAAAAAAGGACTCTAGAAAAAGAGCAATGAAAATCAAGTTTTGGGGTGTCCGCGGATCCATTGGTTCACCCATTCGGCCTGAAAACGTAAAACATAAAATAGAAAAAATTCTCTCTTTGGCAAGTCCAACGGACATTCAAAACGAACAAAGTATTCATAGTTTTCTTAATTCTTTAAGTTTTTCTTCATCATCGACTTACGGTGGTAATACGACCTGTGTCGAAATCCGCGACAAAGAAGGGAATTTAATCATCATCGACGGGGGAACTGGGCTTAGGGAATTGGGAAACCAGATGATGGCCTCCGAGTTTGGAAAAGGTACTGGGCACGCCTATTGGATTTTAACTCATACACATTGGGATCATATCCAAGGCATTCCTTTTTTTGTTCCTCTATTTTTACCAGGGAATCATTTTGAATTTATCTCTTGTATGAATGATGCAGAAAAAAGATTGGAACACCAGTTTGTATTCACACACTTTCCTGTATCTTTTGATCACTATGCTGCCAACAAAACTTTTCAGTATTTAGAAGAAGGGGAAACTATCTCCCTTGGCCCTAACATTCAAACCTTTAGTAAAGCAGTGCGTCATCCGGGCGGAAGTTTTTCATATCGGTTTATGGAAGATGGAAAGGCAATTATTTTTGCCTCTGATGCAGAATTCAATTTGGAAGAGATGGAAAACATAGATACTTATATTGATTACTTCCGAGATGCAGACGTACTTGTTTTTGATACACAATATACCTTTGAAGAGTCACTTCAAAAAATCGACTGGGGTCACAGTTCCGCATCCATTGCAACAGACATTGCCCTTCGTGCGAAAGTTAAAAAATTAGTGATGTTTCATCATGATCCTTCTTATGATGATGAAAAATTAGACTTGGTATATTTACGAGCTCTCAAATACAAAGAGATGTTTGATCCGCATGGTAAATTAGAAATCATTATGGCGTATGAAGGTTTGGAAATAGAGGTTTGAAATGGCAAAAAAAAGTTATATTATTGGGATAGATGCAGGTACTACAGGGATCAGAACGTTTTGTTTTAACGATAAAGGGAAAGTAATCTCTTCTGCTTACCAAGAATTCAAACAATACTATCCAAAACCAGGTTGGGTAGAACATGATCCAGAAGAGATCTGGGTCAAAACTCAAAAACTCATTGGGCAAGCCATTAAAAATGGAAATCTAAACCCAAAAGATGCTGTTGCCATTGGGATCACAAACCAAAGAGAAACATCTGTGGTTTGGGATAAAAAGACCGGCAAACCAGTGTATAACGCTATTGTATGGCAGTGTAGAAGGACATCTGATATTTGTAAGGACTTAAAAAAACAAAGTTTGGAATCCAATTTCCGAAACAAAACGGGTCTTGTTTTGGATGCTTACTTTTCGGGAACCAAAATCCAATGGATCCTTGATAACGTAAAGGGTGCTCGTGCCAAAGCAGAAAAGGGTGATTTGTTATTCGGAACCATCGACACATGGTTATTATACAAACTCACAGGTCATAAAGAACACAAAACCGATCATACCAATGCCTCAAGAACTCTTCTTTTTAATATCCAAACCAAAGAATGGGATGAGGAACTTTGTGAAATTTTAAGAGTTCCTATGTCGATGCTTCCGAAAGCATTCAATTCAAAAAACCTATTTGGATTCACATCCAATGTGAAATCACTTCCCGATGGCATTCCCATTTCTTCTCTCGTCGGTGACCAACAAGGGGCTCTCTTTGGACAACTTTGTACAGAACCTGGAGAAGCCAAAAACACTTATGGAACTGGATGTTTTTTACTCTTTAATGTGGGAGATGAATTTAGAATTTCAAACCAAGGTCTCATCACAACCCTTGCGCTTGGTCCTGAAGGGAAAACAGTCTATTGTTTGGAAGGATCTGTGTTCATTGGTGGAGCAGTGGTTCAGTTTCTCCGAGATAACTTAGAGTTTTTCAAATACTCGAAAGATTCTGAAAAACTAGTAAAGGCCATCAAAACCAAAGATGATTTGGTTTTTGTTCCTGCCTTTGCTGGGCTTGGGGCTCCTCACTGGGACCAAGAAGCCCGTGGTGCTATCTTTGGTCTTTCGCGTGACACGAGTCCCGCACAGATCACAAGAGCTGCACTCAAAGCCATTGCCTTACAATCCTATGAACTTGCCCATGCCATGGAAAAAGAAACGGGAAAACCATTGAAGTTTTTACGTGTGGATGGGGGAGCCACTTCGAATGCATGGCTTATGCAGTTCCAAGCAGACATTCTCGGAACCAAAGTCATCCGACCACAAAATGTTGATACAACAGTGCTTGGTGCCGCATACCTTGCAGGACTCGAACGTGGTTTTTTTAAATCGGTTGCTAGCCTTAGAAAAGAAGAAACCAAAACAACCCAATTTCTGCCTAAGATGAAAGAATCGGAACGAAAAGAAGAAATTGATAAATGGAACTGGGCGATTTCACGAGTGAAAACAGGAAATTAGTTTGGTGCGGTTCTCTAAGGTTGAATGGTTATTAGGTAAAGAGTGTGAATGTTAATCAAATGATGAAAAAATTAAAAAAAATCCACCTAATCATTTTCTTACTGTTTTTAACAATCAGTTCGCTTGATTCGATTAACTTCCAAAAGGTGAAACCAAATCTCAATTGTAAATTTAAACCAGGGTATTATATAGAAACAATTCACTTTGGTGAAAATACCCTTGTCATTCATGTTGAAATCACTGAGGAATTGATCAACTTTCATCGAGTGATCGATCAGTTGTATGTAAAAAATAAATTAGTTTGGACTGGTGATTGTGAATTTGAAATGGTAACTTTGGAAATTACGGATCCTATCTTATTGGATTCTGATTGGATTGGAAAAAGAACCAATTACAAAGCTGTCGCCATCGATAATAACATTTATAACTATATAAAAATTGAAAAAAATGCAACAAGCCAAACCTTAAAATTCCAAGGTAAAAGTTTTCCTCATTAGCAATCATTAGTAATCAAACCAAAGAAGGGAAAATTCAAATGGTTTTCTCTCTTTGGTTACCCCACCACCAACAAGAAAAATTCCCGTTGTATAGTAGGGAATTTCAATGAGTAGGTTCGGTGGCAACCGATGGAATTCGGTTGTTTCGATTTCTTTACGAGACAAGAAAAAATCAAATCGTAAGGCATCGATCCAGTCGTTCGTTTTAAAAAATAGTTTGGTGGTTGTACGTCCATAAAACTGAAGCGAGTGACCATCTATAAAAAAATTAAACTTTTCGGAACCTGTAAAGGACACTTCTTCTTTTCGTTCCTCTTCGCCATTTTCCCGGTAAGTAAAGATACTTCCTTCTTCGTAATAGATATTCCTTGCAAATCGTTTGAAGAGTTCTGTTTCTATGATGGAAATCAAATCTTCTCCCTCTGGAGGTTTTTTTGATGGCCCATCTAAAATTTGTTTCATTTTGTTTTTGGAGATAGAAGAACGAACCACTTCCATGACTGGTTTGGAAAGACTCGGGAGAATGGATTTGGTATACCTTTCGTCGTGGTCACGAAGTATCTCTTGTAAAAAGTTTCCATGAATGAGTGGAATCATTTCTACAGTAAACATCTGTTTGTTTAAGAATTTGGCAAATTCTGGTTCATGGCGAAATAAATTGGAAACAATTGTTTCTTCTTCTTTTGGTGTTCCTGAAAATAGAATGGATACCAAACGAAAGAGGTAAGTTTTACTTTTTACATCAAAATACAGAGACTCAATTTTTTCCCGCACTAAGTTTTCAGAGAGTTCTGGGTTTATGATGTCTCTAAGTGATAGATACTTTGCCGATTGGAACTTGTCTCGTTTTCCACGGTAAAGAAAGGATGGGGAGTTACGGATTCCGCCAATCTGAAAGGTTAACGGGAAAAATCCTGGTTTTGGTTTGGATTCTGTATCTTTTGGGACTTTCGTACTACCCATGTAAGTTGGTGTAAAAACAGATTGGGAAACAAAGGTTTGTCTGTTGTATTGTAACTCGTATAAAAATTGAGGAAAAAGAATTGGGTCGGAAGTCACAGAAGGTAGTTCTGGGATTTTTTTCTTTGGGATAGGGTAGAAGGGGTTTTTGTCCGTTTGGAACCGAGCCACAGAGTCAGCAGTGGCTAAAAAGAAATGGTAATTGTTTCCTTGCCTGTAAATCAAAGGGGTGGAGATTTTTTCAGTTTTTTCTGAATTCGAATCCGAAAGTGTTCCCAATTATAATCTGTTTTTAAAATTTCCAACTCATTTTCCACACCAAACCGCATGAAGTCATAAATCTCTTCATGTTCCATTCCGACTACAATCGATAGGTCTTGTATGACTCTTTGTAATCTTCTGGCATCACGATCACTGAGAGTAAAGGTTTCTAATAGTTTTTTTTCGAATTCCGTCAGTTGGATCAAGGGAACCTAAAACGCAGCCACAAGGATGGTTTCGATTTCATTTTTAGGAAGTTCTCTAGGAAGACAATCAAGAAACGAGTAGGTAGCAGCCAAGGTTGCAATCCCTGGAAGGTCGATTTTTTTCACTTCGTATTCGGACAATCTTTGAGGAATGCGAAGTTCTAAATAAATTTTACGAATTCCTTCTACCGCTTTGATCGCAGCCTCAATCACGGAAATATTGGTGACATCTTCATCCAGAGCCCTTGCAATCATCACGTACTTACCAGCAGATGAGGTGAGATTGTATTCCATTACGTGTGGGAGAAGGATCGACATACTTTGAAAGATATCAAGATTGGTAACGGTTGTTACTGCCAGTGACAATGCATAACAAAGTCCAAGGCTACTTGTGGATTGTGCAATCCCTGCAAGTAAACTTGCTGCATAAATGGAGTTCTTCGGTCCAAGGTTTCTTGGTTCCCGAATGGCTGGCACAATGTTTTTGGAGATAAGTTCGATGGAACGTAGTGCCGTGGAGGACGTGATCTCATTCGCATATTTGGAAAGGATACTGTCTACGGCCGCTGATAGAATGGAGATTCCCGTTTTTGCGGTTTCGGAACTAGACATCCCGGCTCCAATTTTCGGATCAGAGACAATGAGTTCTGGAAACGCCCATTCGTGAGCAAAATACTTTCTATTTTTATCTTTATCATCTACGATGGAAAAGAAAGGAGAACATTCGTTTCCGAGTAGGGGTTTTGTCGGAACTACAATTAAAGGAAGGCCTTTTTTCTTAGGTTGTTTTTTACCGATGAGTAATTCTTCTGCAAATAAATCATTGGTAGCAAGAAGGGATGCCGCCTTACCTGCGTTTACTGATTCAAAGGAACCATAAGCCACCACACAATCGGCATTGGAAATTCTAAGGAAGTGAGCGCAGGAATCTAAATCTTTGAAATGAACTCGGTCAACAATGTCATCATAGATGATCACACCTTCTGCGTGTTTTTCGAGACTAGTTTTGATGATGGAAAGTTCTTCGGCGTTTTCTAGTTCTTTCTGTGTGGTGATAAGAACCACTCGAGACCCAATGTTTTTGACAAAAGATCCGAGTTTGTATCCACAATCGATTTCGAAGTGAATTTTTGGAGGAAATTGAAAATTAATCCATTCGGGGAGAACTGGCATACGATCCCCTAATTATGATTCGGCGGAGTTAGAGAAATCCTCGGAGAGGACAATAAAAAAGGATCCCTCACCACCCGTCCTTTTACTGTTGTCCGAGGAAAGTTGACGCGATTTGGTCGGAGATTTTATCCAACATCTCTGTTGAGAGATTGTCGTAGTCGCCGTTTTTCAATCGTTCTTTGATCGCTTTGATTTTTTCCGTACGATCTTCTTCTGGAGGAGCTTGTACGATTTGTTTTGCGATTTGTTTTACTTCTGCTTGAAGTTTTGCTTCCGATGCAATTTTTTTAGCAGCGTCAGAGATAGAAATTGTATCTACCGGAGCTTGTGCTTCCGTTTCTTTGGGGCTTTGAGTTTTTTTGGGTTCGTATCCGTAACCACCAACTCGTCCTACTTTGTCGACGTTCATATATTTAGTCCTCTTCCTACATCACATATCGGAGGAATCCGAATTTCCCTTAAGTGTTTTTTTTCGATGATTTAAGAGAAAAACAAACTCTCCTTTGGCGTTTGGCGGTTCTTTTGCCAATTCCCTAGGATTTGCATAGTAAAGTACCTCTTCAAAGGTCTTTGTCAACTCCCTTCCCACAAGAACCTCCGTTTCCGGAAATAACTCTTCGAGCATTGGATAGAGTCTTGGCAGTTTGTGAACCGATTCATAAAAAACCACAAGTCCATCAATCTCCGATGCTCTTTCTAATTCTCGGCGTTTTTTACTCGGTTTTTCAGAGAGGAATCCCAAAAAATACGTGGGATTGACCTGAAATCCAGAAACAGAAAGTAATGCGGTCAGGGCAGAAGCTCCGGGCACGGGAACTATCCGGATTCCTTTTTCCCGAGCAGTGCGAACCATTTGGCTTCCTGGGTCCGAAACCCCCGGGGTTCCTGCATCGGAAACTAGGGCCATCGATTTCCCACTCATGAGTTGTTCCAGGACATTGGCGTAAGGTGATTCGGAACTATCTTTATAAAGTGCAAGAACAGGAGTCACAATTTCTAATTTGGAAAAAAGGGAACGGGTTTCTTTGGCCGATTCACAGAGGACAAGATCGACTTCTTTAAAAATTTCTAGGGCTCGTAGGGTGATGTCTCCCAAATTTCCAATTGGGGTCGCCACTACATAAAGAGAACCTTTCTCTCGTTTATGGGCCAACGTACTGGCATCCAGGAGGGGATTGTCCTGCTGGACAAGAACACCCAAGGTCATTATTCCCCTTCGTACAAGGGTTACATGCGGTTCCTAAAGCACAGGCTGAGGGAGTGCCACAAGCCGCATTGGCGCAAATGGTAGTATTACAACCAGTCCCTACAGCACAAAGGGTTTGGATGTCATTTACCTTATTGGGAATGGCGCAAGTACTGGATGTGGTGGATGGATTGGAGATGAGTCCACCCGTGAGCATCGAACGCAAAGTAAAGTTATAGATTTGGCATTTTTGGAAAAATTCAGCTCCCGGGGGAGGAACAGCAAAACGAATCCTTTTGGTCACAATCTTTGAAGACTCTGTGGAAGCTTCGTAAGGTAAGTGAGGGAAACTTGGTTGTACCCCATCTTCCAGCCATTCCCCTTGGACAGTTTGGATGATCCCAGGAAAGGCGGTGGTCACATAGAGATTGTAACCTAAAAACTGAGGTTCCCGGTTCGTAACATAATAACGAAGGATGTATTCCGGTCTAGGATCTACATTGTAATTGAGAACATCTGTTTGGTAGTCATTGGTGATGTTGCTATTGACAGCAACCACAGAAAGGATCTGCGGCACACTGGGAGGAACTAGAAAAACAAAGGGTGCTACGGGCGTATCTGTATTGATTCCACACCTAAAAAAAGAGAGTAAAGATATGCAGATAAAGTAAAGTGGATGTAAAGAGGGAAAACGCATTCTATTTCTCGTTGCCCTTCCAAGTTTTCAGGAATTCAATCTATGGGAATCCAAAAAAAATTACTCTTTGTCTCCATTTCTCTGATTGGGCTTTTTTTTCTCATCCTCCTCGTTATGGGTGGAGAAGATGAAGAAGAGGCTCGCCGTAAAAAAGAAAGAGGGTCGCAGGCCCTAGCCCTATTTGGGGGAGGATCTGGCACCCCAAAGGGAACCAACCGCCTGGGTGTTCGCGGGGAAGAAGCTGGCTCCATCTTCGATTCCGACTATTACAATGCTGGTGGGATGCGTTATGAAGAAGATAACAGTCTTGCGGGGTCGGAAGCAGGAGAAGTTCCCATCAATCCGCAAACAGGAAAACCCTATCCTCCAGAAGCCATGCAGGCCTTTGAGGAACTTCGGGAACAATTTCCGGACAACGATTTGATCCCAAAACGATTGACTCCCGAAGACAAACAAAAGCAGTCCGAGTTCAACCAAAAACTCTCACGTGCCACAAATTCAGTGTTTGGTGGTTCGCCTAATGCCACAGACATTACCTTGTATTACAACCATGTAAAAAAACAAGGGAAGGACAGATTGGAAATTATCAACTACTTGATTGAATCCCAAGGAGGAGATGATCCAGAGATGGATAAAAAGTTCCAAGAGATTTTAAAAAATATCCAATACCAAAACGAACAAGTGGAAAAGGAAGCATCGAACGCTTTCCAAAAGGCAGGAATTTCTTCTCCTTAGTTTTAAGTTTCGTTGGATAAAATGGGATAACGGTAACTGGACTTTGGATCCAGGCCGTAATCATCCAGATGGAAGGAGGGAGGAAGCCTCTCTCTTTTCCATTGTGAAATCATAAATAGTTTTTTAAACTTTTTGATATGACCAGAAAGTACATCCGGCTTTTCCCAAGGAAATTCTCGGATGAGCGATTCCAAACATTCATCGTCCCTCACTGCTAAGTACACAAGTTTCCTTTCGATCGATTGTAAGATGGGGTAAGGCATTAAATCCTTTTCATCTTCTTGGTGTTCGGAAAGGGGTTTGAGTTCGGCAGTTGGTTTTGTGTTTCGTAAAATCCGAATGGATTCTTTGGGTGTAATGAAACAGTTATTTCCTTTTTGGATATCATCCAACCAGTCGAGTAAGAATTCTTTGCTAACACCTGCTAGTGGTGCAAGCGATCCAGAAGAATCTCCGTCCATGGTTGTATAACCAACGGCAGCCTCACTTCTGTTTCCTGTTGATAAAAGCAAATGCCCGTTTAGATTAGCGAGTAACCAAACTAAAGGAGAACGAACCCTGGCTTGGATGTTTTGTAATGGTAAGTCATGTTCTTTCCAGTTCAAAGTTTTTCCAAGGACAGATTCAATCAGTTTGACAGAGCTGTCTACTGCCTGATCGATCGGTATGGAATGAAATGGATAACCTAATTCTTCGCTCAATGTTTTTGCAATTTCCTCTGTGAGAGAAGAATTGTTTTCTGTTTTTTGGTAGAGGGTGACAAGAAGATCTTTTTCGTTTATCTGGAGGGATGGAAAAGTAGAATTACCATTTTCTTCTTTGGCGATTTCTTTCATGGAATTCACAAGCAAAGCACAAGTGGCACTGTCAGCTCCTCCGGAAAGGGAAAGGGTATATCCTTTTGTTTTTGATTTTCTTAAATAGTCATAGAGACCAAGAGAAACCGCTTTTGTAAATTCTTCGTAAACACTGAATCTAACGGAACTTGGACTCGTATCCGTTTCATTTTCTTTTCTTTTGTCTAAAACCGAAAATCCAAAAAGGTTTGCCTCTTTTTTCTCAACTAATGGTTCCAATTGGATTTTTGGAATTTCTGTTCTATGAGAATTGGGTTTGGAATCACGAAACGATCTGGCTTTGGCTGCGCGGATCGTATCAGGATCAAAAACATAAGAAGTCACTTGGAAAGGAGTGAAGGATAACCTGGGCCCTTCTTTGACAAGGTTTCCGGTGGAAGCAAAAATTGCTCCTCCTTCAAAGATAATCCGGCCAGATTCATTTCCAACAAGATTGGTAAATACTTGGAGGTTACACTGGTTTCTACTGGATTCGGTAAAAATTTGTCTTCGTATCTTTTGTTTTTCCATCGCAAAGTGAGAGGCACCAGGGGAAAACAAAACATCCGTTCCTTGTAAGGAATAAAAGGAAGCTGGTTTTTGGACGGACCAACTATCTTCACAAATCTCCACTCCAAAGTTCCAATGTTTCGTTTGAAAGATAAAATGTCCAAAGGGAACCTCGTCCCCCGCAAAAGATATGGTTCTATTGATAAATTCAGATTCCGAATGAAACCATCTCCGTTCATAGTGTACGCCTGTGTTTGCTAAATTTAATTTAGGAACCAGGGCTACTACCTTCCCTTCATAAAGCACAGCCATACAGTTGTATAAAAAAGAACCAACAAAAACGGGAAGACCAACAATCAAAATTTGATTTTTGGAAATTGATTTTAGTTCTTTGATAATTTCTTCTGAACGAGTCCAAACATAAGGTTTGTAGAAGGCATCTTCACATCCATATCCCGAGATACAAAGTTCTGGAAAAAGGATACAGTCTGCTTCTTTTGATTCTGGATTTTCGATTGCCTTAGTGATGGATTCATAGTTCCCCAAAAAGTCTAGGGGAGTGGTATTGAGTGTGACAGCGGCAATTTTAATTTTGGGCATTGGAGAAAACTCGGTTATAAATCTTATCCGACGCACCTCTATTTTCTACAACAAAGTTTCGATTCCCATGACCCATCTTTTCTCTGAGTCCTTTGTCCTTAACCAACAGGCTGAATTTTTGGACAAACTCGGCTTCATTTTCTACTTTGAATAGTCCACCTAACTCTTGCATAACGATAGCTTCGGGAGCATTGGAAATTTTGGGCCCGGTAATGACAGGAAGGCCGAGAGCTGCCGGTTCAATGGTATTGTGAACACGATGTAACCAGGCTCCACCCACATAAGCAAAACTTCCGTATTGGTAGGCAAATGCTAGGATTCCCATAAGATCAAAAAGAAGGAATTTGGGTAATGGTTCTCCCGCTTTAAGTTTTGAAAACACTCCAACGGTTCCGTAACTTTCTAAATTAGGAATCCATGTAAACATTCGATTTTCTTCCCATTTATGTGGAAATATCCAATAATACGCATCATCAGAATTTTCTTTTAAATAAGCGGTAAATCGTTCTTCACAAATTCCATAAGTTGACCCCAAGATGATGGGTTTGTTTTGGGTTAAAAAACTTTTTTGTTCAGAAACAAAACGAAGGAAGGCTGGGTTTGGGGATTTGGTTTCTAATTTTCCAAGTACCGATTCAAATCGAGTATCTCCTAACACAATAAAGTCGGTTTTAGGAGAGATGAGATCTGTAAATTCCTTTGCCATCAGTTCATGGCTTGGATAAATTCCCGTAAGGTATTGGAAGGAAGCTTTTGTTAAGGATCGAACAAGAGGATTTTTTCGGGAAGACTGGGAGGACAAACTAGCGCAGGTTAAATAAGTTTTGGTACCATTCTGTTTTGCTTTTTTCAAAAGATTGGGCCACGTGTCCCAGGCCATGATCAATAACACTTGAGGGCGGAAATGAGAAAATATTTTGTCGTAAGCATTGGCAGTATCCAATGGAAGATAAAAATACACATCCGCGAGTGGGTCGGCAAATGTTGATTCTTTTACGGAAGAAGAAAAAACAGATTGGATGATAAAAACATTTTTGTTTTTTTTCCGAATGGTTTCTGTGAGAGCACGGGCCTGATCCAGTTCACCCACACTTGCTGCATGAAGCCAAACTACCAATTTACCTTCAGCAGATTTTGAAAAAATACTTTCTAAGGAAAGTTTTCTTTTTTGTAATTCTTCTCTTATCTTTTTTACAAATAAGGAAAGGAACGTTAAAGTAGAACTGATGAAAAATACAAGAATGTTGTAAAAAAAATATACCATTTAGCGTTTGTTACCCCAGGTATCATTCACTTCTGAACCAGGGTAGATGAAAGTTCTTTTATCTATCACAAAACTCAAATTGTCAAAGTATAAATGAAACTCTCCTTTCTTTTGTGAAGCCAAACTTTTTAATCGAAATGAGGCAAAGGAAATAGGGAAGGACATAGATTGGATGAGTCTTGTATTTTCTTTGGGAAGGTTGATTTTAAATTCCAACCGGCGCCAACCCACAAAGTTCAAAGTCCCCAAATCAAAATACAAATCTTTAGATTTTTTCTGAGAAAGTCCCATGCTGAGATTGATATGGTGACCTTCTGAATACACCCAAAGGATTCCTTGGATGGGCATTCCGAGTGGCATAAGAATTGGTTCTTTCGGCCTCACCTCCCAATGGTCGAGTCTTGGATTTTCTACATAACTTTGGAGGAGGAAACTGGTTTGGTTTTGTAGGTTGGTATACCCTGATTCTTTTAAGATGGTGGTTTCTTGTAAAAATGCATCCGACTTGGGAACTTTCGCTGCGAATTGAGTGACTGCTAAAAACGAATCCACTCGGTAAAAATCCCAAGGTCTTTCTCCTTCAAAGTCTTCTACCAAAAAGAGGAGGTAACTTGTATCAATGGTGAGAGCCGATTTTAAAATTTGCACCCGGCCAGATTCATCGGGATCATGAGGTCTCGGAAGAGACAAAAGATCGGAAATCATGAGTAGGAAACCCAAACAGAATGTAAATTTTTTTGCAAATCTCATGATTTCTCACTTTTCGAAAACCCAAAAACGTGTACTCTATTTCTATCAAAGGAAAGGAATCCGCACGTCATGGGCCGCCGCGACAATTTGAAAATACTCACAACTGCCATTCTAGTGGTTCTACTTCTTTCATCGTTCATTTTTGCATTTATCTATAGAAACGAAATTTACCAAAAACTCCAAACCATCGGAAAAAATAGAGATATCGAGATGGTGGATCGGGAAATCGAAAGAGAAAACCCTGGAATCCCGGCTCCGAAAGAAGAGTTCACAAAAAACGAATCGAAAGACTCTGGCCAAGACAGATCTAAACTCCCAGAACTCCCTAGTTTAGAAGATATGGAACCTGAGACAGAGCGCCCACGTTCTGTTTCTGTGGCAGCCTCGACCAAATCCAAAGAGAAGGTTGATACAAGTTCTCGTTTACAAGAAAAATTAGACCAAGTGGAAGAATCCTTCGCTCCGAAAGACGAAACCAAAAAAACAAAGAAGGCTTCTAAAAAAGAAGAATCAGTTTCTGAGTTAAAAGAATCTACAACGACCACCAAACAACCAAAAGTGGATGTAGAGAATTTTGAAAAGGTCACGAAAAAACAAGAATCCAAAGTTTCGAAACCTTCAAAAACTTATGTAAGTCGTAACAAAAAATCAAATTCGGTATCTTCTAAAAAACAAAGAACTAAATCCAAAGAAACAACCTACTCACAAAATTCTAAAAAGAATAGTTATGAGGAATCTGGATCTTCCAATTTAGAAGTGCGGATGCGGTCAGTAGAACAAAAACTTTCTACTCAAAACGATCGAAACGAAAAACGATTTGTGGAAATCGAACGTCGGATTGAATCCTTAGAAAAAGCGTTAGCTAAGTAATCGTGTCCGATTACGGTTCTTCGTATCTTTCCATCCAAAATTCTTTAAAAGATTTGTTCCCGAACAAATCACCTGTCCTCATTGCCGTTTCCAAAACCAAACCTTATGAAGTGGTGCGAGAAGCATATTTACAAGGGATACGTGAGTTCGGCGAAAATTATATCCCGGAAGCCATCTCTAAATTCACAAAACTAAGAGAAGAGTTTCCAGAAGCTGTCACTTCAGTCAAATTACATCATATTGGCCCTGTGCAATCCGGTACCTTACGAAAGTTATTCGGTGTATTTTCTTATACTCATGGGGTAGGCAGTATCTCTTCCTTAAAGGAACTTCTGAAACGTGCCGAAAAAGAAAAAAAAGAAATTCGGTATTTTGTGCAAACCAACCTTACCGAAGAAAATACCAAACATGGAATGGGTTTAGAAACTTTACGTTCTATGAAAGATACACTTTCCAGTTATCAAAACGAATTTTGTATTTGGGAAGGGTTTATGGGTATGGGGCCTTCGAGTGGCGATTTACGAGAGACGAGGGAAGTGTTTTCCCTTCTGGCGGAACTTCGAAATACATATTACCCAAATAAAAAATTATCAATGGGTATGAGTGGTGATTATGAAATCGCCTGCGAATTAGGATCCGACTATTTAAGAGTGGGTTCAAAGATTTTTGGAGATAGGAACTATGCAGAAAAAACCAATTGAAACAGTCGGGGTTGTAGGCCTTGGAAAGATGGGGGCAGCGATTGCCTCTGCCCTTGTCAAAAAAGGAACCAAGGTATATGGATTTGATCCTAACTTAAAAGAATCTCCTGTATCTAGCGTGAACCTCGTGGGAACCTTAGATTCCATAATTAAAGAAACAGATGTGATCGTGATCGCTGTGAAACCAAATCTTGTGATTCCTGTCCTAAAAGAATTTTCGAAACCAGCTACCTTTGTCTCTATTGCTGCCGGAATTTCCTATTCACAAATTTTGGAAGCGGCTCCCCAAGGTTCGTATTCCGTTCGAGTGATGCCAAATCTTCCTTTGGTTTCTGAACGAGGGGCCATAGCGTACTTTTGTGATGATGCCAGTGTATCAAACGTAGAACGGCTGTTTAGTGGAATGGGAAGTCAGATCCGTGTTTCCAAAGAATCACTGATGGATGCAGTGACTGGTCTTTCTGGTTCCGGTCCGGCTTATGTTTTAACTTTTTTACAAGCAATGGCAGAGGGTGGCTTACAAGAGGGGCTGAGTTACGAGGAATCCTTGTCTTTGGCTATGGAAACCATTGAAGGAACACTCGTGTATTTTCGTAAACTAAGAGAGAATGACCCAAACCTTCATCCCATGGAAATGCGAAACTGGGTGACTTCTCCCGGAGGAACGACCATTCATGGATTGGATGCTTTGGAAAGAGGTGGATTCTCAACCGCCGTAAGAGATGCAATCAAAAGAGCGACGGAGAGAAGTAAGGAATTAGGGAAAGGATAAAAACGGTTGCGCGGACAGGATTCGAACCTGTGGCCTTTGGGTTATGAGCCCAACGAGCTACCAGCTGCTCCACCGCGCGGTATAAGACCATTATTTTAAAGATTGTTAAATTGTCAACGTAATCATTATGAAAACTTTGCTATTTTCTCACCCATATAAATTTATCGGTTTCCGCCAAAATCTTACTTTACAGTAGTCAAAAAGGACGAATGATTCCTATCTTATACAGAATTCTGGCGGTGCGTTTTGTCTTTTAAAGAAAACACTGATATCGTTTTTGAGCATTACGAAAAAAAAATCTACGACCAAAAACAGCTACTGGAAATTTCCCGTGCCCTGAATTCCACGTTAGACTATAAGTATTTAATTGATGCAATTCTTAACATCTGTTTGGCGCAGCTGCAGACTCTCCATGCGGCAATGTACTTAGAGCCAGAAATTGATTTAGGTCTTTTTAAATTAGAACCACAATCCATTAAGGGTTTTGAGTTAAACACAGAAGAACAAAACTACGAAGTTAAAATCGATAGCCCTCTCATCCATTATTTTGAAGAAAAACCCAAAGCCATTACGATGGACCAAATCCTACTGATGGATTCTTTAAAATCCATTCCCGATATCACTTACCTGAGAAAGATGGGAGCGGAGATCTTAGTCCCTCTAAACGCGAAAGGTAAGGTGAATGGACTTCTTGTCCTTGGGGACAAAATGACTTCTGAAGAATTTTCGGAAGATGAAAAAGAATTTATGACAACTCTTGCGAACCTTGCAGGGATTGCTGTGGACAATGCAAGGTTGTATGAACTTGCCACTGTCGATATGATGACGGGTTTAAAAATCCACCATTACTTCCAAACCAAACTCAAAGAAGAAATGGATCGTAGTCGTAAAAAAGGATCCAGACTTTGTTTGTTATTTACCGACGTGGATCATTTCAAAAATTTTAATGATACCTATGGCCACCAAGCAGGGGACGTGGTTCTCATTGAGGTCGCAAAACAGTTGATTAACGCAAGCCAGCGCCACCACATTCCGGCCCGTTACGGTGGGGAAGAATTTTGTCTCGTAATGCCAGGAGCCACAGAAGAGGAGGCGATGGTTAAGGGAGAGGAAATCCGGAAAGCCGTCGAATCGATGGTGGTGAAAAACCCGAATGATGGAACCGACCTCAAAGTTACCTTGTCAGTGGGAGTTTCTAGTTTCCGCACCACAGACAGAAGTAATAAAGATTTGATCGAAAGGGCAGACAAGGCGCTCTACCAGGCCAAACATTCCGGTAGAAACCGCACAATTTGTTATAAAGATTAGGAAATTTGCCGATGGGTAGAGTATGGCAGAGCCGGCATACCTACTCAACGATCTTTCCCCTTCGGTTCCTTCCGATGTATATGAATCCATTCGCAATCGGGCACTTGGACTTTCGTCGTATGATTTTCAACCATACTCTTGTTTTATTGAATACAAAACTAAGGACGTAAATACGGGAATTGAATACCGTGATTGTATCGTAGATTACACAAGATGTCCAAATGTTCGTTGTATCAAAAAGTTAGTGTAGTTCTATTTTCCTTTTTCTGTTTAGGGGCTTGTGTTCCAAGTCCCCTTCGAATCCACCAAACACCTGTTTCATACCAATTCCCCACATCAAAACCTTTACCTCCCCATATTTCGATTGCCGTTGTTGATAAAGGAACCCATCTCCTTTTCACAGGAATTGAATCAGAAGGAAAAACATTTTCCTTTTTTTGGGATACGGGTTCGGAACTTAGTTTTTATGAATCAACATCCACGGAAGAAGAAAAGGAATTCCAACTGAATGGTCTTAAGTTTTCCTTAAAAAACAAAAAAGGAATTTTGCCAGAATCCTTTCCGGGTCTTCTCGGCCTTGATTTCTTCCAAGGAACTTGTATCTTTTGGTTTGGGGAAGAATTGAAACGTTTCCCTGAAGATTCCCCATTTTGTGATCACCCCGATGCCTATCTTTCTACCGATTTAAAAATTCTGAACACGAAGAAAAAAGGAGATTATTACTACGTTCAGTTTGAATATCCCAAAGATTATATTTCCTTTGGGATGGTGGACACTGGATCTTCCCTGACGATGATCCCTCCTGGGTTTAATGACCGAATCTTAGGAGAAAAGAAGGTGTTCTTTCCCGGAAATCGAATCTTACCGGCGAAACTTCAGGAAACAAGTTCCGAATTGTATTTAATAGCCAAATCGGGAATCCGAGAAGAATACAAACAAGTCCAATTCCTTAGCGGAATTTCACTTGAGAATTTCCTTTTGCCAGGGGACAAGGATAAGGAAGAGGTTTGGTCGATCGGATTGAATGTCCTTAGGACTCGTCCTTTGTTTTGGGATTTTTCCCGGAACCGCATCGGGATCGTTCGCACCAAAAACTAAGGTGAAAGAAAAAGAAAAAATCATAGTAGCGATGAGTGGTGGGGTGGATAGCGCAGTGGCCGCAGGACTTCTAATGGAAGCAGGTTACGACGTGATCGGAGTCAACCTACGTACATGGGAATACGAAGCTCCCGCGTGTGATACCACAAAAAAATCCTGCTGTTCTCCCGAGGACATCCGTGATGCACGTGATGTAGGTCTTTCTTTAAACATTCCTTTTTACGTAATCAAAATGGAAAAGGTGTTTGGAGAACGAGTCATCGACCGTTTTATTAATGATTATAAAGATGGAAGGACACCAAACCCTTGTGTAGAATGCAACACCTTTGTAAAGTTTGGTGCTCTTTTTGAACAAGCCAAAATTTTGGGGATAGAAAAAATCGCCACAGGCCACTATGCCCGTGTCATCGAGGTGGATGGGCGTTATGCCATCCGTAATGCCGTTGACATGAAAAAAAATCAAACGTACTATTTGTACGGTTTGTCTCAAGAAAATATTAAAAATACGGTTTTCCCTTTGGGTGATATGGACAAAACCCAAGTGCGTGAAATTGCAAAACGTATGGGTCTTCCTGTAGCCGAAAAACCAGAATCCCAAGAGATTTGTTTTATTCCTGAAAATGACTACCGATCTTTCTTAAAAAAGAAAGGAATGGAATTCACACCTGGATTCCTTAAATTGGCTTCCGGCCAAATCATAGGCAAACACCAAGGAAAAGAAGGATTCACCATCGGCCAAAGAAAAGGCCTTGGGATCGCATGGAAAAATCCACTTTACGTTCTGTCCATTGAAGATGATGGAACGGTTGTGCTTGGGGAAGAAGAAGAAACTGTTTCGGAATCTTTTGTTTTAGAAGAAATTACTTATCAGGCACTCACTCCTATGGAAGTGGGCACGTCCAAAGAAATGAAAGTCCAAATCCGATACAGAAGTGCACCTGTTCATTGTAAGGTGACTTCTCTTGGAAACACTTGGAAAGTAGAATTTTTGGAAGATGTAAAAAGTGTAACCCCGGGCCAATCTGCAACTTTTTATCCAACAAATGGTGATTATTTATTTGCAGGTGGGATCATTCAGAAAGGTTCCATCACAAGAAAGGTAAAAACAAATTTTGTTTTAGAGGCGGAGAGCGTTACCATTTGAAATCGGTCGAAGGCAAAACCATTCTGATCATTGGTGGGGGACTCCTTCAGGTTCCCATCATCCAAACAGCAAAAACCATGCGACTTCATACTGTAGTTGCCGATATGAATCCCGCATCCATTGGGTTTCAAATCGCAGACGAAGCCATTGTCATGTCCACTAAGGACGTGGAAGGAATGGTTAGGGAATCTAAAAAATTTGCACAAAATACTCAGATCCACGGTGTGATCACTGCGGGAACCGATGCGAGTATGACAGTGGCTGCCGTGGCTTCTGCCTTACAACTTCCAGGGATTCGGTTTGTGGATGCGGAAGCGGCATCTAACAAAGTGAAGATGCGCCAAAGGCTAAAAGAGTTTGGAATGCCAATTCCCCGTTTTGCACCTGTTTGGTCTTTGCAAGATGCCAAAGATGCCCTGGATTCATTGACCTTTCCTTTGGTCATGAAACCAGCTGACAATATGGGGGCTCGCGGAGTCATCAAAGTAAATAACAAAGACGACCTTCCCACGGCCTTTCGTCATGCCAAAAGATTTTGTCCTACGGGTGAATTGATTTTGGAAGAATATATGGAAGGGCCTGAACTTTCCGTAGATGCACTTGCTTTCCAAGGCCAAATTCGAATGACAGGGATTGCAGACCGAATCATTGAACGAGAACCATATTTTATAGAAGTAGGACATAACATGCCTTCTGCGATGTCCAAAGAAGTTTTGGATGAAGTGGAACGAGTGATGGCAGGCGGAATGCGGGCATTAGGAATCCATCTTGGTGCAGGCAAAGGGGACATCAAAGTCACAAAAGAGGGAGTGAAAATTGGTGAAATCGCTGCAAGACTTTCTGGTGGTTTTATGTCAGCGTTTACCTATCCTTTGTCTACGGGTGTGAACTTAAACCGTGCAGCCCTTCTTATTTCTCTCGGAGAAACTCCTGACAACTTAGATCCTGTTTTGTCCAGAGTGTCCATTGAAAGGTCGTTACTATCTAAACCTGGGAAACTTGTTTCTATTGGTGGTGTAGAAGAAACAAAAAAGATCGATGGGGTTTCTGAGGTTTTTATCCAATCCAAACCAGGTGATATCATAAAAGAACCGACAAATAACATTGATAAGTCGGGCCACGTCATCATTGTGGCTGATAATTTAAAAGATGCAGATCTAGTTTTTGAAAAAGTAAAAAAATCCATTCGGTTTGAAGTGGATGAACAATTTTCTGTCACAGAGAAGGAAATTAACGATCAGGCACGAATTCGTTTTGGTAAAGATATTTGTTGGGTATGTAAACAATGTGACGGTAGCAATTGTGCCTCAGGAATTCCGGGAATGGGTGGAGTGGGTAGAATGGAAACCTTCCATGACAATAGCGCCGCTCTTTCCGAATATTCGATAGTCCCCGGTTACATTCGAGACCATGTGTTTCCTGAAATCCAAACTCAGTTTTTAGGTTATGATTTAAAAACTCCCATTATGGCAGCCCCAATGACAGGGGTTGGAACCAATATGAACTTTGTGATGACAGATGCGGATTATGCAAATATGGTCGTTCGTTCTTTTGTCCAAAATGGAAGTCTTGCTTGGCTTGGTGACGGAGCTTCTCCTGAAAAATATAAAATTATGTTAGAGGCTTTAAAAAAATCTTCCGGTAAAGGGATTTTGATCTGTAAACCAAGAGAAGATGAATCGATGTTAGTGGATAGATTCCAACAAGCGGAATCGGACGGAGTGTTTGCTCTAGGAATGGACATCGATGCAGTGAATTTCAAAACCATGGTCCAGAAGAATTTATCGAGTATCACAAGACCTTTGGAACGATTGATCAAATTAAAGGAAAAAACAAAGTTACCTTTTGTCTTAAAAGGGATTATGAATCCAGAAGATGCGAAACTCGCATATGAAGGTGGATTTTCCGCCATTGTGGTTTCGAACCATGGAGGCAGGGTTTTGGATGGAATGCCGGGTACAGCTCGTGTTCTCCCTAAAATTGCCGAAGTGGTGAAGGGAAAAATTCCCTTACTTGTGGATGGGGGAATTCGCTCTGGAATGGATGTTTTTAAGATGATTGCTCTAGGTGCTGATGCAGTTCTTCTCGGAAGGCCAGTGGCAATTTCTCTAGTAGGGGGGGAAGATGCTGGAGTTCGTTTTCTTTTGCAAAAATATTCGGAAGAACTAAAACAATCAATGAGTGTTACCGGAGCGAAAACTTTGGTGGACATCAAGCGAACTATGTTGCTTCATAAACTTCACGGTTGAGTATGGATAAGGAAATCAAAGACCTCGAAGGGATTTTAAAAGTGATTACCGCTTTGTTCGGTAAACTGCCTGCATACATTATCAATTCAGAAAAAGAATACCCTGTCAAAATCATTGCTTTAAAAAATAAGGCTCTTATCATCAATACTAATCTAAAGTTTCCGAACAGGGATAGGGTTCTTACCGTTGTCCACAATGGTAGTAAGTTTTTAGCACATTTCATTGTTGCTGGTGGAGATGGAAACGGAATCGAAATCCTCACACCGGCTAAAATTCAAATCACTGCAGCATCCCGGCAAGGTTCTCGTGTGGACACTAGCCAAATCCAAACTGGGATGGTTGTTTCCAATATCATCAATGTCAATGATGTATCAAAGGCGATTGGGTTTGATGATAAAAAAGTGGATGCGATTCTTTTGGCATACCGAACAAAACTAGCCAAAGCCTTTCCCTTATCTTCTATTTTTTTTGCAGGTCGAATGGATAACCGTCTCCGACTCATGCATCATTACGATAAGGATATTTTTATCGTTGATCGTAAGGAGAAATCTACAGCTTCACCTGCTTTTTTTCCTTTTGATGAATATTTAAGAATTTTCGAAAATTCTAAAATTGCAGACAGCTTTACTTCAGAAATTTGTGTTCCTATCAAATACAAAGGGTATGTGCATTTAGGTTACGTTCAGGTTTTGTCCGAAAAACCACTTGATTTTGAAATTTATAAACAAATCCAAACTTTTGCAAATGCAGTCAGTCGAGATATCATTAGTACCGGAGTTTTCCAAGAGTCACGTGATGTTTGCCAGGTGATGGATTTAAGTATGGGTGGTATTAGTTTTATCCATGCTCCTTCACGTTCTTTTTCTAGATCGGTAACTTTGAATGGAACCATCCTCTTTGACTTAAATTTAGAGGCGGGAAAAAAAGTTACCATTCGTGGAATCATAAAAAACATCCGGAACCAAGAAACAAACTTCCGAGTGGGTTGCCAGTTCTATAACCTAACAGAGAAAGATGTAGAAGTTTTAGAAGATTTTTTAAATGTTGGAAAAGAAGAAGAGGGTGGAGACGCAGCTCTTTCAACGGAAAATTCTGAAACAGAAGGTTCTTCGTCTGAAGTTTCCACTGAAGAATCATCAGAAGTTGTAGGTGCCGTAGATGAACCTGGGGATCCATTTGGAGCTGCTTTTGAAGAATCCCTTCCCGCGGAAGAACCGCCAGCAGAAGAAGAACCAAACCAAGAATCTTAATTTATGAGTTCTTACCAATCCTTGATTCGTTACCCATATAAGGGGCGGACGGTCTTTGAATTTCTCACCACTAAATTTCCCTATCACAGTCCGGATGAGTGGACATTTTTACTCGCAGAGAACCGTGTCAAAGTGTCTGGAACTATCGCGACAAGAGACCTTGTCCTTCGGGAGGGAGACAGTGTCACATATGAACCAATTCCTGGGCGGATCCAAGAGCCGGAAGTGGATACAAACTATACCATCCTAAAGGAAACAGAAGATTTCCTCTTTGTCGACAAACCCGGTAATTTGCCAATGCATCCGGCGGGAAGATACCGCACTCGTACTTTACTAAATCTTCTGGAAGAGTTATATCCGAAAATCATTCCTGTCCACCGGTTGGATCGGGAGACATCTGGGGTTGTGGTTTTTGCAAAAACAGAAGAAAGTCGCACTTGGCTCCAAAAGAAATTTGAGTCGAGAGAAGTAAAAAAAGAATATTTGGCTGTGGTGCGTGGAAAGTTCGATCGGGAAGTTTTTCTCGAAGGATATATCGGTAAAGATTTGGATTCCGCCATTCGAAAGAAAATGAAATTTTCGACCGATGAATTTTTAGATAGTAAATCGGTTTCGACAAGTTTTATGCCATTATGTTTCAATGAATCACAAAACATAAGTTTGGTTCTCGTCAGGCCAGTGACTGGTAGGATTCATCAAATTCGTGCGAGTCTTCTATATTTGGGTTATCCGATTCTTGGAGATAAACTATATGGGCCTCGTGAAACAATGTTTTTGGACTTTGTCCAATCTGGGCTCACCCCGGAATTGTTAGCAGAACTTGGGGCAGATCGGCAACTTCTCCATGCACATAGCGTAAGTTATATGGATGAGAGGACTTCTGAACAAATAGTTGTGAAATCAAAACCATTACCGGAAATAGAAGCTCTCTTCCGTATAGATTCTAGTTTTATCTATTCGTAATGTTTTGAAATAACGTCACCTTAAATAGGTTAACGAAAGGATGTTTGTTGAATATTCATCTAACATGGTATAGTCTTTGGAATATTCGCAAACTCTAAGTTATGTTTAATGTGAGTGAGAAATAAAAATATGAAAGTAATAATTGTAATTTATATCGTAATTAGTGTCGCATTGAATGCTCGGCCGAGTAATATTCCAGCTGATGCGAAGTTTGACTCTAAAGATAATTCTTACGAGCTAGTCGAAAAAATCGGGAATCGGGAAAAAATCGTCACTTGGAACCATAGCGGACAACTATCATACATTTTGTGGACGGAAGGAGATTACAATGAATTGACTTCTTTTAGTAATGGCAGGTGGAGTGCGAGAGCGAAATATCGCAGCCAAAACCCATTGATTAGAGAGAATTTACCTCCAGAAATAAGACCAAAGGAAATTCCTAAGGAAGCTACATTTAACTTTGATTTTAGAAAGTGGGAAGTTGGTGAGACTGTTCAGCGGAAAAAAAATGGGATATGGAGACTATTCTGGCCCAGTGGAGAATTTGCGGGAACGGTTGAATACAAAGATGATCAGTATGAAGGGAAACTACAAACTTTTTGGGAAAATGGGAAACCGTATCAATCAGCTAATTATTTAAACGGAAAGAAAGAAGGTGAGTATAAAACTTTTCATGAAAATGGCGCTCTATATGAATTTGGAAAGTATCGGAACGATAAGTTAGTTGGAATCGGAACTAGGTATGACGATAAGGGAAAACTAAAAGAAAAAATTGTAGTGAATCCAGGAAAACCTGTAAAGCGAGAATATTTTAATGAGACAAAAGAGGAAAAATTTGAACGGTTACTTCGAGAGAAGAGGCTTGAAGAATATATAGCTCGAAGAAATTTGAAAAAGTAAATGTCAATTTTTAAAACCAGTTTCAAATTTGAACCATACCAGAGGGTTCACCAGCTCCCCCCTAACCAAACATAAAAATGAAAACTAAGTTAATACTTTTATTCCTTATCTTTTTTTCGAGTCAATCTTGTTCAGAAGAAAGGATCATTCCTGATGAAATGGATATTCATAATCAGGATACCCGACAATTATTCAATGTAGATGTGAGTTTACTGGAACTAATAAAACCTGGTGAAACTACCGAGTTAGAGCTATACCAAATTTTGGGACGAAAAATAATGGAAAGATTTACCTTCTCTCCTATTCTTCCTTATCAGTATCGAAAAAAATATGTCCCTATCGATAGATTTATTAGGTATGAAGGATATAAAGGAACTATCATTAAAACACAGGAATATACTATATCAAAAGCAAACACAGTTCCACTTGTCAAATTTTATCTATATAAGGGAAGCATTCAATTTTACTCCATCATTGATTGGGACAAAGAAAGTGATATCGTTACTGAACTGAGTACGGTAGATGCTATGGAAACAACATTGAAAGAAATTACAAAGAATTCGAATATGTCCATCTGGGGTTACGAGCGCTGTACTTCAAAATATTTCCAAATCAAAATGTTACACTATGACACTAAGCCGAATCGAACGACGAACGCGCACAAAGAAGTTTGCTATTGGGAAGAATCTGATTTTGAAAAGAAATTAGCGAAGAATAAAGAATATCAAGATTTTTTAAACGATCCTCATTATGGGAAAAAACTTTTAGAGATGGGTTACATTCCGCCTGTTGCAAATTGGAAAGGGAAATGAAAGTTATCGGAATATCTTTTATCATTTTTTTATATTATATGATAATTCTTCCTTCTCATCCTCATTTATATAGTTGGTTGCATGCAATTTTAGTGATCATCTTTGGATGGAAAGAAATTCAAAAAGGGATACCCGAATTGTATATCTCGTTACCAAGTTTAGTATATTGGTTATATATATTTTACGCTTTTGTTCGTATGATTATCGGAGATCGTTATCTCCGATAAGAAACGGAAAAATTTAAAAAGTAAATAAATACGGCAGATCAATGACATATATTCCATCAGAGGCAGATTTTGAGAGGGCAAAAAGAAAAAGCAAAGAACGCTATCTAAATATTGAAAATATAGAGGTAGATTGCATGAATTTTTTTGAAGACATTTGCCCAAATACATCTCATAAAGTTTGAAGATGAAAAAAGTAATCAAACTAATGGCAGAGGTTCAATGTTATCCAATATGGATACTTAATGTTGAAGGTTTTTTTGATAGTACGGGAGATCCTTTTAAGGAATATGAACTCAAATTAAGTAACGAGTTAAAAGGAAAACTTGAAAACTGGAGAAAATGGTTTGATAAGGGTTATGATTCAGAATACCCTCCTGATTCCATTGAATTTTCAGAAGAGGAATCGCTAGAATTCGAATCTGAAGGTGTTGAGATATGGATGAAGCTAAAAGAAGAATTAGGTGATGAATTTGAAATTCAGTATGCAAGTGTTCTTAAAGATAAGGTCTATACCGAAATAGGCGATTATTTAAAAGACTTTCCTTAGTGCCAAAGCTATTTTGACCTCAGAAGGCCAATAAAACTTAACAGCTAACGTAATGAATAGAAAGGTTAATTATGCCAACAATTGAATTTGATCAAAAATTTCAAGTTCTCTGCGAACAGATGATCGAGATTGCATTTGAATTTGTAGATTTCAATAAAAAAGAAGTAGATACAATTTATGTATTTGGTTCTTTAGAGGGAAATATTATCGCATACGAACTAATTTATAGAATTAATGGCAAATTAACAGAAGTTCATAAGCTGAATGTTGCTTCGAAAAAGAAATATGACCTTAGCGATGCAAGGGTTATTTCTCTTCTGCGAGAAGGGGGGAAATCTTTGAAAGAAGTAAGGGAACTCTTTTTGCAAGCTAAACGAGAAGTTCCCACATTATTGAAAATGGCCTACTTTCCTAAGACTGGTAAGTTTAATGATGATATTAGTTATGACCTTCATTATACAAATCATAAAGAATGGACCGCTGGAGATATTTTTAATCAATGGGTCGTGGAACTCAAGAAATCAGACAATCAAGAGAATATGCCTAACCAGGACAAAGGTTGGTTCTCGAAACTTTTCCAATCTTAATACTTTTGATCGTGGCAAAGAAATAACAGGGTTCCAACTGATCCGTCAGATACTAACGATATATGAGAAGTGTCGCAGGAATCACGGTCTTTCTATTAATGTTGTTTTGTAACCCAGAACAAACAAAAGGGAATGAAGATGAAATCGATATCAATTACGGAGAGTTAGGTAAAAGAAAGTACATTTGGATTTACGATGAACAAATAGAGAAAATCCAACCTGGGAGAACTACTATCGACGAACTCTATCAGATCTTTGGAAAGGAAATTAGTATTCGGATTACGTTTAAACCAATTCTTCCTAAGTTGTATAGAAAAGGACGATACCGACCCGTTGATCAAATCATTATGTATTTTGATGGAGAAACGGATATAAATCAATCCAATGGAATTACTGAATATAAAACAAAGAAAACAAAAAAAGTGGTTTTGGCCCTATGTTAATTGCGATCGAAAGTATTATGAAACAAAGATTCATTTTGTTCCGAGTCTTCCCCAATCATAAAGACTATGTCCCATAGGTTTCCATAAAAAATCCAATTTAGAATTCGCCTTTCCTCCGATCTTTCTATAAAGAGAGAGGAGGCTTTTGCAAAGGATGGCAGGAGCAGGCAGATTACTAAAGGATTCCGAAAAAATTGTATTTGGTGAGTTTTGGACTGCAAAACAACGCCAAGGACATTCAATTCATCATACCGTAAGTTATAGAGCATCATTTAAACCAGAACTTCCTTCTTTTTTTATGAAGGAATTTCTAAAAAAGAAAAATAGAGTCGTTTATGATCCGTTTGGTGGTAGAGGAACTACCGCCATCCAAGCCAATATTGAAGGGCATGTGGCGGTTCATAATGACATCCATCCATTGTCTATTTTCCTTGCGAGCGCTAGGCAATATGTTCCGAAACTCGAAGACCTAGAGAAGAAGTTAAATTCATTGGATTTGGAAAAGGAAGTAGAAGATGATCCATTCGATGTAAACTTACTTCCTTTTTTTCATCCAAGAACTCTTCGAGAAATCAAAAATCTAAAGACCTATATGGCAATAGACCATTCTGTAGAGATGAAGTTTATTTCACTCATCGCACTCTCTCGTTTACATGGCCATAGCACTGGATTTTTTTCTGTTTATACGTTTCCACAAGTTTCGATTCCTTCCGAAGCACAAGCCAAGAACAATATCAAACGTGGCCAAACTCCTGAATACCGTCCGATCAAACCAAGAATTTTCCAAAAGATGAAACGTGATTTGGCGATGCCAATCCCTCCTTTTTATCATGAATTCTCTAAAAACAATTTGTATTCTTTAAATTCTGCCAATTCAGTTCCCAACGTAGAATCGGAATCGGTAGATTTGATTGTGACTTCTCCACCTTTCCTAGATAAGGTGGACTACGAAGGAGACAATTGGTTGCGCCACTGGTTTTTAGACATTAAGAAGTCTAAGGATAGAAAACTCAGCATCTTTAGTAACTTAAATGATTGGAATACTTTCATTCGTTCTACCCTAAAGGAATCGGCAAGGGTTCTTAAGAAAGGTTCGTATATGGTAATGGAAGTGGGCGAAGTCAAAAAAGGAAATTCCATTCTATATTTGGATGAGGATGTGGTTCGGATGGCAGAGGGGACGGGCCTTGTTTGGAATAAAACCTATGTCCATACTCAAAGTTTCACAAAACTTTCGAATTGTTGGCAGGTTTCGAATAACGAAAAAGGTACAAATTCTAATCGTTGCGTGGTTCTACGAAAAGTTTTATAAGTCTAATCATTGTATGAAACAATTTCGAAATTTTACCTTATTCTCTCTTCTGTTTTTTTTAGGTTTTATCGGTTGCGATGATTCTATTAGTGTATTGAAAGCCGATCCCTTAGAATCCCATCCCATTGAGATTTCCGTCAAACAGAAGGCAACGGGGAAGTATGAGTTGGAACTATTTTTGCCCAAAGACTTTGGGTTCCAAATGGAAGCACCACATCGCATTTTTTTGTCAGGTGCTGATGGTTTAAAAGTTCTAAATGCAGATTTAAAATTGAAAGGGCCAATACACCCCAAAAAACCAGAATACTTTGAGTATGTAAAACCCTTAACCTTCCAAGTGGAAGGTAAGGGGAAGTTGCAACTAGATGCAAAATTGTTTTATTGTAACTTTGTGAAAAACATTTGTATCCCAGCTAAGGTAAACAAATCATTTTCTATCTAACTAAGACTTAAGAGTTTTATTCTAAGTCTTTTGTCACAAGGCGTTTTAAGTTGGGTTTTTGGATTTGGTATAAGAAGAAATACCTTCCTCCAATGGAAACGTTTTTATCTACAATTTTTCCTTCTTTAGAAATCTCACGAAGTTCTTTACGTCCCTTATCTGAAAGATTGGGGATGGTAAATGTTTTTAACAAGTTGAGAGACTTTTGTTCCGCAATGGTTTTTGCTTCTTCTGTTCGTTCTGATTCGGTGGGAAGAACACTCGATACCGCTACTTGAAACAACGACTCAGAAAGGAATCCTTCCTTTGCTTTTGTAAATTCGAGAATCACTTCGTTTTCTGTATCTTTTGTTTGTGGAACTTCTTTGGTTTCTTTGGACTTACAACTCCAAACAAGAGTTAGAATGGCAAAAGAAAGGATCATCCTTGATATTGTTTTGTTCATTTACAGTTTCCTAGGTTCTAAAAGCGGAGTTCTCTCCACACGTTCCATTAATTTAGGTTGGATGTTGCGGAATAGGAAAGCACATTTTGTGCGATCGGTATAATCTTCTTTGTAAAGGATAAGGCCATCAAAGAACCAAGCAAAGTTGTGTGTGTTTTCAATTGTGTTTTCTTTTGGTGCTTGGGGATTGCCCCTAACTTCGCCTAGGTTCCCCTGGTTCTGGGTGGTTGTTTGCGGTTGGGCAGAATTTGTAGTGGATAACGCTTGGTATGGGGCTGTTCCCAGGGCAGCTTCGGAAGGAGTTGTTGTTTGGGTTGTTCCTGCTTGGGTAGCGGTTCCTGTTCCCGCAGTCGCTGTTGGACTTTGAGGGGCATTGGAGCGGAGTCTAGTCTCTCTATCCTTTCCTTCTAGCGACTTTGAATAATCCAGAAATCCATCGCCAAACTGATGCTTTTGCCTTTGGATCTTCATTAGAAAAGGCAAACTCAAAATCTCTCTTTGGACGAAAGCACGACGTTTGCAGTCTTCTCGTCTTGCCACTCCGGAGAGTTCTTTGTAAGTGACTGGAATTTCTACTTTGATTTGGAAGAATTCGCGCGAGATAAATCCTTCGTCTGTTTCATTTTGAAGAGCCCTTTCTACATAATTAGGATCTGCAATGGTAAAGAGGCGGCATGAACAAAAGAGGCTTAAAATTAGAAGTTTACGAACCATTTCCAACTTCAAGACTAGTAGATGATGTCGAAATTACGAATCTTTTTCCTTTGTATCTCACTACAATTTTTACCCCTTTTTTCCCAGGACCAATTTTTTGGGACTTCCGAAACCCAGTTTCGTGAAAAGATAAAAACCATTCATTTGGAAAATGGTCTTACCGTTGTGATGATGAAACGTGGAACTTCACCAACGGTTGCTTTGTACATTAAATTTCTTGTGGGTGCCGTAGATGAAACTCCGGAAGAAGCAGGAACGGCCCACCTTTTGGAACATATGTTATTCAAAGGAACCAAAACAGTTGGAACCATTAACTACGAAAAAGAAGAAAAATACCAAAAACAAATCGAAGTTTGGGGAACCGAACTAGATGATCTCAAACTTAAAATTCGTGATTTGACAACTCGTGGTGAATCCATTCCTAGTTCTTTACAAAATGAAAAAGAAACCTTAGAACGCAGATTAAAAAATCTCATCCAATTACAAGATGAGTTTATCGTAAAAAACGAAGATTCTTATATTTATGAACAAAATGGTGAAGTGGGGTTCAATGCTTATACTTCCCAAGATGTTACCAACTACCAAATCCAACTTCCCAACAACCGAATTGAAGTTTGGGCAAAAATTGAATCCGATCGTTTGAAACATCCAATTTTACGTGAATACTATACGGAAAGAGATGTTGTGATCGAAGAACGTCGGATGCGAACCGACGACAGTGGTGCTGGTGTCCTTCGTGAGAAGTTTTTTTCCATCGCCTTTGAAAGCCATCCTTACAGAAAACCAGTGATTGGTTATTCCACAGGACTTCCTTTTTTAAAGATAGAAGACACAAAAGCATTCTTTCAAAAACATTATACCCCTGACCGGATGGTGATTTCTGTTGTCGGCCAATTTGATTTTGAAGAAACAGAGTCCATCATTCGGAAGTATTTTTCAGATCTAAAACCAGGAAAACCAAGACCTATCCAAAAGTTGGAAGAAAAATCTTTTCCTGGCGAAAAAAGATTCAAAGTCTATCATCCTTCGGGAAGCCAAATGATGATGGGTTTTCTAAAACCACCATACCCGCATAAAGATAATTCTTCTTTTGATGTATTGTCCACTGTCCTCACTTCGGGAACAGGTTCAAGATTGTACAAACGTCTTGTATTGGAAGAGAAACTAGCACTCAGTGTGGGAGCTGCCAACGGTTACCCAGGAGAAAGATACCAAAATTATTTTGTGTTCTTTGTGAAACCGAGAGAGGATGCCAAACCAGAGGTGATTGAAAAAATCATTTGGGAAGAACTGACCAAAATCAAAGAGTCGGGAGTTCCCAAAGAGGAATTGGATAAAGTAAAAAATCAAATGGTTTCGGACTTTATCAAAACTTTAGATGAAAATGCAAGTATCGCCGATCTTTTGAGTTATTATCAATTGTTATATGGCGATTGGACGGGACTTTTCCGCCAGTATTCCTCCATTATGAAAACCTCATCCAGTGATATCCAATCCCTTTTCCCAACTTATCTATCCAAAGACAAAGTTGTGATTGGTGTATTGGAAGACGTAAGGAAAAAATCAGAATGAAACGTATTTATTTAATTTTAATTATTTTTAGTTTTTTTAATCTTTCTGCACGTGAGATGGGAGAGTTTGTTCGTGATATACAGTTTAAACCTTTGGTGTTTGAAGTCCCACAAATCACTTCTGTCAAACATCCATCGGGTGTAGAGATTTTTTCTTTAAAAAATTCTGAATTTCCTATCGTGTATGCAGATCTTTATGTTTATCATGGAAAAAAACATTTAGGCAAACGGTCTGTAGAAGTGTCCAAACTATTAGAAGATAGTTGGGAATTATCTGGATCCAAAACATATCCAAAAGAAAAGTTCTTAGAAACCTTAGAGTTTTATGGCGCTTCTTTTTCAGTTTCGATTGATTACGAAAAAACCGTATTTAGTTTTGTTTATTTAAAATCCACTGAGAAGGATGTACTTCCTGTCATTCAGTCTTTTTTTGATGCTCCGAATTTGGATGAAACTTTGGTAACCACAACCAAAGGAAAGTTAAGCGAAGAGATCAAACGGAGAAACGACAATCCGACGGCTCTTGGGTCAAGGAAAGCAAAAGAGGCATTATTTCGTGGAACCATTGCGGGAACGTCGATGCAAATCCCTTTATTGGAATCATTAAAACTAAACGACCTGGCCGAGTTCCAATCGGAAATTTTAAAAGAACCAAAACGTAGATTTCTTGTGACTGGTGATTATGACTTAAAGTCCTTTGATAGTTTTTTTCCAACCTTTAGTGTTGGGTCAGAAATTCAAAACGGCGAGGTCATCACTCCTTCAGTTCTTTCTGAAAATGTTAGAAAGGAAGGAAAAGACATTCGCCTCGTCGTAAAGGATGTCAATCAAACCTTTATTTCGATGATCGGAGTCCTTCCCGAACACAACCATCCAGATTTTTATGCCATCCAAGTTTTGAATTATATCATCGGGGCAGGCGGATTTAACTCTTATTATATGAGAGAAATTCGAAACAATAGGGGACTTGCTTATTCTGCCGGAAGTAATACGGATTTCCAAGAAAACTATGGAACCATTCAGTTTTTTGCCATGACCAAAACGGAATCAGCCAAAGAAGTTTTGTCACTCATGCGAGAACTCATCCAACCCAAACTCATTGATTCACTGACAGAAGAGGAATTGGTTCGTGCAAAAAATGCCATCATCAACCAGTTCGTGTTCCAATTTGAAGATGATAAAAGAACCCTCGGCAGTGAAGTGCGTAGGCGTGACCACAAGATGCCAGATGGATACTTACAAAACTTTAGAAAAGAAATTGATCGTTTGACCCTTTCTGATTTAAAACGAGTAGGTAAACTTTATTTCCAATCAGACAAATTGCTCGTGACTATTGTTGGACCTAAGGTTTTAGAATCTTCTTTTCAAGGATCTGTGAAGGTAATAAGTCCGGAAGATTGATGTTAACTGCTAGTTTTGAACACAAAGGAATTAAATTTGAAGGTTTGTCCGAAGGAGGAATTCGGACATCCATCATTTGTCCTTCTCTTGACTTTATGTTTGATTTTGGATTTATCAATCCAGATAAAATTCATATTGGAAAGATATTATTATCCCATGCCCATTTAGATCATTCCTGCGGGATTCCCTATTATGTTTCGCAAAGAAGCCTTCGGAAACTCTCTGTTCCCAAAATTTATCTCCCTAAATCTTTGGAACCAAAGATGTCTCAGATTTTAAAATTATATTCTGAAATCGAAGGATTTGATTATGATTGTGATTTGATTGGTTTGGAATTTGGGGAGAGGGTGGAGTTAAAACCTGGATATTTTTTTAAACCTTGGGAAAGTTTCCATAGAGTGCCTTCACAAGGTTATACGGTTTACGAAACCAAACGTAAACTTAAGAAAGAATGGACAAGTCTGAGTTCGGACGAAATTCGAAACAAAAAAGAATTGGGTGAAGATCCGACAGAAGAAATTTCTGTTCCTTTGGTTTCCTTTTCAGGAGATACAAAAATCGAATATGTTTTGGAAAATGAAGATGTTCGCAAAAGTAAAATTTTATTTATGGAATGCACATATTATTGTGAAAAAAGGGATGTAAGCCGAGCTCGCGAATGGGGCCATACCCATTTCGATGAAATCGTTGAACATGCCTCCGCTTTTGAAAATGAAGCCATTGTTCTCATCCATCCTTCCAAACGTTATAGTTATCGTGAGTTAAATGATCTTCTTCGTAAAAAAGTCCCTCCCATTTTAAAAGATAGGGTTTCTCTTTTTTTACCTCCCAAATCATGAAACCAAGACCAAGCATTTACATTCCTGAACTCGAATCCCATATTGATACCGATTTGGTATTCAAACCAAATCCTGTGTTTGCGGAAATGGAAACTTATGCCAAAGAAAAAAACATTCCCATTGTGACTGCGGCAACTGGTGCCGTGATGTCGCATTTGGTTTCTCTCCTTCGTCCAAAACAAATTTTGGAATTGGGAACGGGGCTTGGTTATTCCACTCTTTGGATGGCAGTGGGTTCACCAAATTCAAAATTTGTAACCATCGATCGGCATGAAGAACAAGCGAGTCTTCTGGAAGATTATGCCAAAAAAATGGGTATCTTTGACCAAATTCATGTTAAACGGGTCACTGCCTCTGTGATGGATTATTTAGAGAAGGAAAAGTTAGAGTGGAGCGAGTCCGATCTTTTTTTTGTGGATTGTGACAAAATCACTTACCCTGAAATCTTTCGTATCCTTTGGAAAGAGGCAAATCCAGGATCTTATTTTTTATTTGATAATATGTTGTGGCATGGGCGAGTTCTCGCACCTGATCCGAAAAAACCTTCCGATTTAGCGGTGATGGCACTTTGGAATGAGGTGAAATCCCAAGTTTCAGGTTATACTTTGTATCCTGTTGGTGATGGATTACTCTTTTTTCAAAAGGATAAAAAATAGTAGTCAAACCTCCTCTGATTCGTGTATTCTGCTCCTTGGTTTAAGGAGAGCAAGTTTCGTGTTAAAAAATAGTTTCATCATCCTTTCGTTTTGTTTCTTTTGTTTGTCGATTTCCGCGCAGGAGTCTGGAGCCCCAGAAAAAGGGAAAGAGTCCTTCGAGGAACTGGACAAACTGGACCAAGGAAATAATTTAGAACGTAAACAGTATAAAAATATTTCTGAAAATAACAAAGACCGAGTCATTAACTCCATCAAACTTCTAACGATTGTTACCGCAAACTTTGGGGATGAAGTTCCTGATTCCAAAACTGCCTTAGAAAAAATCAAAAAAGACTACCAAGTAGTTTTACGGTATTACTATCGTCGTGCATACATTGCTTCTGGAAAAGCGATGGTGGCTTTGGAAAAAGACATCACCACACTTCTTGGAAAATTTGCAAAGAATTATGATACTAAAACCCAGAACCTACTGGCTGAGTGTGCCGATTTAATCACAGGGCAAGAACAAACGCAACTTGTAGAAAACTCACAGGAAGGATCTAAAGTCATCATTCCTTATCGTGAAATTGCAGAAGGCCAACAAAAACTTCGTATAGCTTATGGACAAATGGGACTTGCCACTGACATGTCTCGTGAGGACAGATTCTACGATGCTATCGTACATTACCGAATTGCCAAAGACTATGGGATCAAAATCCTTTCTGATTTCAAAGAAGCAGATGCGGATAAAAAAGCCATTTCCGATAAATACGGCAAAGACTTAAGCGATAACAGGAACCAAATTTTTAGCCAATCACAAAACGCTAAATAGTTACGATAAACTTTTTCTTTTCTCCGTTCGATGGTGAGCGGAGAATGACCTCGTGGTCATTTTATCTTCTTTACATTTCCATAAATTCATCTTCTTTCTCTTTTTTGTATCCGTTCCCTTTTCTTTGGGAGCTGTGCCTGTTTTTCGGATCGTCGTGGATCCAGGTCATGGCGGTGTTGCTAAAGATCCTAAGGTGCAACATGGAGATAAATACGATAGTGTCACCCAAACCTATTTAGAAACATACAAACAAGGAACCGAACACGGGAACGTGACAGAACGAAAGGTGGTTCTTGACTTAGCAAAAGAAGTCCACCGGATCTTAAAACTGACTGAAACAGATGTTGGATGGAAAGAATTTGAAGGTTACCTCAAACTTTTTTCTAAAAAATCAGATTTCCAACGTGTGATTTTGGAAAGTAAACTCACTCGCGAGTCTTCCTTTGATGATGATCCGACTTCAGACGATCCCAATGCCGCTTACCGTTTGTATGATTTTCCTGATCCAAAAACAGGCGTCAGGCGAAAAGGAAGACTTTCCAAAATCAACGAACAAAAACCTCAACTTGTTTTGTCTCTGCATTTGAATCCTGCAAGTAAAGGCCAAACAGGTGGGATGGGGGCCGTCCTCACTCCTGGGTATAAAACCTTTGCGAAGTTAAAAAAAATCTCAGACAAAAAAAGTTCCCCGAATGGTTTTACTAATGGGCCTTGGTCGGAATGGCTTATTTTTCAATCGGGTTGGTCAAAATTAGAGAATGCCATTGCGGATACTTGGATTTACTTCCACGGGTATTGGTCCAAAAAAAATGGCAAAGATACGGATCTTACTAAGTTCGAAGGATACCGCCAAAATATGGTGAGTTGGCGTTATGCCGACGATGCCAATTGGGAAAAACAAATTGGAAAACAAGGGCCTTATGCCAAAGACCATGAATCCTTTTCGGAAACTGGAAAGTTTTGGGAAAGGGAAAAAGGAAAAAAAGAAGAATGGAGGAGGGAAGGGGGAAAAGAGGGATTTGGTGGTGACAACCACTATGTAACTAAGGAACTCATGCGTTTTGTTCAGTATGGGCTCCCCGTCCAATTAAAAGAAAAAAACTCTCCCTATCCAGAACTTGGTCCCATCCAAAAACCATACATTTCTACTTATAGTTTGCCAACGTATACCAATGCCCTTTGTGCTTTTATTGAAATCGGGTATGTGAACCGGAGTCGCGATGTCAAATACCTAACCCAAAACAAAAAGGAAACTGCCATATCGTTAGCCGTTGGCATTTATTCTTTGTTTGTTGGTCTAGATGTTAAAAAAATACCTTCACTTCCCTACAATCCCAAAGGGAAAAAAGTTAACTTAGAAAGGTATGAAACTTATTTTGATGATGTTTTGTAATCGGTAACTACCTATGAAACCAAAAAAAGAATCTTCAAAAGTTTTAAACCATCCTCTTTTCCAAGAGTTGATTGTTATGTATCAATCTTCTCTTAAAAAAAGATATTCCGATGAAAATCTAAAATTGTATCCCGAATTTAGTTCCATCCCTCGTTCAAAAATAGACCAATTACTTCATTTTTTTTTGGAGTATCTCTATCCTGAATATTCCAAAAGAAAGGAACTAGATGCCGCCTTTGATGCGTTATCTGGTTTTGTAAACCATCCCACTAAAATCTGGGGGATTCTTGGTAACTTGGCATTGTCTATCTTTCGCTTTGGAAAACATTTTCCTATGGCACTGAAAGCCGGACTTGCGGCCCTTCAGTCTTATGTAACGGCCCACCAGTTTGAAGAAGAGTTAGTGATGGAACTGGACCGGCAGGAAAACCAAATTGGATTACTGGGTTCAGAATTTGCGATGGAAACACTTATTGCCAAAGTGGAAAAAAAGAAAGCGGATGCCTTTCGCAAAGACATCGGTGGTTTATTCAAAGTATTTTCGGATGCAGAACTCATTCGAAAGATTATTTTGATTATGGAAGATATACTTTTGAAGATGGAATCAAAGGGTACGGTGTATACGGAAGAAGATAGGAAAGGAATTTCTCTTGGTGTTTCGATTTTAAAAGAAGGGAGAGAGATCTTTGATGAGATGAAGAACGAAGAGATAACCCTCGTCTTACAAGCCATAGACAGAATCGAAGAGGATTTTTATCTTAAGGCTTGTACTCGGGGTTCGAACTAAATACTGTTGGTACCGATGGCCGGAATCGAACCGGCATGATGTTACCATCGGTGGATTTTGAATCCACTGCGTCTACCAATTCCACCACATCGGCATAATCAGTCTTCAGCTTCGATATATTTACCTTTTCCGCGGGCCACTATTTTGCCGATCTCATTTTCTATTTCAGCACGGTTTTCTATGATTTTTTTATTCTTTTTCACAAACCATCCACGTAAGTGAAGTGGTTCATTAACCTTTGCTGGTTGTAAAAAACGAATGGTGAGTTCACCTGTCGTGGTTTCGAAATTCATCGCTTCGTTGATCTTAACCATGATTTCATCTAAGATGGTAGAGATAATTCCTGGGTGGATTTGATCTGGTAAACCCTGGTATTTTTCGGGGCAGGTGTAATCACCAAAGGCAGTTTTTGTGTCTTCGTCGAAGGTGATTTTTAACTGCAACCCGTCTGCATTGTCCGGTGAGGAGGCAAAGCTGAGATTTTTTTTCGCAACGGATTTCATGCCACCATGGAACGCAAGAATTTCTCTTGTGTCAAGCATAAAAAGAACTTGCGGTCAGTTTGGCTTAAAAAGCCTCGTAAAATGCTAAGAAATCGAATATTCTTGGATTTTGCTTTAAGTTCATACATACAAAACCTCGAAAATAAAGAATAGAACCCTTATATGTTAACCACCCTTATGATGTTACTCGGTCTTTCCGGCACAGGTGCCGACCTCGATGATATCGCTCGGAGCGAGGGGGGAGGTAGGCCCGGAGAGGATTTGAGTCCTCGCCAAAAACGCCGAAAACAGCAGAGAGAATCATCACAAGAAGAGGAACCGAAACAATCCTCTGGAACTAGATCATCCAAAAAAGAAACACCTTCCCGTGGTGGGCGTGGTCAGGAATTAAATTTCCAAACAGATCCTAAGGAACCTAAATCCAAACCAAAACCATTATCGGAACGATTACCAGATTTGGAATCAGATGATGATATTACCGACGAACTAGGAGTTGGTGGAGAAAAGGGGAATGCGCCAAAATCTGGACGAAACAGGCGTGATAAACAAAAATCTCCCAAAAGTCTCAGCGATCTTCCGTTAGGTGATTTTGGAGAGGAAGGACCAGAATCCGCAGAAACGGGAGATAGACCAAGAAGAGAATCTCCTGACATTAGTTTTTCTGCTGATGATATCATTTCAAAAAACTCTAAGTATAGTTTTCATAGAAGGCCTCTTCTCAATGCAGAAGCACTTGTCGAAGCCGAACAAGTGGAAGAAGCCATTGAAATCTTTGAACGGACAGGGCATAGAATTCCTGATCCCGAAATCAAAGAAAAAATAAAGAAAAACATTCAGGATTTAGAAGAGTTTTTAGAAGACAATCCTCCTGCTCAAAAAGGAGGAGAACCTGGTAAGGGAGATCCAGCTAAACCAGATTCTGAATCAAAAGAGAAAAAGAAAAAAAGGGAACCCAAACCCGGTCTTCCCAAGTCAGATAAAGATTTAAGTGATTTGGTTGGTGCTTTAAAAGAAGTTTCTGAATTATTTGCTGAGTCCATTGCTCGTGCCATTCAATTTGCACAAAGCAGTCCACCACCTAATTTCCCACAGGCGCCTCCATCTTTTCCGCAAACCTCTTCGGAATTGCCACCGCCGCTCCCTCCGAGTGCTACAGAAAAACCTAAACAAGGAGAGAATCGAGGACAAGAAAATTCTATTTCGAGTCCTCAAGTGAACCAAACAGTCGCAGGTGGAAACCAACTCGTTCATCCAATTGTGTATCAGTTTTTGCAATCCTCTCCAGGAGGTGCAAGTTTTGATCCTAAGGCCGTTCAAAATCAAGACCAACTTTTACAATCGTTAAACCAAGGTTTGACGACAGGAGGTCTTACAGGAGGGGCACCTGGTTTTCCTGTGGCACCAGCAGGTTCAGGCATAGTCGGGCCATTTTATGTTCCCCCAGATTTGCCAGGGGGCTCTCGGGGTGCAGAAACTCCCAAACAACCTCTCGACTTAGAGTCACTTGCGGATCAAATTTCTAAAAAGGATGTCTCTGAACTTGATCTTCCTGAAGACACATTTTTCTCCAATGATTGGAAACAATTCAAAGACCTTCCCCTTGTCGACAGACGGAGTGGCGACGAACGGAGAAAAAATGCCGATCGTCGTACAAACATTGCAGGAAGAAAAGATAGAAGGTCAGGGGAAGATAGAAGGAAACGAGATCGTTTTAAAGAAAGGGAAGATTTTTTAAAAAACCAAGCCTTAAAAAAAATAGAAAAGAAGGCAAAGGAATTAGAAGCAAGAGGAGACGAAACCTCTCTCAATGATTTGCTGAAACCTTATTTTCCTGAGAACCAAGGATTAAAACTTCCTGAGGCTTGGGATCTTGAACCCATTGGTCTTCCCGATGCCAATGATTTGCGAAGGGATGACAAAGAACCTCCTCTTCATCCTTCCGAAAAACCAACTTCTGGGGAAGAACCCGATTGGTTTGAATCCACAACAGACTCTCTTCGCAAGGAATTAGAACTTCCGGATCCCATCGATCCTCAAACTGAAAAGTTAATTACTCCCAAATCTGATTTACCGGAAGCAACCGATCCGAATAAACAAAAGTCAGAAACCATCATTGAAACAGATTTACCAATACAGGTAGAACTCACCAATCGGCCGTTAACCAGTGAAGATTTAAGGATTGGTCTTCCTGACGCAGACGAAGTTTTTCGGGAACGAAAACTAAGGGAAGAGGCTGGATTGCCGGGAGACGGGCCTTCACTTGAAGATGCAGAAGCTCCTGAAATTGAAATTGTAGATGGAAACTTGGGTGAGATTGCGGATGAAGAATCTCCCATCCCTCTGGATGAAATGGCTGAAAAAGCCACGGAAGACGAACCAGAAAAAATCATCCATGGGGTTTTGGAACTAAAACCTCCCGAAGCTGATGATGCACCATTTTTAACTCTTACTTACGATTTTGGAAAGATCCCCCATGCATTTCGTTTGTCGAAGAATTATTCTATTATGGAATACTCATATTATAAATACAAACCAATGTTAATGAAAGCACAAGAGTTTGCTCGCAGGAAGATGTTAAAAAATGCTTTGAACTACTACCGAGTCATCAAATCACAAAACATCCCGCCGGAGTTACGTAAGATGATCAACAGAAACATCCGAGACATTACAGAGTTTATGGAAAAATTCTTAATGGCAAAAGGAAACTAACTCTTGACAACTTTTCCGACTTCATTCAGTCTAATATCCATAAACGAGGTATGATCCGATGAGATTGCGGCTTAAATCAAATAGGTAAGCAAAATAAAATAATAAATCCACAGTTCTCCTAATTCTTTAGGACGAGACTTGCTTACCTATTTCCCTATTTGGAAACAACAGGAGCTTGTCGTATGTCCCACCATATCACCATTCAAAATCTAAATTTTTTTTACGAATCACAGTCAGAGTTTTTATTCCAAGACTTAAACCTTGCCTTTGGCCCTGGCTGGACTGGCATTGTCGGAAAAAATGGAACGGGAAAGTCTACTTTAGCGAAACTCATTGCAGGGGAAATGGAACCACATAGCGGAACCATTCAAGGCAATAGATTTGTTCGTTATGTTTCGCAAAGTAACGAAGTTCCCAAAGAATCGTTAGAGGATTTTTTATATGATGATTCAAAAGAATCAGGTCGTTATAAAAATCTTTTGAAAGTTTCTTTGGATTCACCCGAGGACTATGAGTTTTTAAGTTTTGGAGAAAAACGAAGGGTCATCCTTGCTATGGCCCTTTCCGAATCTCCTAGTGTTTTGATTCTGGATGAACCTACCAATCATCTAGATTTGGATAGTGTCCTCATCATTCGTGCTGCCCTTTCTCAGTTTCAAGGGGTAGGAATTTTAATCAGTCATGATAGGTCGTTGTTAGATGATCTTGTCACCCATTGTGTATTCCTCGAAAAAAACTTTTATTCCGAACGGCCAGGAAATTATTCAGAAGGCAAAAAGGAAATGGAAAGAGAGGCACAGGAACGAATCCATGATTGGGAAATTGCTCGAACGGAACGTAAAAAACTAGATGCAGAACTAAAGCGGAGAAGAGAAGAAGCAAGTCTTTCACACAAACATAGATCCAAGAAAGGACTTGACCTCCACGACCATGATGGTCGGCATAAAAAAAACTTAGCAAGGGTCACTGGTAAAGATGGCCAAGCGGGGAGACTAAAACAGCAGTTAGATAAAAGAAAGGAACATTCCGAAAGAAAAGAAAAAGAAATTTTTGCCAAACTTCCAGAAAAAGAAAACATAGGAATTGTTTGGAAAACAGAAATTTCAAAAAGGAAACATTTGTTTTTGTGGGAAGAAGGTAATTTAGATTTTGGGTTTATGAATTTGCGATTAGATTCGAATCTCCAAATCCAACCAAATTCGAAAATTGCGATCACTGGAAAAAATGGATCGGGGAAATCTACCTTCTTACAATTTCTCGCAAACGAGTTAAAACAAAAACAAATTCGAACCTTGTATTTGCCTCAAGAGTTTTCTAAAAAAGAAATCAGTGAATTACAATGCGAATTTGAAAACCGTTCTTCGGAGGAGAAGGCAAGAATCCTTTCGGGAGTTCACAAACTGGGGAGTGATCCGAAACGTGTTTTCGAATCAGAAGTTTTCAGCCCGGGGGAAGTGAAAAAAATATTTCTCTCCCTCCATCTAGATTCCAAAGTAGAAATCCTCCTCTTAGACGAACCGACAAACCATTTGGATATAAAATCTTTGGAGGCTCTGGAGAGTTCCCTTCAGTCACTTGGTGTTGCTTTGGTGGTGGTGAGTCATGACCGCCGTTTTCTTGAAGCAATCGCAGAGGAAGAATGGTCTTTGGAAAACCTGTCCCTGACCCAAAAACATCTAGACAGAATCTAATTACTGTACTTAGAATAATTCTAAGGAGTGACTTTATGCCACAAGTGACATCACATGCCCCAGATTTTAAAGCGACCGCTGTAATCGGGGACAGTTTCAAAGAAATCAAATTGTCTGATTACAAAGGAAAATGGGTGGTTCTATTTTTCTATCCTCTCGATTTTACATTTGTTTGCCCGACAGAAATTATTGAATACGATGCAAAACTCGAAGATTTTAAAAAGATCGGAGCCGAGGTTTTGGGTGTTTCCGTTGATAGCGAATTTTCGCACTTAGCTTGGAAAAAAACAGCCCGAAAAGAAGGTGGTATTGGTGAGATCAAATACCCACTCATCGCTGACAAAACAAAAGAAATTGCAAAATCTTTTGGAGTTCTGATCGAGTCTGGACCTGATGCAGGTGTTGCTCTTCGCGGAACTTTCATCATCGACCCAGCGGGTATCATTCGCCAAGCAACTGTTAACGACCTTCCTGTGGGACGTAACATTGAAGAAGCGCTTCGCCTCATCAAGGCTTTCCAATTTGTGGAAAAACATGGTGAAGTTTGCCCTGCAAACTGGGACGAAGGAAAGAAAACGATGAAAGCAGATCCTACTGGATCCAAAGCTTACTTCGCTTCTGTTAACTAATTAACAATTCTCTACAAGTAGAGAAGGGGAAAAAAATGGAATCAACAACCGAATTAGACAAGGTTTCTTTCGAATTTTATAAACCTGATAATTTTCCAAAGGGACTCACTCGTAAGGTTGTTGAATCGATTTCCCATATTAAAAACGAACCAAGTTGGCTTGCGGAATTTCGTTTAAAGGCTTTTGAAGTTTATGAACAGAAACCGATGCCGACTTGGGGATTCATTCCGCAATTTCATATCAATATCGATGACTATGTACACTATGTAGGTTCCAACCAAAAGAAAAAAAAATCATGGGATGAAGTGGATCCAGAAATCCTACGTAGTTTTGAAAAATTAGGAATTCCTGAACACGAAAGGAAATACCTTGCCGGAATCGAAACCATGAACGATTCCGAAACCATTTATGCCAATGTTAAAAAAGAACTTACCGATTTAGGAATTATCTTTTGTGATATTGATACTGCCATCCGTGAATATCCAGAGCTCGTTCGTGAGTATCTAGGGACTGTTGTCACCATTGGTGATAATAAATTTTCTGCTTTGAATTCTGCCGTATTTAGCGGTGGTTCTTTTGCTTATATTCCCAAGGGAGTCAAAACTCCTATGCCTCTTCAGGCTTACTTCAAGGTAACGGCTGCTAGTTCCGGACAATATGAACGGACACTTCTCATCGCAGATGAGGGGGCTCATTTGGAATATAGCGAAGGTTGTACTTCTGTCCAAGACAAAGGAACAAATTTTCACACTGCTGTTGTGGAACTTGTTGCTAAAAAAAGTTCTAAAATCTTTTATACGACCATCCAAAACTGGAAAAAGAATATGTACAATTGGACCGTGAAACGTGGGATCTGCGAAGAAGCAGCTCACATCACCTGGACAGATTGTAATATTGGTGCCAATACCATCAAATACCCTGGAATCATTTTACAAGGAGATCATTCCACGGGAGATGTTCTATCTTTAGCGTTTGCGGGAAGTGGACAGGTTCAGGATACAGGAGCTCGGATCATCCATGTCGGAAAAAACACTCGTTCCAATATTTTGGCAAAAGGTGTGGCCCTTGATGGGGGAATCAATTCCTACCGTGGTTTAGTGAAATTTGAACCATCCAGTAAAGGATCTTATAGCCATATCAAATGTGATGGACTGATGATGGACAACCGTTCCCAGTCTCATGCTTATCCTTATAATGATGTATCAGGGGAAGAGGGAACTTTAAACTACGAAGCCACAGTTTCTAAGATTGATGACGACCAACTCTTTTACCTGCAATCCCGAGGGATGAGTGAAGATGATGCAAAGTTACTCATCATCAATGGATTTTGTGAAGGTGTCACCAAACATTTGGATGTCGAATATTCAGTAGAGATGACAAAACTCATCAAAATGATTTTGGAAGATGGAAAGGTGATTGCCGAAAAATAAATTTCGGCAAATCGTTCTTTTTATTTTTTAAAGACAAGAAAAGCGATCGCCGCACTGGCAATCAGAAGTCCCAAAAACTCTCTCACTTCTTCCACTTCCATACCAAAGTACGGAGTTTGTGAAAAGTAATACCCTGACAGAACTAAGTAAATTGGTATTAGGATCCATCCCACAAACCTTGGAACTTTCCGGAACAAACCGGCAAGAGCAATGGCTGACACAGCTGCGTAGAGAGGGAACCAAAGGTAGGGATCTGGGTCATTCAATTGCAAATAGGCAAAGTAGAGGAAAATAGGGATACAGAGGATTCGAAAGAGTTTCATCGTTTGCTATCAGTTTTTTGATTGCGGAGAGAAATCCAAGTCAATTATCTTATGTGGGGAACCTTAAGTATTATGAAAATCCAACTCTTTGTATTGTTTTCCTTTTTGTCTTTGTCCGTAGCTTGTGATGATTTAGGTCGCAGTATCTTAAAAAATTACAATAAAAAATATGAAACCGATGGGCAGGTGCTCGGATCCAAACCTCTTTTTATTGGTGTCGATTCAGGTCGTAAACAAGTCGCTATTGTTTTACAAGAAGTGGTGAAAGTAAAGGAACCAACGGACATCCAGTTTCCACCGGGGGACAGTCCCTTTTTATTTGCCCTTGAAAAAACAGGAGATATGATCCTTTTCCACAGAGAAAAAAAGACAAGTCGTGTTTTGGCAAAATTTACTGTGATTACGGATAGTGAAGAAGGACTTCTTGGTTTGGCTTTCCACCCACAATTTCCCAAACAACCGAAATTATATACCAATTACGTAAAATCGATCGCGAATAAAGATGTTACCATTGTTTCTGAGTGGGTTGTGGAAAATCCAACTAACTATGAAACAATGAAACTTGTAAACGAACGAGTGTTATTGCAAGTAGTGCAACCTTATCCCAACCACAATGGGGGCCAATTGGCATTTGGCCTCGATGGGCATTTGTACATTGGCCTTGGAGATGGGGGATGGAGAGCCGATCCAAAAAACAACGGACAAAATCCAAATACCTTACTTGGTTCTATTTTAAGAATCAATCCGAATCCAGACCTCGGTTTGAAAAAACCATATTCCATTCCTTCCGACAATCCCTTTGTGGGGAAAGTTGGGTTTGCCCCAGAAACCTTTGCATACGGAATTCGTAATCCTTGGAGGATGAGTTTCTCACCTGACGGGCGTTTGCTTGTCGCGGATGTTGGTCAGGATGCCTATGAAGAAGTGGATATCATTGTTTCCGGCAAAAACTATGGTTGGAACCAAACGGAAGGTTTCCATTGTTTTACTGACGGATGTAATCCATCCCTATACGAACCACCATTTTATGAATATGGTAGAGACGAAGGACAATCCATCACGGGTGGTTATGTTTATACAGGTTCCGAGTTTCCTGCCTTAAAAGGAATGTATATTTTTGGAGATTTTATCCAAGGTAAAATTTGGGCGATTCCCGTTCCAAAACCAGGAGAAAATACCAAGGTCACGGAAACCATCGCTCTTGGAAAATGGAACCTACTCATTCCTACTTTTGGTCGGGACAATGAGGGTGAAATTTTCGTCGCAGACTACCAATCAGGAACCATATACAAAATGGTAAAACCATAATCCATTGGATTTGCTTGGTTTGCCTCAAACACATATTTTTAGTCTTATGGAAGTTTCTTAAATTTCATCTATGAAAAAACTATTTTCTAAATTGCCGTTTTACATTCGGTTCCACTTACTGCTTGCCGGTCTTGGAATCGTTTTTCTTACCATCTACCGTGTTGCTTTTTTCACCATGTATTCTTACCGGATCCAAGATAAGTCTCTTTGGATTGTTTTAAAAGCCTTTCTAAAAGGGGCAAGGTTTGATGTTTCCGTTTTATGTGTGTTACTTGGACTTAGTTTGGTCTATTCTTCGTTACATTTTTTAAACAGAAACCGAGTGTATCGGGCGGTGTGGCGGACATTACCCGTTGTTTTCATCATTCTATTGTTATTTCTTCTCATAGCGGATTTAATCTATTATGAAAATGGAAACAAACATTTAGGATACGAGGCTTTTGCTTATCTCGGCTTTGAGATGTTACCACTCGTGGGATCTGCCTTTTCACAAAATCCATTTTTGTTTTTACTCGGAATTCTTGCGATTGGTGGAATTGGATTCGGAATTTATAAAATCCAATCCAGGTTTCCCTATTCCCATGTGAATTTACATTACAAATGGGCAGGCCTTCAATTCCTAATTGTGCTCGCACTTCTTGTTTTGGGAATTCGAGGGGGAGTCCAGACAAGTCCACTAAGGACAAGTGACGCCATCATCACCAAAGAAACCATCATCAATGATTTGGTTTTAAATCCTGGTTTTACAGTCATCACAGATTTAAAGATGACCAAGGTGGATGACCGCCATTATATGAAGCTCAGCGAATCGAGTGCCATCGTTCAAAAAGAAGTGGCTTATCCTGGTGCGAGTTTCGTGAGTGAAGAATACCCGCTTCTAAGAAAAACAACTTTATCCTCCACAAAACCTTTACCTCATATTGTGGTGATTGTTCTGGAAGGATGGACTGGTAAGTTTATCGATATCATTGGAACAGGAAAAGTAGAAGGGAAGGTTGTGACTCCTTACTTCAACCAACTGATCCGGCAAGGGATGTTCTTTAAGAATTTTTTTGCAAGTGGGGGAAGAACCACAAACGGACTTATGGCTCTTATGGGTGGGATTCCCGATAGACCTGGGCTCACTGCCGTTCGCACCCCGCAAATCCTCAACCGTTTTTCTGGGTTGGGAAATATTGCAAAAACCATTGGGTATGAAACATTGTTTGTGACAGGAACTGATCTTAGTTTTAACAATAAGGGAAGTATCATGTACCACTGGGGGTTTGATACTCTGGTTGGCAAAACGGAGTTAGAAAAAAATCCAGAGTATAGAACGGGGCCTTGGAGTTATTTGGATGAAGCATCTCTCGATGCCATGCATCAGAAACTCCTCAATGTAAAACCTGAAAAACCAATTGTATCTGTGATTCATACCGGAACCACACACTATCCTTACAAAGTTCCCGATGAAAAGTTTCGATTGTTTGAAACGAAGACACAAGACAGTGAATACTTAAATGTTTTGCATTATGCGGATTTTGCTCTGAACGAATATATGGAAAAAGCAAAAAAAGCCCCTTATTTTAAGGATACCATTTTCTTTTTTGTTTCTGACCACAGCCACCACAGGTTCCTCAATTACTATGAAGATAGAAATGTCCCTTTGTTGGTTTATGCACCCGGGAAAATCAAACCGGAACTCAGAGAAGACATCACATCGCAACTCGATTTGATTCCAACGATCCTTGGGTTTATGGAAAGAGAAGTGTACTTTAGTGTGATGGGCCGTGATTTAAGAAAGGTAAAGGGTTCTTCTGCTTATTTTGCCTATGGAAATATCTTTGGATGGATTGAAGATGATTTTTTGTATTACCAGTCAGTGTCTGGTGGGCAAGGAGAAACAAAAACGATTAAGTCCCCGTTTGTAGATCTGGGACTTTGTTACCAAGATATCAACTTATGCAAAAAACATGGGGATAAAACAAAGGCGTTTTTAAATTTAGGAGACGAACTCCTGAAGTCGAACAAATTGTTCCCTTCGGAGTCCGTTCTAAAAGAAATTAAATCTAATACCAAGTATTAGAGATATTACTGAGATCGAAGAAGGTCTTTCGTTTGATGAGGATCCAAACAAGGGATACAAACGAGAGGCCAATGAGAGGGATCGCAAAAATTCCAATATTGGGAATATTGGAATACACTAGAGTTGCAACAAAAGCCAAAATAAATAGAAAGTTTCTTACCACTTCCGTCCTTCTTGACCATCGTTTCATTTCCATAGTTCGATCAATCGAAAACAAACTAAAGACAATCACAACAGACAAAATTCCAAGAGTTGTCATATCTTGTTCTAAATTGATTTTTGCCACCTTCCAAATCACAAGACCCACTGCCATAAGAACGGTCGCTTGTAAGGCAACGTAAATCATCACACCCATCGGTGGTTTCGGATCGTATTTTTTAACTTGCGTTGGTTCAGGCGCTTTGTCCGCTTCTGTGATGAGGTAACTTGGTTTCCAACCTGGAGGCCCAAAGATTGTTTTAAAAACATCACCAAACGATTTACATTTCCAAACCTGAAAGAATATATCTTTGAACACATGCATGTTCACGGTGATGGGGTTGAAGGAATTCACTGGTTTCGTTAAACCGTAGATAGGTTCGTCTGTTTCCCATTCAAAGGATCCAAACATACGATCCCAAATGATAAAGATCCCGCCGTGGTTACGGTCGATGTATTTATCTTGGATTCCGTGGTGGACTCTATGGTTGGATGGTGTCACCATAAAATGTTCTAAAAATCCTAGTTTCCCAATAAAACGAGTGTGGACCACAAATTGGTAAACTTTTAAAATTCGGTGGCTGAGTAAAAACATAGCCCAAGGGATTCCAAGTAACGCCATGGATAGAAAATAAATATATTCGAATATTCTTTGTAATCCATTTCCACGGAAAGCAACAGACAAGTTCATTTCTTGAGTGGAGTGGTGGGTGACATGAGTGGCCCAGAACAAATTGATTTCATGGCAATGTCTATGAAACCAGTAGTAAATAAAATCAGCCAGAACAACCGAAAAACTCCAAGCGCCGAGTGCATACCAGTTCACCGAAAAACTAGGTGAAAAACGGAACGGGCTTTCCAGAGGAAAAATATGATAACCTAAACTAGAGAGTGAAAAGTTTGTCTCTATTTTGTCATAAACATACAGAGCACCGAGGAGAATGACCACCCCAATCAATGCAAAGATCACCCCGGTGCTCACATCGGCAATGAGAACGTTCAATCGATAGTATTGTTTTCCTTTGATGTAGGAAACAAATATCTCGATTCCTATCAGTGCGACCATGACGATAAAGGCATATTCCATAAAGGCGTCGCTATTCATTCGTATATTTCCCTCACTAGATACTAGGCTTTTGAATCGCTTGCTGTAAGTCAATGTCCATTTGGAAACACCGATTTACAGAAGAATCGCACTAGAATTTTATTTTAGACTTGTTCCCGACAGATTCCCCTAGTAAGACTGAATGAATCGCCGGAAATTCTTGTCCCTAGAGGGGGCAACGAAAAGATTGGCTAAAGGTGGAAATTCCAAACAAATGAAAGAGGAAATACCGGTTCTCAAAGGGAAAACCAAAAAAGAACTAGAAGAGATTTGTGTTTCCTTGGGTTTGGAAAAATACCGAGCGGCACAGATATATACAGGCATCTATAAGAGCCGTTACACGAACCTAGACCAATTCACTACCTTATCTAAAGAGGTTCGTGAAAAACTAAAACAACATACCCTTTATCCTGAAATTGAAATTGGTAGGGACTTGGCCTCCAAAGAAGACGGGACTCGTAAATTGACTTTTTATGTAGGTGAAAACAAAGAGATCGAGGCGGTTTGGATTCCCTCCGGTGATGGGGGACGAAAGACCATCTGTATCTCTTCTCAAATTGGTTGCACTCTCAATTGTAAATTTTGTGCAACCGGACTTTTGGAATACAAAGGGAACCTGCACACTTGGCAAATCCTAGACCAAATTTTACAAGTGGAGCGCCTCGTCGGTGACCGGGCGACAAATATCGTGTTTATGGGAATGGGCGAACCCATGCACAATTATTTTTCTGTAATGAAAGCTGCCCATATTCTCCGAGACCAAGATGGATTTGGGCTCGGTGCCTTACGCATTACCATTTCCACCGCAGGTGTGACAACAGGGATCAATCGTTTTATCGAAAACAAAGAACCTTTTAACTTTGCGATTTCTTTAAACCATCCCAATCCGAATGCCCGTTCTTCAGTAATGGATGTAAACGACAAACATCCGTTAGAGAAGTTGATTGATTCTGCCAAAAGGTTCACTAAGGAACTCGACCGGGCCATCACCTTTGAATACGTAATGATCCCCGATGTGAATATGGGAAGGGACAATGCGGAACGACTCGCAAAAATTGCGCGTTCTGTGAATAAATGTAAAATCAATGTAATCCCTCTGAACACAGACTTTACCGGGTGGCGTAGACCTACTGATGATGAAGTAAAAGAATTTGTAATGCATCTCAAAGCTAAAACAACAGCTCCCATTCTCAATCGCAGAAGTCCTGGTCGGGACATCAATGGCGCCTGTGGAATGTTAGCGTTAAAAGGAATTCGAAGTGAAACACGGTAAATGGATCTTAACTTTTGTTATGGCTTTCTTTTTGGGAAACTGCCAGGACATAGTGGAAAAAAAATGCCAAGCGGCTTGTGAAGTATTTGTTTCTTGTACTGAGGAAGAGTTAAAACTTACCTTGGCACCAGATGTCAAAAGAACAGGCCGAATCCAATGTATGGACGGATGCACCACTCATAACAGTGATATTTTACAATGTTATGACCAAGAACCCAATTCATGTAAAGGATTTGGGCAATGTTTAATCCAAATTGGTACTTTAGAATGAAAGAATCACTCACTCCCTCTGAAAGAATTTTTTATCGAATTCTACTACTCCTTGCCTCCATTCCTATTTTATTCACTCTTCCTTTAGATGTGATTGATATTGATAGTGCACAGTATGCTGGTATTGGCCGCGAACTTGTTTTATCTAATGATTTTTTTTCACTCATTGATAATGGAAGAAGATACTTAGACAAACCCATCTTAACTTTTTGGACCATTGCAACTTCCTTTTCTCTTTTTGGAATTAGTAACATTGCTTTTCGGATTCCTGCGATTCTGATTACCTTACTTTCCGTTTTTTCAATTTACCGGATCACTATTTTGACTGGTGGAAAAGAAAGACAAGGATACCTGGCTTCCTTCGCTTACCTTTTGGCACCCGGGGTTTATGCCATGGTTGTGGATCCAAAGATAGATGTGTATCTTACCGCCTATTTGGTGTTCACTTATCATTTCTATTATTTAGGAAGGAAAAAAAATCCAAACTACTTCTATTTGATGTATCTTATGATGTCTATGGGTTTTATCACCAAAGGACCAATTTCTGTATTTATCCCAGCCATATCCATTGGTGGAGATATTTTATTTCGTAGAGATTGGAAATTACTTCTGTCGATGCGAATTCCTACGGGGATTTTTGTTTTGGCATCTCTTCCTGCTTTATGGTGTTACTTTCTCTACCAAAACTTCAATTCCTATGGCCCAGTTTTCTTTTTATGGATCCAGTCTTTTGGCCGGTTTTATAGAGATATGTATGACATCAATTTTGATCCGTTTTACTTTTATAAATCATTCTCTTGGGCATTCTTCAGTGGGCTTGTGCCTATGATCATTTATATTTCCTTTCGTTTGTATCAGTATATTAAATCACTGGGTTGGAAGGAAATCCTTAGAAAAATTCGTGCAAATGAATACAAAGAAATCGACTTTGTAATTCCTTTTTGGGTTTTTCTCTTTCTGTTTTTAATTTCCTTTTCTCGTTATCCACTCCCGCAATACACGTATTGGATTTTACCAGGAGCTGCTTTGTACTTTGGTAAAATTATGGAAGAAAGTTTATTTCGTTCCAATGTGGAAAGGCTTCGTCCTTCTTTTCTCATCGCAGGTCTTGTGTATTTGGTAGGGTATTTTCTCATCCCTATCTTTGTGGCTGATGTGGGGATTCTTTATTATGTGTTTGGGATCATTGGTGTTCTTTTCATCATGTTGTCTGCACAACTCATTCCTCTCGAAATTCTTGTCACTCTTGTGGGTGCTACTTTGTTTTTCAGTGCGATTAGTTTGGAGTTTTATCCTCTGCTCACGAGTTACCAACCTTCCAAAGAATTTGGAGCGAAAATCAAAGAACTGGAACCAAACGAACCGGTGGTATATTCCTTTTGGTTGTCCAATTCCAAACGTTCCTATGGATTTTATGCAGAAAGGAATTTCCGAAATGTATACGATAAGGATAAATTAGACAAACTTTGGTCAGAAAAACCGGAAAGACTTCTCATCCTTCCTTCCGAAAAACTTACCCAATTACAGGAAATGGCAGGGCCAGGATACCAAATTGAGCCGGTTCTCGAGAGGGAATCGTTTAAAGTGGCTACTCCAAACGTAGCTTTCCTGAAAAAAGAGACAAGAAACCTTGTCACAAAGAAAATTTCTTTGGTTTGGCTAAAAAAAATTCAGGGGAAATCTTCTAAAAACTCGAAAGTATAACTAGGCTAAATTGTGTAAGTCTGGTTTTTAGGGCCCTTCGATGTCAAATCAGGGCCTTTTTTTTTGCCCTCACACTTTTTCATTCCCCAAAGGAAACATGACACCCTCTGTGAACATCGTTTCAAATGGATAGATTCACATTATGATTTAGAAATATATTGATAGAAAATTTTTGACCCTTCCTTAGAATTCCCTGAAATAGACGTCCTATTCGGTAATATATGAAAAGTTTAAAATACATTCTCGGTCTTTACACATTCCTTTCCATTTTGGTTTTGTCCGTGGTTGTATCCGCACTGATCTTATATCTAAACTGGAGCCTCCTTGTCAAAGTTTACCGAGGAGAAATGGAAAACGCAGGTAAAAGTGCCGGTGCTGAACTTTCCAATTATTATAAATCCCAACTCCGCATTGCGGGCCTACTTTCCAAACAAAGAGAAATTGTTGAATCTTTCCAAACGGGAAAGGCTGAGTTTGCGACCAATTTACTGGTTGGAATCATGCAAGATGCTAACGGTGAATACGAAAATATTTTTTTATCTGTACCTAAACAAAACGCAAAGATATTTGCAGCGGGAATTCCTCGTTCCATCGGTTACCAACTGGAAGAAGACAAAACGGGGGACCATGTCGTTGTTGCTTTAAAAAAACAGTTTCTAATTGGATCTGTCCAAGAGTCACCTATCACTGGTTTGCCTGTGAGTCTTGTTTCTTTCCCGATTGAAGACAAAGGGAAACTGGTAGGGATCCTTTGGATTGCTTTGAATTTGGAACAAGTTTCGAAACGAATGGGAGAAGGGATCCATGTAGGGGCCAATGGTTATATCACTGCCATCACAACAAAAGGAGTTGTGTTTGCAGGACCTGACAAATCCAAAATTCTAAAAGTAGATTTAAGTAAAATTCCCGAAGGTCGGCCCATCCTCGAAGCCAAAGATGGTGCTTACTTTGAATATACAGAAAATGGACAGGACAATGCCCTTCTCATCAAACGATTAGAAGAATGGAATACCATCATCGGTGTTGTGCTTCCTAAATCTGATATGAATTCTGGATTCATTCAGGTGGCTCTTATTGCCGTTGTTGTTGTGTTTTTCATTACAGCTCTCGTTGTTTTTGGAATCTTTCGATTCCTCCGTAAAAGATTATTACCATTAGAAAATTCAGTGATCATTTTGGATAAAATGGCCAAAGGAGATCTTACTGAGTCTTTAACATTAACAAACAATGATGAAATTGGTCGGATGAACTTGGCTCTAAACGGTTTTATCACCAGCATTCGTAGTTCTCTTGGAGAAATTCAATCCGTCGCCGAAGAAATTACCTCTTCTTCTGAAAGTTTACGTGAATCCTCTGCTAGTTTTTCTGATATGGCCCAAGGAACGGCTGCGTCTTCCGAAGAAATCTCTGCCACAACAGAAGAGGTGGTTGCCAGTATGGAAACCACCGCAGTTTCCACTACAAAACAACATAATAATATTCTGGAATTCAATGGGAAGATTTTGGAACTTTCCAGGGGTGCCATCCAAATCGAAAAGGATACAAAATCGGCACTGGCAAATACGGAAAACATTACCAAACAAGCCAAACTTGGTGGTGAATCACTCAACCAAATGAAGGATGTGATTAACGTAATCTTAGAATCTTCTTCTGAAATGAAAGAAGTGATAGGGATCATTGATGAAATTTCAGACCAAACCAGTTTACTCGCACTGAATGCAGCCATTGAAGCGGCAAGGGCTGGGGAAGCAGGCCGTGGGTTTGCCATTGTTGCCGAAGAGATTTCGAAACTATCCGACAAAACGGCTCACTCCATCCAAGCAATTGAAGATATGATTGGTAAGAACAGTAAAGAGTTGGAAGAGGGGGCGAAGGGAATTCGTTCCTCTGTCGAACTTTTGAATCTCATCATCCGAGATATTGGAGAAGTAGAGAGTGTTATGAAACGACTTTCTGAAGCGACTCAGTCTCAGTTAAGTTACAATAGAGAAGTGGATGAACGATCGGAAGAGGTAGGTCGTGAATCAGAATCCATCAGAGGGGCCATTGAAGAGCAGAAAAGAGCCATCCAACAGATTTCGGAATCAGTGATTGGGATCAATAATGAAACCATGCACATTGCTTCGGGCTCCGATCTAGTGGCATCCTCTTCCAGGAAACTCTCTCATGCGGCAGATACTTTGCGTTCTATTACGCAAAGGTTTCGGATTACAAAGAGTTGAAGTGATGTGTCCTGTTGTCTTGTCGCAAATCTATGTCTGATTGAGGCTGAATCCAAGTTTCATAAAGAAAAATTAACAGGCATTTGGCGGTATTTCTTAGACTAATTGAGACTTAGTTTCAATAAAGAAAGTTCATAGAAAATTTCGGATTATGTCTCTTTTTATGTTTTTTCGCAACCAAAACCCTTACATACTTGCTTTTTTTCTGATTTTGCCTTTCCTTGTCAGAAGACAGTGTAAACGGATTCAGGAAATCTGCGAATGAATATAAAAATACTCAAGATCTCTGTGCCTATCGTTGCAATTGCAGCTCTAGCATATTTGATTTTTTCACCTAGCCGTTATGTGGGCTATTCACCCGACCAGCCCATCCCCTTCAACCATAAGATACATGCCGGCGATAACAAAATCGACTGTAAGTATTGCCATACTGGTGTTGAAAATTCGGCCCATGCCACAGTTCCTCCAAGTTCCACTTGTATGAACTGCCATGGAGCAGGTAACGTAGCGGGCAACCAAGAACATGTTAAATGGCTTAAAGAACAATACGACAGTAACACTCCAGTATCCTGGGTGAAGGTCCATGACCAACCAGACTTCGTATACTTTAACCATTCACGACACGTACAACGTGGCGTTGATTGTTCCACATGCCACGGCAACATGGCAGAGATGGTAAAGGTTAGACAGTCCAAGTCCCTCAATATGGGATTTTGTGTCGATTGCCATAGAGAGAACAATGCTCCTAACGATTGTTCTACGTGCCACAGATAATCGGGAGACAAGTAATAATTTATGATGAAAGACGATAGTTTCCAAAAAGAAAAAAAATCGCTTTGGCAGTCTTATGAACTTCGCGGAACTTCTCGCGAACGTGAATTGCAAAAGCAAGAGTTCTATAAATCTCCAGATCCCCTGATTGCAAAAATCAAAAAGGGTGATTTTGATAGAAAAACTTTCTTAAAGTTTATGGGTGCATCCGTTGTGATGACAACTGTTGGTTGTATCCAAAAACCTGCTGAAAAAATTGTTCCTTATGTGAACTTAACCATTAAGAACCCAGACAACAACGAAGTAGAACAATACGACTTCGTAAAACATGGACACTCTTACCACTATGCTTCTGTTTGTGGTGGATGTTCTGTTGGTTGTGGAATCTTAGTGAAAGCAAAAGACGGACGACCTTTGAAACTCGAAGGAAATCCAAACCATCCAATTTCGGAAGGTGCTCTTTGTGCTTCTGGACAAGCTTCTATTTTTGATCTTTATGATGCAGACCGTGCCAAAGAACCACAACAAGTGGTGAATGGAACTGCTAAGTCTAGCGACTGGTTTGTTTTAGACAAAGATGTAAAAGAGAAATTGAAAGCCAACAAAGGAAAAACCATTGTTGTCACAAAACCTCTTTCTTCTCCTGCAACCGGTGAATTCATTTCTGAATTCTTAAAATCGGTTGGTGGTGGAAAACACATCGAAGTAGCTTTTGCATCTTCTGATGATGCGATTACTATTGCTCAAGAAAAATCTTACGGAAAGGCAGTTCTTCCAAACTACCATTTCGACAAAGCAAAAGTCATCCTTTCCATCGACAGTGACTTTTTAAATCACACAAACTACCACAATGATTTCTCTAAAAGAAGAGACTTACAAGACAAAGGTGTAAAATCCTTCAATGCTTTCATTGCGGCAGAAACTCATCCGTCTATGACGGGTTCCAACGCTGACCAAAGAGTGCCACTAAAACCAGGTGACCAAAGAAAGTTTGCTCTTGTGATTGCAAAAGCTCTTTCTGATTTGGGAGTGGGTGGTTCTACAGGAGTTTCCGGAATCAATGTAGAGTCTTCTGCAGCGGAACTTGGAATTTCCAAAGAAGTAGTTTTACGCACTGCCAAGGCTCTTGCTTCTGCAAAGGGTGAGTCCATTGTTGTTGCTGGTGGTTCGAATGCTCTGACTGCCGATGCAGTAGACCTTCAAATCGCAGTGAACATGCTCAACAGCATGCTCGGTAACGATGGAAAAACGATCGATGCAGGAAATCCTTTGAAAGAAGGACGTTCTAACTACGCTGAAAATTTAAAATCTCTCGCAAAAGACTTAAAAGAAAGAAAAGCCGGTGTGGTGATTCTTTTCGGTGTGAACCCTGTCTACCAAGCGCCAAACGGAGATGAGTGGAAAAAACTCCTTCATGAAGCAGCACAAGTAGTTCAAGTTTCTGACCGAGTGGATGAAACAGCACTTGCTTCCAACTGGCTTGCTCCAGTGTCTCACTTCCTAGAGTCTTGGGGAGATAACGAATCTGTTGCAGGAATTGTTTCCGTACAACAGCCAACCATCCGACCGATCTTCCAGTCCAAAGCATTTGAAGATATGCTCATCACTTGGGCAGGTGGATCGCTTCTTGGTGCGAGTTCGTTATACGACTATCTCAAATCAAAATACTCTAAAAAAACAAACTGGGAAGACCTTCTCAGAAAAGGTGTGTTAGTTTCTGGAAATCCAAAAGCTGACAAAGCAGGACGATCTTTCCGTGGAACGATTGCTCCTCTTACTGCATCGAAATCTGGTCTTACTGTTTCTCTTTACGAAAGCACCGCACTCGGTAATGGCGAAAGAGCAAACAACTCGCAACTCCAAGAACTTCCAGATCCAGTATCTAAAGTCACTTGGGACAATTATGTTGCGATTAGCCCACAATACTCTCGTTCGTCGGGAATTAAACTCAATGATGTTGTCACAGTGACTGTTGGCACAAAATCGTTTGAACTTCCGGCTCTCATCCAACCAGGTCTCCATCCAGAAGCAGTGGGAATTGCTCTTGGTTACGGAAGAACAAACGTAGGTGAGATTGGAAACGGAGTAGGGAAAAACGCAAATACTCTTGCAGAAGAAGTAGACGGATCACTCGTTTACTCTGGACTTTCGATCACTCTTTCTCCTACAGGAAAGAAATACAAACTCGCTACCACACAAGACCATCATATGATGAGCCCTGGTGTGATGATGGGTGTGGAATGGAAAGAAAGACCTTTGATCATTTCTGCAAAACTCCAAGATTATGCTAAGAATCCAGGGGCAGGAATTCCTGAACCAGAGATTCCAAAAATCTTAATCGATGGAAAACTACAAAGAGCTCAAGGAGCGAATGCTCCTTCTGACCAACCAGGAAGCCAGTTCCAATACCCAGGATACAAATGGGGAATGGCAGTGGATCTTACTTCTTGTTCTGGTTGTGGTGCTTGTGTAGTCGCTTGTAATATTGAAAACAACGTGCCAATGGTAGGACGTGACGAAGTGAGAATGGGTCGTGAGATGCATTGGCTTCGTATTGACCGTTACTACATCGGTGATCCTGAAAAACCGGAATCACTCGAAATTGCGCACCAACCACTCATGTGCCAACATTGCGACAATGCTCCTTGTGAGACAGTTTGTCCAGTAGCTGCGACTGTTCACAGTTCGGAAGGAACCAACGATATGGTTTACAACCGTTGTGTGGGAACTCGTTACTGCTCAAACAACTGCCCTTACAAAGTGCGTCGTTTTAACTGGTTAGAACATTGGACAGAACACAATCTACTTGGCGAAGCAACACCTACATTTAAGGCACTCCCACCAAGAAACCTTGGTCTCAACCCAGATGTCACCGTTCGTTCTCGTGGGGTTATGGAAAAATGTAACTTCTGTGCTTCTCGAGTAGCTGAGAAAAAAATCGCAGCGAAAAACGAAGGAAGAACATTACGAGATGGGGAAGTGAAAGCAGCATGTGAACAAACATGTTCTTCCAATTCCATTGTGTTCGGTAACGTAAATGATCCTGAATCTAAAGTAGCGAAGCTCTTGAAAGACCCTAGGTCTTACAAACTTCTGGAATACCTAAACATCGGACCGGCCGTCAGTTATATGACTCGCGTTCGAAACGAAGTTTAACAGGGAGAACACAAAGGGAATGTCATTAACACAAGCAGTTAGAGATAAATTAGACATCCCCGACCTGGTAACAGGCGGGAAGTCGCTTAAAGATGTAACCGTTGATATCGCAAAACCGAACGAAGATTTCCCTACCAAACTTTGGTGGAATACTTTTCTTTTGGTTCTTACGATCACCCTGATCGACGTAGCCATCATCGGATATTTGTTTTATGAAGGTCTTTACTTACTCGGGATCAATAACCCGGTAGGTTGGGGATTTTTCGTAGTCAACTTCGTATTCTGGATCGGTATCGGTCACGCAGGAACATTGATTTCTGCGGTTCTATTCCTATTCCGTCAAGGTTGGAGAACAGGGATTAACCGTGCTGCGGAAGCGATGACAATCTTTGCCGTACTTGTTGCTGCATCGAACCTCATCCTTCACGTAGGTCGTCCTTGGCTCGGATTTTGGTTGTTTCCTTATCCAAACGAAAGAGGTCCACTTTGGGTGAACTTCCGTTCCCCACTGATTTGGGATACGTTTGCGGTATCGACCTACCTTTCCATCTCCATGGTGTTCTGGTATTTAGGACTCATTCCTGACTTAGCAACACTTCGTGACCGTGCGACTGAAACTTGGAGAAAGAACTTATACAACGTTCTTTCCTTTGGTTGGGTTGGATCGGCAAGATCTTGGTCTCATTTGGAAATCGTTTCCATGATTCTCGCAGCTCTTTCCACTCCACTTGTTCTTTCGGTTCACACCATTGTATCCTTCGACTTCGCTGTTTCCATCCTTCCTGGTTGGCACACGACCATCTTCCCTCCATACTTTGTTGCCGGTGCGATTTTCTCCGGTTTCGCAATGGTGGTAACACTGATGGTGATTGCTCGTGAAGTATTCAATCTTAAGAACTACATCACGATGAAACACTTGGACAACATGAACAAAATCATGATGGTAACTGGTCTTATCGTGGGTCTTGCTTACGGAACAGAATTTTTCATCGCTTGGTATTCTGGAAACGAATACGAAGTGTTCGCATTCTGGAACAGAGCTTTTGGTCCTTATGGTTGGGCATACTTTATCATGATTTCATGTAACGTATTGTCACCGCAGGTGTTCTGGTTCCGCAAACTTCGTTACAATATCCCAGTGATGTTTGTTGCCTCCCTTGTGGTAAATGTAGGTATGTGGTTTGAACGTTTTGTGATCATGATGACACTAAACCGTGACTTTTTACCATCCAGCTGGGCTATGTATACACCGACACTTTTCGACTACGCAATGTTAATCGGAACTTTCGGTATCTTCTTTACTCTCTTCCTTCTCTGGTGCCGAATTATGCCAGTGATTGCGATTGCAGAAGTAAAAACAGTGATGCCACAGAAAGAAGGAGCACACCACTAGTATGTATCTTCCAAAATTAGAACAGTTTCACAAATACAAAGAAATGGATGAAGGAGTTCTCGGTCTTTTCGAGACTCCCGAAGCAATCATACATGCGGCAGAAAAAGCCAAAGAAAAAGACTACAAAGGATTTGATTGTATCCTTCCTTATCCTGTTCACGGGATCGATGAAGCGATGGGAACTCCAAGATCTGGACTTCCTTGGGTTACATTCTTTGCTGGTATCTTTGGATGCACGATCGGGATTCTATTCCAGTATCTCACTCATGCCCATGACTGGCCTCTCAATATCTCTGGAAAATCTCTCAATGCATGGTTTGCCTACGTGCCAATCATCTTTGAATTAACAGTATTTTCTGCAGGGATATACACTGTAGCTGCACTATGTTTTTTAAGCGGTATTCCCAAAGCAACCCGTCGAATCCTTCACCCAGATTTGACATCTCACAGGTTCGGACTTTGGATTCCAAAATCTGCTAAAGGTTATAACGAATCAGAAGTGGTTTCGTTTGTAAAAGGCCTTGGTGGATCGGAAGTAACCGTGGTAAAACCGGAGAACCAAAAATGAAACAAAACATCTTTAGAGTTTTAGCAATAGCAGGACTCCTCGTTCTCGTGAATTGCGATTACAAAACTCCCGTTTATGAATACTTTCCTAGTATGTATGATTCTCCTGCACGTGAGTCACAAGAAGATGATTCTTTTGCAACGAATGGATCGGCTTCTCGGATTCCTCCCAAAGGAGCAATCCCAGTAGGATACTTTCCATACCCTTATGCAGCAGAAGCAACTCCGGATACTCTTCCAGGGGCAGACAAAGGATTAAAAAATCCAATCGCCAAAGCAAACTTAGGTGATTTAATGATTGGTGAAAAACGTTACCAAACCTACTGCACACCTTGCCACGGGGTAAGGGGACTTGGGAATGGAACGGTAGTTGGACCTGCACCAAGGTTCCAACAATCACCTCCTTCTGTTGTCTCTGATAAAATCAGAGGTTGGTCCGATGGACAGGTTTATCATATCATCACTATGGGTCGTGGACTTATGGGAAGTTATGCTTACCAAATCGAACCAGAAGACAGATGGAAGCTCATTGCTTACATCCGAAAACTTCAAGAATATGAAGTTCAAAATAAAAAGGCGAACTAGGGGAAACTATGAGCGCGACAAAAGCAGCTAAACTAGACGAAAAATTACTGCAGTTCAAATTGCCGGTAAACCTTCGTAATGCCCTCATTGCTATGATCGGAGTGGGAGTGGTGAGTTTTCTCATCGCTTTCCTCGGATTTGGTCATGAAACATCTCGTCATATGGACGAAGCAGGACATTTCCATCACACAAACTTAGGTTACCATGTTTTACTCATTGGAACTTATTTTGTGATTGGTCTTGCCATCACAGGAATCTTTTTTACAGCAATCCAGCACTTAACTGGTTCTCATTGGTCTGTCACTGTTAGACGACTTTTTGAAACCTACGGACTTTTCACTCCTATTGCGGGACTTCTGCTTGTGGGTGTAATTTTTGGAATGCATGACCTTTATGAATGGGCTGATGCGACGGTTCGTGAAAACGACCACCTCATCCACCACAAGTCAGGATACTTAAACCCAACGGCTTTCATCATTCGATGTGTTCTTTTCATTGGCGTTTGGACTATCTTTGCTTACATCTTTCATGGTAAGTCAGTAGGCCAGGACAAAGACAAAGTTGTTGATACAACTAAAACTTTGGCAAAAATCTCCGGTGGATTCATCCTTTTCTTCGCACTTTCATGGTGTTTCATGTCATTTGACCTTCTCATGTCGCTTTCCCCACACTGGTTCTCTACTATGTTTGGTGTGTATGCGTTTGCAGGAGCTTTCCAAACTTCCCTTGCTTCTTACTTAATTGTAATCGCTATCCTCAAGAAAAACGGATATCTCGGGGAAGCAGTGAATGAAAATCACTACCATGACATTGCAAAATTTCTTTTAGGTATGACTACTTTCTGGGCTTATGTGGGATTCTCACAGTTCATGCTCATTTGGTATGCAAACATCCCGGAAGAAACTTTCTTCTATGAGATGCGTATGACTGGCGGATGGGGATACACAACTCTTGCACTTCCTTTTGTGAAGTTTGTGATTCCTTTCCTTCTACTTCTCAATCGTCCTAACAAAAGAAATATCGATTTCCTTTGGAAATTGTCAGTATGGATTCTTGCCGTTCAGTTCTTCGAACTTTTCTGGTTGGTATTCCCTGCGAACTTTGAAAAATTTTCTATCCTTCACTTTGTTTTAGCTTTTGGCGGAACAGTCGGTGTGGTAGGGATTTTCGGTTTCTTTATCTTCAAAAAGTTGGAAAAACACAGCTTAGTTCCGGTTGGGGATCCTCGTTTGGATGAGTGCCTCCACCACCACCAATAGGAGAATGGAATTGAAAAACAAAATTGTATTACTAACGATCGCTTGTGCAAGTTTCACAGCTTGTTCCAAAAACGCAGAAGTGGCTTGGCATAAAAATTGTGATGCCAAAACCAACAAAGCAAGTTTGGATTTTACAGTTCCTTTGTATTCGGAAGCAGATTCTAACTCAAAAGTGGTCGAATTTGTTCCAGCTGGAACAGTTGTCAAAATATTTGGAGCGCGTAACCACAACGTTTGGGCGCCAAAATATTTTGTAAAAGTACAAACAGCAAAGAACGAAGGTTACATGAGCCCACGTTGTTTTGTTGTGAGCCAAGATCCAGAAAAAAGTGTTTGGAGATATTCCAAAGGCCTAGTAAAAGAGTACAACCCATTTTACAGCCCAACAGACAAAGAACACTATCCTCGTGGATATGAGTATGGTAGCTTAAAAGATCTTCCGAAAGACAAGATTCCACTTTCTGACCTGACAAAAGGTTTGGAAGAAGTTCCTTACACAAACAAAAACATGTTAAAACAAAACTAAGTTTTTACGAAGATCTGTTTGGTGGGAAGAGCCCACTAAACTATCATTTTAAGAAAGACCCAAGGGAAACCAAGGGTCTTTTTTTTACCCGCTTGACAAAAGTTATCTGTTAGATCATTATTAATCCCTTATAAAGGAGAAATGAATGAAACAGATGTTAGATAAGTTTTCGCTTGGGATTTTGAGTCTTTTTGTAGTTTTTAATTGTAGTACGGCAAAAATTAAAGATGCTAAACCAGATGTAAGTGGACCAAGTTTAAACATTTACCTTCTTGGTACAGATACAACAAACTATGCTGGTAGAAAAAGGATCATAGATTCTAATTATGAATTTGCAGAAGTAGACATCGCTTTTCAAAATATATCCAAAGAACCTTACCCAATCGAATTTTTGTATATGTATAATTAAGCAAAGGGGAATAGCCCTGAGTCTGCGAGTATTGCCGGATTTTCGTTTTGTTGCCATTTTGGTGAAGATTTACTGCAAGACCTACGCTCAATAGTATTTCTCACATCCCTATACGAAACTACCCTTTCCCCAGGAGACATTGAAACTAGAAGATACTATTATTTAGTAAAAAAAGGCGAATTTCCCAAAGAACTAACTTTCTATAAGAAATTGAAAAAAGAACAAGATAACAAGGAAGGTTTAGAAAAAATTACAGTGATTCCAATCAAAAAGTAATCCAAACCAAAATAAAGATCCAAGGGTAACCATGGGTCTTTATTATTTGAAAACAATCGAAACAAAAACTCAAATTTACAATTTCCTTTCAATATCATCTAGTCGACCAAACCGATTTTTTCGTAAAAATGATAATTTTTGTTTGCCATTGCTATATATCTTAGTTACTAAGATATATAGTAGGTAAGATATATCTAAACCTTGAACAAATGGAAATTACAAATTTTAAAAAAACCACACGTAAATACTTTGAAACTGCCCTGAACATGCATGAAGCCATTGCAAAAAAAGCAGATCTTACTGGAACAGACCATAAATACTTAGGATATCTGATTGAAAATGGCGAAATGAGTGCTGGCGATTTATCTAAGATTTCTGGCCTTACGACAGGAGCTATTACCGGTGTGATTGATCGCTTAGAGAAAAATAATTTAGTAAAACGAAAGTTTTTACAGGCAGATAGGCGAAAGGTGATGATTGTTCCCAATATAGAAAGGGCAAATCAATTATTTTCACCGATCTTTAAAAAACTACAAAAAGATACAGACCTTTTGATTTCAAGTTTTACTGATCATGAATTAGAAGTGGTTCATCGTTACTTTGAATCGGCCACTGAAATAATGGAAGGCATGTCAAAAAAATTACAGGGAAAAAAATAAAAATGAGCTTAGCCATAACATACTCTTTTGTAATCACCGCAATGATCGGAATACAAGATATATCCTCTTTGGTATTCAATCATTCTTTATCATTCGCAAAATACTCATTGTTCTTAAACTTACTATTATATTTTTTGATGAATGGTGCTCAAATTTTTGAAACTCTTATTTTTGTTCCACGTTGGGCGAATAGGAACCACCCAAATTTCCAAATATTAAACACTGAAATTAAATCTGCCAACTTAAAATACTTTTGGATTTTGTTTCACTCGGTTCATGAAATCATATTCTTGATATCTCTCTTGTTTTGTTTTCCAATCGAAGGGATTGGTAACTACCTGATTTCCCTCTTTTTCCTTCATATGGCTGTGAGGGTTTGGACTGTGATTTATTTTGCAGGGAAAATCATTCGATTCCAATCTTTGGCAAATTCTTTGAGCGAACTTTCCTCTGAGATTCCCGGTGAAATTAGAAAGTGGGTATTTTTGAATTATATTCGTGTTTTTATTTATATTGGAATTTCAATATCGATGATTCCATTAGTTCTGAAAATTTTAACCATTAATGGATAAAAAATCACCGGAATGGATTCTTTTGTTTTTAAATTTTTAGATTTATATCAATAGAATTGATGTTTGAGAAGGTATTACCCGGAAACATAAATATATCTTCGCTAAAACAATTGTTTTGGGGAGATGTTTATGTTTCCTTAGGTCGAACTATTGGTTGGTTCTATAAAAACCAAAAAAGTTCTTTTACTTTTCTGTTTCTTAAAGCAAGACCCACCCAAAGTAGAATTCCCACATACACCGGAAAAAGCGTATGGCTGAAAAGTGGATTTCCTACACGAAGATGAATGACTACAGCACCACCCAAATAACCAGTAAGCAACAGCGCACCGAGGGCAGATGTATTTGGAATTGCATAAAGGATGGTGGTTGCAAGAAGGATGATTCCAATGGTTTGAGAAAGTGATCCAGGTATCCCCAACTCATCCATAGTTTTTAATACGATTTCGAGTTCGGAAAGTTTTCCCCAGGCATCAAATAACAAAAAGGCAATCACTAGACCACTTAAGATCCTTCCTACCCAAAGCGTTGTTTTTGAACTTTTAGTATCGTTCATAATATCTCCTATTATCCTTTCAATTGGTCTGACCAGAAAATCATAAAGAATGCTATCAGATCAATAGAAATTTGGAACCAATCGTTATTGAATTTTTAGATTTCTTATCCACTACCAAAAAAGTGGTACCGTATCTTTTGTTCTCACTCCCCTTGACATTCCTCTTTTTGTTGTTATACTCGCATCCATGGGTCAAAAACGGGCGATTGCTACCTCTGCATCAGAAGAACGATTAGAAAAACTTTTAGAAGAAAGACTGAGTCCTGGCTCCAACCAAGAATTTATCGACAAACGAATTTGGGATCTTTTTGGTGAGACATGGTGTGTGATGTTCACGGATCTATCGGGATTTTCTCGTGGTGTAGCCAAATTCGGAATCATTCATTTTTTACAAACCATCTATGAATCACAAAGAATCCTTATTCCCGTACTCGATGAGTTTGATGGAATTCTGATGAAAGATGAAGGGGACAGTCTTATGGTTCTCTTTCGAAATACAAACAAAGCCATTCAATGTGCCATCCATATGCAAAAGGCTTGTAAACGTTATAATGAGGGACGAACAGCCGAGGAACAGATTTTACTCTGTGTGGGACTTGGGTATGGTAAAATTCTAAAGATTGGAGATACCGATGTATTTGGATCAGAAGTCAACGCAGCATCAAAGTTAGGTGAAGATACTGCCAAAGCTTGGGAAATTTTAGTTACCAGTGCCGTGAAAGAAAATGCTGACGAGACCACCGACTTTGATTTTGAAGGAATTTCAGAGATTCCACCGGGTTCCGATGGTGCTTATCGATTGGTCTATACCTTAGAAGGACCCAAGTGGGTTGTTTTATAAACGATAAACTGTAAATCAGTTTAAACAATCGACTATCTGTGTTTTGGACTTGTGAATTTTCATCATTCCATAAATTCATAAACAGAACGAATTTCACCACTTTCTTCTATGTAGGAATAAAGATTTTGGAATTCTTTGTTTTGGCAAAGAGTTCCTGAATCTCCTATGAGAATCAGATGTGACTTTGCACGAGTTAAGGCTACATTCAATCTTTTGGGATTTAATAAAAATCCAATCTCACCATCTCCGTTGGATCTAACCAAACTTAAAATCACAATTTCTGATTCTCTTCCTTGGAAAGAGTCGATAGTTTGGGTAAACCATCTGCCTTCCGAGGTCTGGATTAATTTTTCCACCTGTCCTCTGTAAGGTGAAATGACTGTGGTGATTTCTTTGGGAATGCCCAGTTGGAAAAGTTTCTCTACTGTCTGTATCTCTGTTACATTGAAAAAACTTGGTTCTTCTCCTTCCGTATCTTCTTCTGAATCACTACCTGCGGTATCGATCCATAGGATGGACGGATTGGAGCCGAAGATCATAGAAATGTCTATAGACTCATTCCATTTTGCATCGGGATGAGTTAGGATTTTACTTTCGTAGTAAGTTTGGTTTGGGAAACCAAGAATTTCAGGTTTCATCCGAAATTGTTTTTCTAAAAATAATATTCGTTCTCCAGAATCAAAGGTTACCGCTTTTTCTAAAAAACTATATAGGGACTGGTGGTCAGGATGAGAGTAATTGGCTCCTAGTTGTCTCGGATCTCCAAAAAAGAAAGTTTTTTTCCCTGCATACATTGCAAGATAACATCCAGGATCCAAACTTTGGGTGGCCTCATCGACAAAAACATAATCGAAAGTTCGGCCTTTTTTGAATTCATTTCCAAATCCTGAAAAGGTCGATACAATCAGTTCAGCACTGTCGAGTAACTTTGTGCGAATGTTAGATTCGGCTTCTCTGATCGTCCCAAGTAGTAACTTTGCTTCTTTTCGTAGTGCTTTTCGTTCTTCCCTTTCTTCTTTTCCAAAATTACGTTTCCAAGAGTTGGCTTTTTTTTGGATGGCTTTTAGTTCGGTCTGCCAGTTGTGAATTTGTTTTTGATCGGGATGTGTTTGGATGAGGTGATCTATATGGTAAGGTAAAACTTCTTCTTTAATTTTCGTGGAGTTACCCAAACGGATCACACGAATCCCTTTTTTTAAGGCGAGTTCCACAATATAATCGCAAGCAAAGTTTGTAGGACAAAGTGTTAATACTGATTCCTTGTTTTCTTTGATTTTTGCTACAGCTTGCATGAGTAAGGTGGTTTTCCCTGTTCCCGGTGGGCCAAAGATCACTCCGTAATCATGAATTTGAAAGATTCGTTCGAGTGGCGGTTTGTCTAGGCCCGACTTAGGTGGAGTAGGTTTTTCTCCGAGTCCAAATCCTAGAATCCAGTTTAGTTTTTTATGAGATTCGCTACTGTTATCGTTTGAGATTTTAGTGATGATATCATTATACAAATCATAGGTTGATTCTTGGAACCACATAGAAATTTGAAATTCGTTATCTTCCCACTCGTAATCACCTCGAACCTGTACGGTGAGTTTTGAATCAGATGTTTTGAATATATTTCCGAATATAGATTCTGTTGGGCCTTGGAGAAGAACTGGCATTCCTGGTTTTAACCAATCTTTTGTTTTTGGTGAAGGCGAAATATTAAAATCCGCCCTCCAAGTATTTCCGACAACAAATCGCAAATCTTCTAATTCGGCTGCTTTAATGGCTTTGGAGTCTTGGCCTTTTTCTAAAAACAAAGAACGTTCGTATTCTCTTTCTTTACTTAGAATTGTTTTTACATTTAGAATTTCTTCTTTTAGTGAACCAAACTCTTGTTTTATGGTTCTTCCCATTCAATATTCTCCAAGGTTGTAAAAAAACCATTTCTGAGTAGTGGTGCAAAGTCAATAAAATCGGCGGCTTTTAAATATAAAGAATCCTCAATAGAGTAAGCTTGGATTAAGTTGTTTGCTGCTTCTTCTAATTTTCCCAGCCGGCAATGGGCACGAGCCAAAATAATCAGTGTTTCTGGATCAATTTCTTTGCAGAATTCGATATGAGTTTTAATAGAGGTAAGTCCGTTTTCGGGATCTTCCGCCTCCAGGTAACATAGGGCTAACAAATCATAGTAGAGGAACTCCTCAGGTTCCACCATTTTGAGAGATTTTTTTAAAGAGGCAAGTGCTGAGTTAAAATCTCCACGAGAAAAATACAAAGACCCAAGTTCTGCCCAAATGTCTTTTCGATCAATCCCTCGTCCGTTACTTAGGTGTTCTTGCGAAAGTGCTTTTTTTAATACCTTAATTGCTTCTTCCGATCGTTCCATATCTTTTAGGAGCGAAGCAAGTAGGAGGTAATTTTCAAGATACGACGGGAAATAAAGTATACTTTTTTGAAGTAACACTTTGGCAGATTTAAATTTCTTTAATTTGATCAGATAACGCGAGTATACGGTGATACTTAAAGGATGAGATGGATAATTTTTAATAATGTCTTGAAATAAAGATTCTGTTTCTTTTGGGTTTCCGACTGCATACAAACACCAGGCTTTTTTTGCTTTGATTTTGATGAGAGCGGATTCGTTTGTTGTGTGTGATTCACTTTCGGCATAGACATTAAATGCCCGTGTGAATTCCTTTTCCTCTTCCAGGAGTTTGGCTTCGCGGATTAGGGAAAAAAAAGAACTCATACGCTGTTTTTTACTTCAGGAAATATTGGATTCGCCGATGGTTAGAATAGGGAGTAAAGATTGTAAAAGGAGGTCCTATCATGGTTCCATCTACACCTATTAACTCGGTCGTCAATTTGCCGAAGGAAATTTTCCAGGCACAAAACCAACTGTCAGAGAAACGCATGAAGTTGGCCGTGGAAGAAAAAGTTGGTCCGGCGGCAAAAAGCGAAAGGTTACTCGACATCTACTGTTAATTGGGAAATTAGTCTACCCGGGTTTCTGGATTGTAAACCGGTCGTTTTCTTTCCATAAACCCACCGATAGCCGCACGGAAATCTTTAGAATCGAGCATACTCGCATTCCAAACGGCCACATAGTCTAGACCTTCTTCGATGGTCTTTCCAATTCCATGGTTGAGAACTTGTTTGACCCCACGAATCACTATGGTTGGGTTTTCTGCAATTTCTTCTGCTGTTTTGAGTCCAGCTTGGAGTAACGAATCAAAGTCTTTTGTGACTTTTGTCACAAGTCCCATTTGGAAGGCTTCGTCAGCAGTGATATCTTTTCCTGTTAAGGCAAGTTCTCTAGTGTGGGCATTTCCTATGAGATGGGGAAGTCTTTGTAAAGATCCCATGTCCGCCACAATGGCAACTTTCGATTCACGTAGGGAAAATACCGCGTCTTCTGATGCATAACGAATGTCACAGGCAGAAACTAAATCCAATCCCCCTCCAATACAATGTTTTTGAACAAGGGCAATGGATGGTTTTTTTGAATTATAAACTGCGTTGATTCCTTTCTGCATGGTTAGAACCAATTGGTATAGTTTTTCTCTACCATCTGCTAATTCACCTTGGACTACTGGTTTGAATTCTTGAAAGAACTCTTCCAAATCAAGCCCAGTAGAGAAAGATTTTCCTTTGGCAGCGATCACAAAACAATGAATTTGTGGGTCAGCATTGATCTGGTCTACCATATCAGGTAGGTCACGCCAAAAAGGCCAGTTCATGGCATTTCGTTTTTCGGGACGGTTGAGCCAAAGGATGGCTACGTTTTTTCTTTTTTCAATTTCGAAAAATGGAGAAGGGTTCATACTGTTGTTTCTTCCTTTAACCAAAGTTTTTTGGAAATTAACAAATACACACCAAAAAGGATGAGTGCAATGGAGATGTATTGTGACTGTGAAAACCCATGCCAATAGTAACCAGTAAGAAAGGTTGGGTTTCCATTTGCATCGGGAATGTTCACAAGAGTGGGTGGGTCAATAAATGGGATCACCGCTTTATTCACACGTAAGAATTCAATGATGAGTCTTGCAAATCCGTGGATGATGAGAAACTGTGCTCCAATACTCCATTTACGAAAGTTTTGGTATCTGGCAAAGAATTGGAAGTAAGCAAAGTATCCGAATGCCATAATGGATTCCATCACTGGAGTGTTCCAAACCGGTACACCAGAAGGATGGGCACCATGGAAATCAAAAACAAAAAATGGGATCCGTGCGTCAGTGGCAAAACCATAACAACCATCTCCGCTCACAAAACATCCAAGCCTTCCGATCGCATAACCCATGCTAAGTGCAGGTACAACCGCGTCGTAATAAGCTCCGATGTCGAGTTTGTGATGTCGGAAATAGAGAGTGATGAAGAGCCACCCAAAAAGAAGTCCACCAAAGAAGACTAGACCACCACCACTAAAAAGCGATGACCAAAGGCCAGGGTGACCAGGGAAACCATTCCAATGGGTAAGAGGATAACTATATTTTCCATCATAACCAGGAACATCAATGAACACTTGGTCCCAAATTTCGAAGATAAAGAATATTTTGGCTCCAATTAAGGTACCTAAAATCCCTAGAAAAATCAACCAATCCGAATGGCTCGGATCTAATTTCCTTCGTTCTAACTCCTTGGGGAGGAGGTAAGAACCAACAAGAAAGGCCAACATCATAAGAAGGCTGAAAGTGGATAATCCCTCCCAGCCAAAGGGATTTGGAATCGGAATTCGATCTAACATAGGGGAAAGGGTAAAATTTAGGCTTAAAGGGGAAAGGAGAATTTAAAACCGCCGAAACCTGGAAATTTAGTAAAAAATTAACTTGACTCTAGATAGTTTAATATTAAACTATCTATTATTGATTTAAGGAGAACCATATGTTCGATACTCTATTTTCAACTTCTGGGGACATCATCCCCCTCATCTTACGCATCACGGCTTTTGTTGTGATCTTCCCACACGGTGCCCAAAAACTACTCGGTTGGTTTGGTGGTTACGGATTCAAAGGAACTTATGGATTTTTTACAGGACAACTAAAGTTCCCAGGGATCTTAGCAGTTCTTATCATCCTAGGGGAATCTTTTGGATCCGTTTTACTTCTTGTGGGATTTTTAACTAAGTTTGCAGCAGCTTCCATTGCCATCATCATGATTGGTGCAGCTCTCATTGCTCACAGACATAATGGATTTTTTATCAATTGGAATGGAAACCAAAAAGGGGAAGGATATGAGTTCCATATACTTGCAACTGGGCTTCTCATTGCTCTTGTTGTGGGTGGTGCTGGCGTATATTCCGTCGATTTTAACCTAATCGGAAAATTCTAAATTTAATTTATATTTCGAACTGGTTCGGCCTTTGTCCCTGCTTAAACCAACAAACAAGGGTTCGAACCAATCCCACCTAAACTTCATCAATCTAAGTTGATGTATTCTTCTGGATCCAGTGGAGAATCAAGACCAATCCGCACTTCATAATGGACGTGCGCACCCGTTGCCTTTCCCGTTTGACCCACGAGTGCAATTTTATCTCCCCGTTTGACCCGGTCTCCCGGATTGACTAAAATGAGCGAGCAGTGTCCATACAAAGTAAAAAAGCCGTTTTCATGATTGATTCGCACTGATTTTCCAAGCCCGCCCACAGCAGTGTCGACGGCAATGATTCCGGGGCCTGTGGCATAAATGGGTGTTCCTTCGCCAGCAGCAAAGTCAATTCCTGAGTGGGATTCCCCCACAGGTAAAATTCCAAAGGGATCACTTCGATACCCAAAGGTGGAAGTCACAACACCCACACCGGGCTTTAGTGGTCGGCCCCTAGGCATGGAATAAAAAATACTTTCTCTCATCGAAAGATAATCAATGGCATTTTGAAAATTAGGAACCAAATTTCCCAACTTAACACCAAACTGAGTGTAGGTGGTGACTACTTGTTGGAATAATAAAAGATTAGAATCTAGTTCACTGGCATCTTTCCGAAACTCTTCTTTGAGTAGGTAATCTTGGGTGATCATTTCCTTTTCTGGAATTTCTTCCCAAGCAAGGAGGTTCAAAGATTCAGTGGTGGATTCTAGTTCCTCAACAGATTCTTTTAAGTCTTGTGAGAGAAGGTCGTAAAACAAAAAAGATACAAGTTGGGTTTCCGTTTTTTTCTCTAATGAGAGATTGCGGTCAAAGAAAAACGAAAAATACAAGAGGAGGCCAAAGGAAAGGAGAACCAGGGAGAGGGATAACCCAAATAAAAACCCAAGCATCCCGATGGAAATTTCGATTTGTGCGAAAGGTTTTTCATCGTTTGGGATGAGGACAAAGCTCACTTTTTCCCGGCTTCGGGAAATCCACTTTTGGAGGCGTTTTCGCCAGCGTAAGTGTGCAATTTGGAGCCTTTCATAGGCGGTTGTGACGTAAGTTTCTGCCAATGTTCGTTATTCAGCCAATTTTTTCCTTGCCCATGCCATTTTTCAAGGGAAAGTGGATGAATCCAATATGTTTAAATTTCTCACTTCTCTTTTCAGAAAGAAAGCCGACTCTGTCGATTCCTTTTTGATGTACCCCGAGGGAAAGAGATACTATCGAGAAACCCATTCCATACGCAGGGCCAATATCGATGAAGATGCCATAAAAATCATCAATCGATTGAACAAGTTTCGTTACAAGGCCTATTTAGTCGGTGGAGGGGTCAGAGATCTGCTTATGGGCAAACGCCCAAAAGACTTTGATATAGTCACAAGTGCGACTCCAAACCAAATCAAAAGGATCTTCAATAACTGCCGAATCATCGGTAAACGATTTAAAATTGTACATATCATTTTTAAAGGTAAAATTATTGAAGTGTCAACGTTCCGATCATTACCGGAACATCGTTTGGAAAAACACAAAGCAGAAAACGATTATCTCATCAAACGGGACAATTCCTTCGGTACAGCAAAGGAAGACGCGGCAAGACGCGACTTTACCATCAACTCACTGTTCTACGATCCTAAAAACGATTCCATTTTGGATTACGTCGGTGGATTCGAAGACATCCAAAAGAAAACGGTTAGGGTCATAGGTGATCCAGATATCTCTTTTAAAGAAGATCCAGTTCGTATGTTACGAGCGGTTAAATTTTCTGTTTTACTTGGGCTTGATATCGAGAAAAAAACCAAACTGGCGATCAAAAAGAACCGTTTGGAACTTGAAAAATCATCCACAGCAAGACTATTAGAAGAATATAACAAAATGTTTCGGACTTGGAAAACTTCGATTATCTTCGAAGGCCTTGCTGAGAATCATTTACTTGATGTACTTTTCAAAGAACCTGCTGATAAATTAAAGAAAACTGACCCAGAATGGCGTGAACATTTTATGGAAACACCACTGGGAAAAAGACTCGCAGTCACTGACAAACTCCTCTCTGCAAGAGAAGAGATGACACCTGCTATCTTTTATTCGTTAATTTTTTACGATATCATCAAAGATCTTTATGAAAATGATCGTGGCCACCTAGCGCATAACATCAAAGAAAGTCTCCAAGTTGTTTTTGAACGAATGGGAATTCCAAAACGAGAACAAGACAATTTAGTTAAGATTTTTATCAGCCAACCTCGGTTTCAAGTTACGGATGATGAAAAAGAAAGACAAAACTCCTTTTTTAAGAAAAAGGACTATTTCTATGATGCGTTTATGGTTTATAAGATTGTGGCGATCTCAGAAGGAAATGAAGCAGCTGTTCAATCTGCTTTTTTCTGGGAAATTTCGCTCAGACAAAGACCAAAACCTGACAGCCATCAGTTCGGACAACAAAACCGTAAAAAAGAACCTAACAAAAAGCGCCCACCCAGAAAGAAACATAGGGACAGACGGGTAGGTTCTAATCACAACAATCAGAACCAAAACCAGACTGATTCGCAAAGTTCTAATTCTGGTGAGAGGGGAGAATCACAAGAACCGAGACAGGTTCGTGATACCTCTTCCGAAAACGAAGAAAGAGAAACATAACAACCGTTCCTTTTTAGTTTTTCGTTAGATTCATTCCATTGTCCTCGTCGAAATAGGCGAGGGCACTTTGGGTATGAAACAAAAACCAAATATTTTAATCATCGAAGATGATCCGACAACGGCTCTTTTATACACCAGTACCCTTCGCACAAGTGGTTATGAAATCATCCAGTTTTCAGGCCTAAAACCAACATTAGAAACCTACAGGGAAGATGGATTTAAATCTGTAGATTTGATTGTCACAGATTTAGTTTTGCCAGATGGGACAGGCAAAGAGCTAATTTTGGAAGTCCGTAAAACAAATCCAAACGTTCCTATCATTGTTGTTTCTGCTGCGGAGGATAGCCAGTCCATCATCGATGTGATGCGAGAAAATGTGCAGGATTATTGTATCAAACCCATCTCCCCAAAAGAGTTATCTAAAAAAATCCAATACCATCTTTCCAAACAGGAAATGGACTACCAAAAGACAGTTTTTGAAAAAGAAAAAATCATCTCACTCGAAAAGTTACTCGATTGGTATAGTTTCAAAAACCAGTCCTTAGAAAAGGGTGAGTTTGATAGCAAAGAATTACATAAAAATCTATTTCATGTTCTGCGAGCCAGTTTGTCCCAAGGGGCAGGGTTTGGGATTCTTGTCCAGATCATTGATATCATCAAAGGGATGACAAAAACCAAAGAGGGAGATTATATCCTACAAAAAGAAATTTTAGAGATATTAGAAGAGAATGCTAGTTATGCGAAAAAAGTCTTACAAACATTTACAGAAATCGAAAATATTATTTTTGGTCGAGTGGATTCTGTAAAGGTGAGTCTTCGGGAATTTCGAGCGGAAATCAGTGCCCTAGTTTTAGAAATGGATCCTCTCTTAAAAATAAAAAATCAAAAAATCCAGTTGGGAAAACTGGAAGATAAATATTTAGATTCGAAATATATCCTTTGGGACAAAGAATACTTTAGGAAATTCTTTGCAGAGTTATTACTGAATGCAATGAAGTTTTCTCCAGAATCAGGATCTATATTTGTATTTTTCCAATCTGATTCAGAGTTTGTTTCCATTTCTGTGATTAACTCTGTGGCAGTAGAATCTGATACAGGGCAAGGGATTCCTAACGAATATTTGGATTTAGTTTTTGAACCTTTTTTTCGTCTGACAAAAAACTTATATGAAAAGTATGGATCTCTTGATTTTGGAATTGGGCTCTCCCTTGTGAGGGAAACCATACATAAGTTTGGTGGTCATATCATTGTTCGTAATATCCTCGATCACTTAGGTGATGTAGTGACACCCAAGGTAGAGTTTAAAGCCACCTTACCTTATGTTTCTTCTGAGAAGTGAAGAAAACCCCTAGATTTGGGAAGGTAGGTTTTTCCATTTTTTAAAAATTGAACTCCCGGTTTTCCTTTTTCCAACCTTCCTACCATAGTCACGGGAACTCCTGCTAGTTTCGTTGGTAAAATTTCTGGAGACAAAAACAAAAGTTCTAATTCTTCACCAGAACCTAAACACAAATCAAATCCTAAAGTCTCCAATGCCAATGGGTCGAAGGGAAGTGATTCCATTTGAATTTTTAGTCTGCCACGAGAGGCCATTGCCAATCGTTCCCCATCTTGGATGAGTCCATCCGTAATGTCCATACAAGCATGGATTTTAAATTTATGTAACAAGAGAGATGTCGCGTAGCGTGAGTTTGGCGATAAGTGGCGCTCTATCGCTTTGGTAAATTTTTTATCTTTTGTTTTTTTCTTCAAAGAAAGAAAACCTAATTGGCTTTGTCCGAGAGATCCCGTGACATAGAGATAATCTCCTGGTTTTCCGCCAGAACGAAGCCAAGGTTTTTCGACAGTTCCTACTACGGTAAGTGCGAGTTGGGTTTTTGTGGCAGAAAAGGTGTCGCCTCCCGCTAGTTTCATCTCATATTGGTCTAAGGATTTCCGTAATTCTTTGGAAAAACTACGAACCCATTCCTTTTTCTGAGATAGGGGAGACAAACCAAGGTTTAAAAAACATTCTTTGGGTCTTCCACCAGAGGCAATGATATCGGAAACATTCACTTCGACAAGTTTTCTCGCCAAAACGGGAGCCTCTGACCATTCATGGAGAAAGTGGGTGCCTTCGGACAAAGAGTCGGTGGTGACTAGGCGGTTCGGGGCCAAGAAGTAACAATCGTCCTCAGGAGGAGGGGTTGTTCCAAACAGAGTTCGTATAATTTCGGATTCTTTCAAAGTTAAATCCCAATAAATTTGTTTGACCCGGTGTGAAAACCGAAAATCCTGACATAAAAGAGGAAAATCTCGTACTTATGGAACTATTGTCTAAAGCCCACAAGACCCCTTCTATTGCAAAAGAAGCCGTACAAAAACAGTGGTTTGTTGTGGACGCAACTGATAAGACTCTCGGAAGATTGGCAAGTCAAGTAGCTTCCCGACTTCGCGGAAAACACAAATCTACCTTCACTCCTAACCAGGACTGTGGTGATAACATCATTATCGTTAATGCATCTAAAGTGGCTGTTACTGGTCGCAAAAGAGAACAAAAAATTTACTACCACCACTCACGTTACCCAGGTGGTATGACTGCCATCGCTTTCCACAAACTCATCCAAGAGAATCCAGAAAGAGTGATCATGGAAGCAGTCAAAGGAATGTTGCCTAAATCGAAGTTAGGTGATCAAATGTTGAGAAATTGCCGCGTATTCGCTGGTAATGACCACAACTTGGGAGCTCAAAAGCCCCTAAAACTGGAGTTGAAATAATATGGCGCAAAAAGCAGTTTGGGCAGTAGGCCGACGCAAAACATCCGTTGCACGTGCAAAAATCGCATCTGGAACTGGAAAAATCACAGTTAACCACAAAGATGTAAATGACTACATTAAAAATGGAGAACACCTTGTTCGCCGTGCTCTCGAGCCTCTTCTCGTTTTAGAAGCTCGTGACAAGTATGACATTGCACTCAATGTGACTGGTGGTGGAGTTGTTGGTCAAGTCGGAGCCATCCGTCATGCCGTAGCTCGCGCACTTGTGGCTTTCAATGAGTCTTTAAAACCTACTTTGAAAAAAGAAGGTTTTCTCACTCGAGATAGCCGTATGGTGGAACGTAAAAAATACGGTCTACGCAAAGCACGTCGAGGAACTCAGTTCTCAAAACGTTAATCGGAAAATCCTCTTTTTTTTCCGATCGAAAGCCTCCTACGGGAGGCTTTTTTTTTAGGTAGGTACCTTATGAACCAACTTGTATTCTATTTTGCCTTTGCGATGGGCACCTTTGCGAGTAGTTGTTTTCTATATTCCATCGTAATTTTTTGCCAAACCTTAGATACTGTGAAAGGGTTCTCCGGGATTGTTTTCTTTTTTCTATTTTTGCCATTTCCAATATTCTTTTTATACACTGGATATTTACTCGATCGGTATTCCAAAAAATGGGTGGTGGTTAGTTTCCAGTTTTTCCTTTTTATCTCTAGTTTTTTCTTAGCTGCCTTCACTGAGGTTTTTTTAACCTATCCAGTTTTATTATTACCATTGGCTTTTGTGAATGGGATTGGAATGACAACGGTGCTTCCTGGACGAATGGCGATTTTACGAGAAGTGATGGAATCACATCGGCTTGTTTTTCATACCATTGCTGGGAACTTACTATTGATATTTGCTTTTGGGATGAGTCCTTTGGCAGTGGGTTGGTTTCGAGAAGGAAATACTTATTCTACTTTATTTTTTGTTTTGGCTGGTTTTCATTTTTTATCGATGATCGCCTTTACCTTGTTAAGGTATGCAAATCCAAATGAAAAAATAAAACCTTTTAGTGCCGAAACTAAAACCACAAGTTTCCCATCCCTTACATCCAATCTAAAAACAATTTTGGATTTTTTGAAAACAGATCCAGTTTCTAGACAAGTGATGTACATGGCCATCCTCAGTATGCTTGCCCTAGGACCCATCCAAGTCATCCTTCCGAAATATGTGCGAAATGAACTGGGACTCGGTGAACTCGCACGGGGGACGGTTCTTGTCTTTTTAGGGCCTGGGTTATTTCTCGGTGGGGTTCTCACCATCCTCTTCCATCATTTGGAAAGAAAGGGCCTGGCTTTGTTGATTGTATTTTCGCTCTCTTCTTTTTTCTTTTTGGGATTTGTTCCTTTTGGAAAACCGGAAGCCACTTCTTTCTTTTTATTTTGTTTTGGAGTGTCGGGGGGAGTGCTCTCGAGCCTCCTTCCTGCCATTTTACAAAAACGTGCTGAGGATGGAATTCGTGGGAGAATCCTTTCCCTCTATACGGTTTGTTTCCAATTCACACCGGCGGTCTCTGGATTTCTGGCAGCCCTCCTTGCGGACACCATTGGGTCGCAATGGACCTTTGGAATTCTAGGTGGGATCTTTCTCTGTTTTGCCATGTTTTCTTTTCTCCAATACCGTGAATTACGGCAGAGTTAACTTCTAATTTCCTTGCCCTAGGAGGTGAAACCGATTTCGCTGTAAGTGTATGATGTCGAAAACCGTCCGCGAAATTGCAGAGTTGTATACTAGTTACTTTAAAGGGAAAGGCCACACCATTGTGCCTTCCTCAAGCCTTATCCCGAAAGGGGATCCAACACTTTTATTCACTACTGCGGGAATGGTTCAGTTCAAACCTTTGTTTACAGGAGCCGTAGAGTTGCCATACACTCGCGCTGCTTCGGTGCAAAAATGTGTTCGTACTACCGATTTAGAGGTGGTGGGAAAAACGGAAAGGCATTGTACATTTTTTGAGATGTTAGGGAATTTTTCCTTTGGCGATTATTTCAAAAAAGAAGCCATTGAATACGCGTTAGATTTTTCATTAAACCACCTTCATATCCCTAAAGAAAAAATTTGGGTGACCATTTACTTAGATGATGATGAAGCCAAAAAGATTTGGATGGAAGCTGGGATTCCTGAAGAACGAATTGTTAGGCTTGGAAAAAAGGATAATTTTTGGGGGCCTGCCGGAGACAGTGGGGCTTGTGGTCCATGTTCGGAATTGTATTTGGACAGAGGTCCAGAAAAAGGTGGCCCAAATTGTGGAAACAACCCAGATTGTAAACCGGGTTGTGACTGTGATCGTTATTTAGAATATTGGAATTTAGTATTTAACCAATTCAACCAAACAGTTTCGGGTGAACTCCTTCCTTTAAAACAAACGGGAATTGATACGGGATCGGGACTCGAACGAGTGGCCATGCTTTTGCAAGAGGTGGACTCTGTCTATGACACGGATGAACTCAAATCCATCATTCGTAAAATTGAAACACTCTCAGGGATTACTTACGACGAATCGACAAAACAATCTTTCCGGGTGATCACAGACCATTCCCGTTCCGTATTTTTTTCGTTAGGCGATGGGATTTATCCTGACCGCACAGGACGTGGGTATGTGATTCGTAGGCTCATTCGTAGAGCTTCGTTATTCGCTAGAAAACTAGGAATCCACGAACCATTTTTATACAAACTGATTGCGACACTCCGCGATTTGTATTCTGTACGTTACCCAGAACTCAAAGACAAAGCAAAAGACATTGAATCCATCTTAAAAAAAGAGGAAGAACTCTTTCTGCATACTTTGGAAGTGGGACTAGAAGAATTAGAATCTCTTCTGACTCAATTGAAATCAAACAACCAAACTCTGGTGACTGGAAAAGAAGGCTTTCGGTTGTATTCCACTTACGGGTTCCCTCGTGAGATGACAAAGGAACTTGTGGAAGACCGCGGTTTTGGTTTTGATGACAAGGGATTTGAAGAGGAGCTGGAAAAAGATCGCGATCTTTCTCGTGCGAGTTGGAAAGGAAAAAAAGTCCAATACCTCACAGGTCTTTCGGCAAGCCCAGAACTCAAAACTGAATTTTTAGGGTACACGGAAACAAAAGCACCGGCAAAAGTAATTTATCTTTTTGTAGATGGAAAGTCAGTATCCGAGGTGAACCAAGGATCAGAGGCCGTTGTGGTTCTCGACAAAACTCCATTTTATGCAGAGGGGGGTGGTCAGATTGGTGATTGGGGTTATCTCAAAAAAGAAGGATTCCAGTTCCAAGTCCAGGACACCCAAAAAGAAAACGAAACCTTTTTGCATCTAGGACTCGTTTTGAAAGGAAAAATCTCAGTCGGTGAAACCATTGATGCGGAGATTGATACCGCTCGCCGCCAAAATTTAGCCAACCACCATTCCGGCACACACTTGTTAAATGGGGCCCTTCGTAGGATATTAGGAACTCATGTGACACAAAAAGGTTCCATTGTTTCTTCTGATTATTTACGATTTGATTTTTCACATCCAAAAGCACTTTCGGAAGAGGAAATTATCTCTATTGAAAAAGATGTGAATGAAGCAGTGAATGCTAAAATTCCAGTCAAAACAGAAGTATTGGACATCGATACGGCAAAACAATCGGGCGCCTTATCCATGTTCGACGAAAAATATGGTAGTTCTGTTCGTGTGATTTCTATGGGTGATAAGTCCAAAGAATTCTGTGGAGGAACCCATGTATCGAATACAAAAGAAATTGGATACTTTGCCATCATCAAAGAGGGAAGTCCTGGGGCAGGAAACCGAAGGGTAGAAGCCATTTGTGGTGATTCCGTTGTGGAATATTTTTTATCCCAGTTCCAAACACTCGCAGCAAAAATTGAAACTCATAACTTGTCTGCCAAGGAAACCTTTGGAGATTTGAAGGAATTTGGAATTGTTTCTTCAGTGCCAGCTCCCGAAGACTTACAAAACCTTTTTGTGAAAGAAGGGAACACTGCTGTAGAACATTTACGAAAACTTCGCGAAAGTTTGGAGACGGAACTCGAAGAAAAGTCTAGTGCCCTTTTCAAAGCAAAAAAGAAAAAGGAACAATTGAGTTTTCAAATGAATCCAGAGCTTGTGGATGGGCTTCTACAAAAAGCACATTCACTTCCTAAGGGAAAAGTGGTGACAGAAGTTTTTGAAGCCGTAGATGCAAAATCTTTAAAGGATTTAGCAGATAGCCTCAAAGCCAAAGAACCAGAAATCCTTTGTTTGTTTGGAACAAGTGATGGGGATGCCAGTACCCTCGTTTTTATGTGTAACAAGGTTTTGAATGAAAGAGGGATCCACTGTGGGGATCTATTAAAAGAAACCTTGGTGATGTTAGATGGAAAGGGTGGGGGAAGGCCCGATATGGCACAGGGTGGTGGTAAAAAACCGGAGAGCCTGGGAGCCGCTTTGGAATTTGCATTGGAACTTTCCAAAAAGAAATTAGGATAAAGACATTAAGGTAAGTAAGGAGTAAACTATGGCGCAAGATCCATCATTTGACATTGTATCCAAAATCGAAAGACCGGAATTACAAAACGCCGTGGCCCAGGCCATGACAGAAATCCAAACCAGGTTTGATTTTAAAGGATCCAATTCCGAAATCAAACTCACAGAAGATAGTTTGGTTTTAACTTCTGAAAATGATATCAAACTGAAACAGGTGATTGATGTCCTTACCACAAAAATGGCCAAAAGGGGAATTAGTCTAAAGGCCTTTGATTTTGACTCCAAAATTGAATCGGCGACAGGCCAAACCGTGCGCCAAAAAGTAAAAATCCAGAATGGTTTGGACAAAGAACAAACCAAACAAATCACTACTCTCATCAAAGACCAAAAACTAAAGGTCCAGGCCACCATCCAAGGGGAATCGGTTCGGGTTGTGGGCAAAAAAAAGGACGATTTGCAAGAGGTGATGGCGGCCATCCGCAACGCCAATTTCAATTTTGACGCTAATTTTACGAACTTTAAGGGGTAGAAATTTGGTTTAAAGAAAGCCTATCGGCTTCCATTTTTTTTCTGCCTATGTCTCAAAACCTTCCGATATTTCCCGTATGGACCCTAAAAAATCCGTATGGGGATGGACTTTGCCTCGCAAAGACTTCCTTCCGTATCTATTAGTATTTTCTGGTGTGTTTTTACTACTTTCTCTCTTTTCGTTTCAGGAAGGAGAGGACGGATCGCTTTTCAATTGGTTTGGAAGGCTTGGGCATTACATTGCCTTCACGTTACTTTATCTTTTAGGAAAGTCCTCTTTTTTACTCGCTGGTTTTGTTTTGATGTTAGGTGTTCTATCACTAAGAAACCCCGACTTTGATAGACTGAGCAAAGCACTTTTTTTCCCTCTCTTTCTTGTCGCCACTACGGTGAGTTTGAACTTACTTGAAACGCCACTGGGCCATGTGGGAGATAGCGGTGGGATCCTTGGGCAATTTTTCTCTTGGGTTTTTTCTTATCTCTTTGGTGAGACGGGACGTATCCTGGTTGTTTTCTTTTTATACTTATACTTTGCCGTGATCTGGCTTGAGGACGGGGCTTGGTCGTTTACCTTTGCTGCCATAAACAAATACTCCAATGGAATTTATCGAATGATGGGAGGAAGAAATGAACTCCCACACTTGAGATTACCTTCATTTTTAGAATCGGTGGTTTCGACTCGTCGCGGAACGGAAGATGAAATTCGTAACAAACAATGGTTTGCGGTGCAAACAGAAGAAGAATCGAAAGAAGATCTTTACAATCATTTTTGGAATGTCGTTGCGGATGATAAAAAAACAGGAAACCCAAATCTGAGTTCTCGTTCCAAGAGAGATGGTTCTCACCTGAATTCTTATTTCCAAGAGGAAAGAAATTCCAAGGATAAAAATGGTCGAGAGGATCGTTTCCAGGAAAATCCATCCCTTAAAAAAACGCCAGCCGTTCGTTATCGTAATACTTCTCATTTCGAAGGATTTTTTGATGAAGCGGGCAAAGTGTTTCGATTCCAAAAACAAGAATCAAAACTGGATTCACTTGCAGAATTTGAAAAAAATGAAATTTTAATTTCACGTCTCAAACTAACGGACAACAGGCGAGTTGCGGAAGAATTAGAAGAAATCGAAATTGAAAGAGAATCCAAAATCCTTTTTCAATTTCCGGAAGCCAAATGGAAACCAAAATTGGATCCGGCTCTGGGTTTAGAAAGTTTGGAACTTCCTAAACTAGATCCCGTCAAACCTTCTTTTGGCGGAGAAAACAATAATTCTAAAATCTCAAATTCCTTTTCCTCCTTTTCGTATGAAGATGAAAACGATAGTGATTTAGAAGAAGAATCCGATGAAATGGAATCTGAATCCATGGTTCATTCTTATGCAGAAGATGAGGATGAAAAAACATCCGAAGCCATTGCCATTTCAGAATCAGTTCGTTTGTCTCTTGTGGAAGAAACGGGTTGGGATGCGAGCGAAATCAGTGAATCTGACGATTCAGAAGAAGAAGAGGAATATAGTTCCGAAGAGTATGAAGAAGAAACCCTCGAGACTTTAGCTGTGGAAGAGGCCTCTCCGCTCGTAAAATCCAATTTGAGTTCAGGAAATTTTGGGAAAAAGAAACCAGAACCAAAGGCGGAACAACAAGAACTGATGTTTGGTTCCATGGTTCCCAAACCAAAACTAAAAAAAGGAAAGTATTATATCTCTCCAAGGCTCCTTGTGTCCCACCAAGTTCCTGTAGCCAACATTCTAAAAAATGATTCAGAATTGGATTTGATCTCTCGTAAAATCGAAGAGTCCACAGGGCATTTTGGAATTGAGTCCAAGGTCATCACAAAAGAAAGAGGGCCCATCATCACTCGTTATGAGATTACCATTCCGAATGGAATCAAACTGAACCGTATCGTTTCTCTTTCGGATGAAATTCGTGCTTACCTCGAAGTGAAAAACATTCGGATTGTAGCACCTATCCCAGGTAAGGCGTCGATTGGAATTGAGGTTCCGAACCGAATTAGGGAAGACGTATTTTTATCAGAGATACTCAAAGATACCATCCTCCAAAATAAGTCCAAAGACCTATCAATCTGTATTGGAAAAGACATCTCAGGAAAACTTGTGATGATTGATATCGCCAAACTCCCTCACTTACTTGTGGCAGGAACCACTGGTTCTGGTAAGTCGGTGAGTATCAATGCAATGATCACAAGCCTTATCTGCACTCGTTCCCCAGATGAAGTGCGATTCATTATGATCGATCCAAAGATGGTGGAGATGACCCTTTATGAAGGAATCCCACATTTACTCATGCCAGTCATCACCGATCCTAAAAAAGCAACCAAGGCACTTTCTTGGGCCATCCAAGAAATGGAGAGTCGTTACCAAATGATCTCTCAGTTGAAAAGTAGGGACTTCAAAAGTTTCAATGAAAAGGTGGATGAATATGCCCATGCCAAGGGCTTTCAAAAACTCCCGTACATTGTGATCTTTATTGATGAGCTTGCGGACCTCATGATGGTTTCCGGAAAAGATCTGGAAGAACAGATCCAAAGGATTTCCCAAAAAGCAAGAGCGGTCGGAATCCATTTGGTGATGGCGACCCAAAGGCCTTCTGTGGATGTGATCACGGGAGTCATCAAAGCGAACTGTCCAGCAAGGGTGGCCTTCCAAGTGGCTCAAAAAACGGACTCTAGAACCATTCTGGATACGAGTGGGGCCGAGACCCTCCTGGGGAAAGGGGACTTTTTATACCGGTCTCCGACTTCGAGTGACCTGATGCGAATCCAAGCCCCTTTTATTGAAGAGAAAGAAATTGAGTCCATCGTGGAAGAGGCCAAAAAACAGGGCGCTCCAGCCTACGTGGAAATGAATTGGGACGATGAAACGAATATCGAAATGGCCTCTGATGAAGACGAGGAGCTTTTTGATGAGGCTTGGAATATCGTGGTCACCGAAAAAAAAGCCAGCGCCAGTTACTTACAAAGAAGGATGAGAATCGGTTACAACAAAGCCGCAAGGCTTATGGAACTTATGGAAATGAGGGGTTATGTTTCCCCACAAATCGGGGCCAAACCCCGAGAAATCCTGCGTTCAGCGTAAATCATCGACAAGAGAAGTTTGTCTGAAAAACTGGGAATCTATGAAAGTATGGATCGGATCTTTGTTACTTGTCTTGGGTGTTTCTCTTGGTGCCCAAACAAGTCCGGCTCACAATTGGCATTCACCCTCCGAAGTGGTGAAAAAGATAAAGAAAAACTTTAGCGATATCAATTCCTATTCGGCTGATTTTCTCATCAAAACAGAAGACAACAAAAAAGAAAAACAGATGCGCGGGAAATGTTTTTACAAACGTCCCGGAAAAATCAGATACAACTTTGCCGAACCAGAAGGGGACGAAATTGTATCTGATGGAAAAACTCTTCATATCTTTATCAAGAGGTTAGGTGCTGTGGGAAAACAGGATTTAACTCTCGATCGTAAAAATACATCTGGTCCAATCTTTACAACTAACAGTCCCGATGGCCTCAATCGACTCTTTCGTAAATACCATTATAAATTTGATACCATTGAACAACCGCGTTCCATGGGAGATACAGCCAAATACTTTGTGTTAGATCTTGACCAAAGAGAAAAAATTGGTGGGTTCGAGAAGATGAAACTTTTTGTGGATTCCGAATCCTACTTAATCAAAAAAGCAGTGGCTACCGATGGTCGCGGGAAAGTAACAACCATCTCATTTTCCAATATTAATTTTTCTGAAGAAATCCAAGATGGAGTTTTCAATTTTCATATGAGCGGAAACGCGAAGATTGTCAACAACCCGCTTGTCTCCGAGAACTAAGCTAAGAGGATATCATTTTGAACACAAAACGAGTCGGTCAAATACTACGAGAAGCTAGAGAAGATAAAAAACTTTCCGTGAAAGATGTTGCGAAAGAAACAAACATTGCAGCCAAATATATCATTGCTTTAGAAACAGAAGACTATTCCCAGTTTCCAGCGGAGACCTTCGCTCTTGGGTTTTTAAAAAATTATGCCAGTTATTTGAAGTTAGATGCTGCCATGCTTCTCAATCTTTACCGCGGTGAACAGATTGAAGAATCCCAAGCACCTTTGGAAGAGCTCACTCGTCCCACAACAACTCCCTTAAACTTAGATCGAAATAAAATCATAAGCCTTGTCTCTATTTTTCTTTTTGTGATCTCGGCCTATATCATCTACATAAGTTTCGAAGATTCAGGATCTGGATCTATGGATGAGGAAACCACTGAAGTCGGCACTACAGTAGAAACTGTGGCAAGTTCCGACATTCCTTCTGGAATCAATTTTGTTTCTCAAAGTGTTCCTGAAAACGCTAGTGTACCTTTTATTTTAACAGAAGACCGTGGTGTGAGTTTCAGCGTCAACAACCAACAGTGTAAGATGTTCATCAAAGGTGTATCCAATGGAAAAGCAAACCTTGGTTTTAATATCTTCCCTGAAAAAAATGTATATTTTTTCCAAACAGCAGAAGGAGAGGAAACCATCCTTTCTTATCGTATCGAGGAACTTGCATCTCTTCGTCGGGACATTCGTGTGGTCACCCAAGCGGTTACTGAAAAGTCTGCCAAAGTCCTTGTTACCTTAAAAGAAGAGAGAGAAGGTGCTGCGGTAAAATCTCCAGTGGGAGACGTTCCCATCCAAGTCACACTATTTTTCTCTAAACCAAGTTACGTTGAGTTTGTGTTAGATGGTCAGATGGGAGAAAGAGGACTTGTTTCTGCCGGGGAAGTCAAACACTTAGAAGCTCGGGATCGCCTTGAGATCAAAGTGGGTGACGGTGGTGCTGTAGAAATGGTACAAAATGGTAAGGAACGTTCTGTACTTGGAAAACCTGGAAAACTTGTCAAAAAAATCTTCATTCGTAAACCAAACCCTTATGATTCGACTCAGTCCATCATTGGAGAGTTAGGCGAGTAATGCCGAAACTAAAAGAAACAACGGAAGAAACACCGAAGTCGTTTTTTATTACGACTCTCGGTTGTCCCAAAAATACTGTCGATTCTATGGCCATGCACCAGTCGCTTCTAAAAGAAGGTCTCCTTCCTGCGGCTGGCCCCGAGGCCAGTGACTTCCACTTAGTCAATACTTGTACTTTTATCCAAGATGCGACCAAAGAAACCATCCAAACCATTTTGGACTCCATTGACATCAAAAAGAAAAACAAGCAAAAGTTAGTTGTGGTGGGTTGTTTTGCGGAACGCGCCGGAAAGGAAATCTCTGATGACCTTCCGGAAGTGGATCTACATTTTGGAACGGGAAAATATGACAAAGCAGGGGAGATCCTCAGGAAAAGTTTTCCTTTGGAATTCAAAGACCTTTCCGAATTCAACGAAGATCTTTTGGAAAGACTCGTAACAAGCAAAGGAATCGAAAATTATTCCAAACCATACTCTTATGTAAAAATTTCTGACGGATGCAACCGAGGTTGTCACTTCTGTATCATTCCTAATTTACGTGGTAAGTATCGTGATACGGAAAGTTCCGATGTCTTAACTCAAACCAAACTTGCTGTAAAAGCTGGTTCCAAAGAGATCTGCCTAGTTTCCCAAGATACCGTGTTTTATGGAAAGGATACGGACAAACTTTTAGATTTGGTTCGTTCTGTGGCTGATGTAGATGGTGTGGAACTCCTCCGTCTCCTCTATTTGTATCCAGATAAAAAAACAGAAAAGTTACTCGATCTTTATGGAGAAATTCCTAAGATTGCCCCGTATTTGGAAAGTCCCTTACAACATGTTTCCAAATCCGTTTTAAAATCAATGAACCGTACGGGTGAATATTCTTACTTCAAATCTTTATTCCAAAAAGCAAGGGATCTGCGCCCTGATTTGGAAATTCGCACTTCCTTTATTTTGGGTTTCCCTGGGGAAACTATGGAAGACGTGGAAGAAATCATTCGGTTTGTGGAAGATGTAAAACCAGAAAAAGTAAATCTATTTCCTTATTCCCCACAAGACGGAACGAAAGGTGCAACGATGGATGGGCAACTCAAAGACAAAGAGATTGCTCGTCGTGTGAATCTTGTGCGGGATGCCTATCTTGGCACTTTAAAATCCATCCACCAAAATCGAATTGGAAAACTATACTCTGCCGTTGTAGATGAAGTTTTGGAGAAGGGTGCCATTGTCCGCCGTTTCCAGGATGCCCCAGAAATTGATGAAGTCGTTTATGTAGAAGAAGATGGTCTAAAGGTTGGTCAGTTTGGTCAGGTAAGAGTGGATTCTTTTTATGAATTAGATATGTCGGGGACTTGGGTGGCTTAACTTGGAAGATTGGAAAACCATTGCCAATATTCCGAATTTGCTTACTGTACTTCGGGTTCTCGCACTTCCTTTTTTTATCTTTGCCCTTTTCCAAAAAGAATGGGAATACCAAATTTTTGCCTTTGTTCTTTTTGCCCTTGCTTCATTGACAGACCTTGTGGATGGATACTTAGCTCGTAAGTGGAACCAACAAACCGAGTTTGGGAAATTTCTCGATCCCTTAGCTGATAAATTTTTAGTCATTGGATGTTTTGTTACTTTTTTATTCATCCACGAACCCATTGAAGTTTGGATGGTGGTGCTTATCATTTCGCGCGATATGCTCATTACTTTTTTACGTTACATTGCTGTTCGTTCAGGCAAAAGCCTTCGCACCACTATGATGGGAAAAGTAAAAACGGCCTTCCAGATGGGAGCCATCTTAATGATCCTTGTTGTGTTTATGCTGATCTCTGGCAAAAGAAGGGCCATGATCAATGAAACTTATGCCATGGGGAAACTAGCTGGTTATTCCACCTTTGAAGTTGCGGCACAACATGCGAATGAGTTTTGTAAACTAGTCAAAACAACAGAGAATTTAAGTTTTAAAGATTTTTTTGATTCCATTGCTTCCTTTGTTCCTTATTTTGGAATGTTATTCACAACATTCATCACTGTTATTTCTGGGCTTCGTTATATTGTGACCAATTATCAGTTGTTAACTTTTTCCAACCTAAAAAGGATTTTTTATGACCGCGCCAACAGTTAAAGAAATACTCGGGCAAGTTGTTTCAGGACACCATCTTGTGGAAGACCATGCCGAACTTTTTTTAAGTGAGGTAATGGACGGGAAAGTTCCGGAACCAGTCCTTGCTTCTTTTCTCACTGCCATGAAAATGAAAGGAGAAACAACGGACGAATTGTACGGATTTGTTCGGGCCATGCGAAATCATGCCATCAAACCTTCTAAACAATTTGATTTTGATTTTTTGGATACTTGTGGGACAGGGGGAGATGGGAAAGGGACTTTGAATGTTTCCACTCTATCGGCCCTCACTCTGGCAAGCCTTGGGTTTAAGGTAGCCAAACACGGAAATCGTTCTGTATCTTCCCTTTCCGGAAGTTCTGATATTCTTTCGGGACTGGGATACAAACTCGACCAGTCCACTGAAGATTCCGAAAAAGAATTCCTTCGCACAGGGTTTGTATTTTTGTTTGCTCCCGCTTGGCACCCAGCCATGAAATATGCAGGCCCCGTTCGTGCGGCCCTTGGATTTCGTACTTTTTTTAATTTGATTGGTCCCCTTTCCAACCCTTTTTCCCCTTCCCACCAAATGGTCGGAGTATACGATAAATCTCTCTGTTTGCCGATGGCGGAAATTTTGGGAAGGCTTGGTTCCAAAAGGGCCATAGTTTGTCATTCGCGAGATGGATTGGATGAATTTTCCATCTTTGAAGGAACGGATTATGCCTATTTTGATGGGAAAGAGACAAAGGAACTTACCTTTGACCCGAGGGAACTCGGCCTAAATTCCAAGGAATTGGACAGAAATACAGTGTTCTCTTCCTCAAAGGAAGGGGCGGAGGCCTTATTCCGAGCGGTTCTGGATCCTAACGAATCCACAGGTGGAACTTCCATGGTGGCCCTCAATGCTGGTGTTGCTATGTTTTTACTTGGTGCCGCAAAGGATATACGAACAGGATACGAAACGGCCAAAGCGGCAATCCTTGAGAAAAAAGTTCTCCGATTCGTTCGTGAAACATTGAATTTAAGATAAGGCCTGTAAACATTGGATAAATAGCTATGCTCAATTTTAATTTTTTAACACCAGAAATCCTAATCCTTGCCCAAGAAGAGGGTGCAAAGTCGTCTCTACAGTCACTCATCATCATCCCGATCATGTTAGTTGCCATGTATTTTCTTGTGATTCTTCCAAACAAAAAAGAAGAGAAAAAACGTAAAGAGATGATCACTAACCTTCAAAAAGGTGATAACGTTGTGACTAACAGCGGCCTTCATGGAAAAATCGTAGAGTTCAAAGACAATAACGAAACAGTTGTTCTTAGTGTTGCAGCAAACACAAATATAACTTTCGAAACTAGTGCCATTTTAAAGAAGAAAGTTTAAGATGAATCGAATCTTCTTAGTAACTCTGCTAGTTTTGTTTTCGACTTCCCTTTTTGCGGAGGAGGGTCTGGATTTTTTAGATAAGGTAAATGATAAACCTAAATCGACTACTTCCAAACCAAAAGAAGACACAAACCAAATCACAACGAAAAAACAAACTAACGTTGTGAATGCGGCGACTACTGGTACGGGTAAAAAGAAGAAATCTAAAAAGAAATCCAAACAAAACCAACTCAGCTTAGAAACTCTTCCTCAAAATACAAATTTGGTTCCAAATACTAATGTGAACACGGTGTCCGAAAAATCGTTTCCTAGTGTAGAAAAACAACAATTGGTTCCAGAGGATGAAGAGGTTGTGAACAATGGAATGTGGATGGATTCAACAACATCTGTGGAACCAACAGGCCTTCCAGGATTTTCTGCTGATTTAAAAATCGGTAAAGTTGAAACATCCCAAACAGAAACAAATCCATCTGCAAATAAAGAAACGGGAAAATCCCTTTTTAATTTTTCTGATTTTTTTGCTAAATATAAAAAAGCAATGATGATCCTTGGAATCATCATCCTATTTGCTTTTTACAGACTTAGATCCGCTCGCCCGGGATCTAGCAGTCGTTCTTATAGAAGATAATAATTTTAGGAGCAAACTAACTTGCAATCGTATCGACTATTGATTCTCCCTTTTTTGATTTTGGCGGTTTCCTTTACAATTTTGTATCCGAACTTCGCTGATCGCGATTTAAAGATCGTTGTGAGAGAGGATGTGTATGCACTTCCTGAAGCCGAACAAAAAATTCTTGTGAACGCACTCTTTGAACGTTGGGCAAAAGATTACGGTAAATCGTCTGGTTGGACAATCGAACCTACGGGAACTCTTCCTCCTAAAGAAAATCCATTTTATACGGTAAAAGGAAGGTTTATCACTTCCGCAAAGATCAACCAGATCTCACAAGAGAATCAGTCTTTGGTGAGTGAATCTAAAAATAAATTAGAACCAACTTGGATTGAAACTGCCATTCGCGGCGGTAAATCTTTATCTATTAAACTTGGTCTCGACTTACAAGGTGGTATGCGAGTGGTTCTGAAAGGGGACTTTGATGATTATACTTCTAAACTCAAAGACCTTTATGCAAAGGAACTCACTGAGTTAAATTTAACTCTAAAAAATCCTACAACCAAACAAGAAGACAAAGAAAAAGCAAAATCGAGACTCGCAGAAATTGAATCTAGTTTTGATCTTTCACCCATGCGTAAAATTGTAGAGTTAGAAAAAGCGAAGATGATTATCGACAATCGACTCACTACGCAAAACCTAACAGAACCTCAGGTTCGTATCCAAAAAGAACAAGATGCGATTGAAGTTTCTCTTCCTGGGGTATCAAATTCAGCAGCCATTTTAGAAATTTTACAAAACACCGAAACAGTGGAATACCGTTTGGAAGAACCAAATCCATTTGTTTTCAAAGGTCAAATCGCTGACAACGAACGTCGTATGATGGATTTGGGCAAACGAGAAAACACTGATATTTTTCTTTTCCAAGACTTAGTAAAAAACAAAGCAGGGAAAAAAGCCCAAGACGAGTTTTTAGAGGGTTTAGAAAAAAAATACAATATCCCGAAAGACTATAAAGTGTATGCAATGTGGGCTCGCGGAAATTCGGCAAAGTCAGCCCTCCTTCCACGTAGTTTTGTGGTTTTGGAACGTAAAATTGCCCTTTCTGGGAATGATATGACCAATGCACAACCATCATATAATTCCAATTCTTATGGGTGGATGGTTAGTTTTACACTCACTCCCAACGGTGCTGAGAAATTTTTTGATTTAACTTCTGAAAACCGCGGTCGTAATTTAGCGATTGTTTGGGGGGATAAGGTAATCTCCAATCCAGTCATCAATGACCCAATTGCTGGTGGCCGTGCTGAAATTTCTGGAAGTTTTTCCGAACAAGAAGCCATTCGACTAGCAAACGTTATTTCTGAAGGAGCTCTTCCGATCCCACTTTCTGTATTGGAAATGCGATTCATTGGACCAACTCTTGGAATTGAATCCATTGAAGTGGGTGTGAAAGCCGTAGCCATTGGATTCTTTTTGGTTATGATATATATGATCTTCTATTACAGGTTAGGTGGATTTATCGCTGATTTATCCCTTCTTGTGAATATCATCATTTTAGCTGCACTTCTTACTTTAATGGATTTTACCTTAACACTTCCAGGGATTGCTGGTATCATTTTAACGGCGGGTATGGCCGTAGATGCAAACGTAATCATTTATGAAAGGATCAGGGAAGAAATCGAAGAGGGAAGGGCACTATCAATTGCCGTCACCAGAGGTTTTGAAAATGCATTTTGGACCATTATGGATGCAAACGTGACAACTCTCATTGCCGGGATTTTGATGATTCGGCTTGGAAATGGACCAATCAAAGGTTTTGCGATCACACTTTGTTGGGGTATTGTTACTACACTTTTTACCTCTCTTTTCCTCTCTCGATTGTTTATGGAGTTAACTGTAAACCGAATGGGAGTTCATCACTTAAATTTAAGACCTTTCTTCTTTGGAAAAAAGGAGACTACAAATGTATAATATCAATTTTACAAAGTATAAATACTTTACTCTTAGTTTTTCACTTTTCTTGATTATTGCCGGATTCGTTGTTACTTTCGTTAAGTATGGTGGGTTTGCTCACTCCCTTGATTTTAACGGTGGACTTAGAACAGTTGTAGAACTACCAGCAGACAAAACTCGTAACGATTTGGAAGGATATTTCCAATCCAAAAATATTGAAGCCGTTGTTATCCTTTTGGAAAAAGATAAAAACATCTACCAATTGGATATCGGACTTGGTTCACTCGATACAATTGAGTCTCTATACAATGAAATTCCTGAGGTAAACCGGGAATCTTCTACATCGGCAATTGATCGTTTTGTCCAACTTCTAAGATATGAATACAAACTACCGAAAGAAAAAGTTCTTTCTGCGGACCAAGTGGGTGCAGTCGTTGGTGGAGAGTTGACCGAAGTGGGGATTACACTCCTACTCACTACTCTTGCCATCATTCTTTTGTATTTGAGCATCCGTTCACAGTTCAAGTTTGCATTGGCATCAGCTATAGCACTTGTTCATGATATTCTGATGACACTGGCTCTGATTGGATTTTTACAAATCAAACCAAGTGTTCCCATCATTGCGGCACTTCTCACACTTCTTGGCTATTCCATTAACGATAAAATCGTTGTTTTTGATCGAATTAGAGAAAATTCGCATGGAAAAGACAATTTGGCTTTTTCCAATATCATCAATGTTTCCATCAGCCAAACATTAGGTAGAACGATCAATACATCCTTTACAACGATGATTTCCGTCGTTGCCATCATTGTAGGTGGGGCAGTGGAATTGTATGATTTTGCTTTTGTCCTTTTATTTGGTGTTCTTGTAGGAACTTATTCTTCCATTTACATCGCAGCTCCCATTTCTGAGATCTACGATTTAATCAGGAAAAAAAGATTCGTTTAACAGAACCGTTATGAATGCAGAGAAACGAAAGGAAACTTATTCTCTGCATTCCTTACTCGGATTTTTGGCAATGGGAAAAACCGGAGCCAATCCGCCCGTCTCCGCTGTATTGACCAATACTGAGGGACAAATCCTTTCATCCGCACACACGCAAAACTATGGCGGCAACCATGCCGAAAGAGAACTTTATTCTCGGTATTTTCGTCCCAAAGTAAATGATAGAAAAGAAAACCAAAGTTTAGATTTGGTTTCTGATCAAAATCCAAATGAAACATATAAGAATCCCACTTACGATGAGATTCTTTCTGTCAGTTTAGAACCATGCACTCATTTTGGGAAAACACCACCTTGCCGTGATTTGGTGATCGAAAATAAACCAAAAGAAATCAAACTTGGTTGGAAAGATCCCAATCCCCTGATTGTATCGGGTGAATGGGAAACATACAAAAAAGCCGGAATCTCCATTGGCCTTGATCCGATGCTCGCTAAGGTATCTTTTCCTTATTTACAGGGATTTTTAACAAGAATCCAAACGGGGCGACCTTGGGTTTGGATCAAATCTGCTACCTCTAAAGAAGGTAATTTTGCATCAAAGGATAAAAAAAGAGAACGAGTGAGCTCAGTTGAAGTGGATCTCTCCTTGCAACTGTTACGTGCCAAAGTGGATGCGGTTGCTGTTGGTCCAGGAACGGTAATTTCCGATTCTCCCTCTCTTCATTTTCGGATTTCAGAGGAAATGATAAAGTCTCATAAACCGGGAACTCGGATCACGGAACTCGAACCTTTTTTTGAAGCGGGATCGGGACTCATTTCTTCGATCTTACAATATTCAAAAGATACAGCAGAAATCCATAGTTTGGAAGAAAGTCTCTACCAACCATACCGGGTGTTTTGTTTGGATCCAAACCATTTGCCTTCAAATGAGTTTTTTAAAAAACAAAGAGATCTCACTGAGAAGTATGGTGAAAAAAAATGTATATTTTTTATCCTTACGGATGAGGAAACAGAATCTTTTGATCCCGAACTAGAAAACCATATCCAATCAGTTTCAAGGTTCGAAGGTATTGGATTAAAAGAATATGATGGTAGTAAGTTTTTGGAGATTTTGGGTGACCTTGGCATCAATACTTTGTTATGCGAATCAGGGAATTTTTTTCCTAATTTTTTAGCAGAGGAACTTACCGAATCAGATCGAATTCTTGAAATTCGAAATGAAAACAAATCGTTTCCTACTGGAATTCCTTTTGTTTTTCAGAATGAACTTTTAATTTCAGAATACCAAGTGGGATCCAACCGCATTTTTATTAGAAAACCGAATGGGAGTGTTTAGAATATGTTTACAGGTCTTGTTGAAACACTTGGAAAAGTTGTCGCAATCGAACCAATTGATTCGGGTATCCAATTTACAGTCGAAACTGAGTGGGAAAATCCCGATTTAAAAACAGGGGATTCCATTGCCATCAATGGGGCCTGTATGACGGTCACGGAGTTCACTGACCTAGGCAATCTATTTAAATTTTATGCATCGTTTAAGTCACTTGAACTTACCAACTTGTCTAGGTTAGGTGAAGGTTCGCCTGTGAATTTAGAACGAGCGATGGCACTCGGGCAAAGATTTGGCGGCCATATGGTGCAAGGCCATGTGGATGGAATGGCAAAGGTCATTAGCCGAAAACAAATTGAAGCGGAAGTGGAAGAGTTTTGGGTAGAAATTCCAGAAGAACTCCGACGTTATTTTGTGAAAAAAGGATCCGTCACTTTGGATGGGATTAGCCTAACTGTTGTGGATGTAAAAGATGGAAATATCCAATTGATCTTAATTCCAGAAACAATGGAAAAAACCAATGCAGTTACTTGGAAAAAAGACCAACGTTTGAATGTGGAAGTGGATGTACTTGCCAAGTACATCGAAAACTATTTGAGTCAGAGGTCTGGTGGTTAATTTCTTTTGAGTAAATCGTCGATCTCGGAATCGGAGTCGTCATCCACATATTTACTTTGAAAATCGGAACCACTCATAATTTCAAAAAACATATCGAGTTTTGCTAATTTAAAAACATTTTGAATCATTGGTTTCATACCAACGAGAATGAGTTTCCCTTTTTTGTTTTTGAGAGAGTTTAGACTTTTGATGAGGGAACCAATTCCCGAAGAGTCGATATAATCCAAACGGCTCATTTCAATGGAAACAACACTTGGGTTTGGTTCTATCAATTTTGCAAAGATAGATTCAAATTCCTCTGTGGATTCAATGTCAAATTTTCCTGCAATTTCAATGGTTTTGATCTTTCCTGTTGTGTTCAGTTTCAGTTCCACTTGGCCTCCGATCCGGAACATTTAGACAAAAGAAAGGGGAAAAATCAATGACTTTCTTTGGGAATCTTCTTTAATTCGGAACGGCTTTCAGAGTTTTAGTATATAGAGGCCTTTCCCCATGATACGTCCGATCGAAGAAGCAATCGAAGAAATCCGCCAAGGCAAAATGATCATTTTAGTCGACTCTGAAGACAGAGAAAACGAAGGGGATTTGGTCTGCGCCTCCCAATTTGCGGACAAAGACAAAATTAACTTTATGGCAACCCACGGTCGTGGACTTATCTGCGTTCCTATGGAGAGGGAAAGGTTACAAACCTTGGGTCTTGGAAAGATGGTGGATGACCTAACTCTCGGCGACAAACACGGAACTGCCTTTACTGTCTCCGTAGACGCCAAACATGGAACCACTACCGGAATTTCGGCACCAGACAGAGCGAAAACTGTAGAAGCTCTTCTCGATCCTAAAACAAAATCTGACGATCTCATGCGCCCAGGCCATATGTTTCCTCTCCAAGCAGTCACAGGTGGAGTCTTACGAAGGGCAGGGCATACGGAAGCCGCTGTCGATTTGTCCAAGTTAGCTGGTCTTTATCCAAGTGGCGTTATTTGTGAAATCATGAATGATGATGGATCGATGGCAAGAATTCCTGATTTGGAAAAGTTTGCTAAAACTCATGGACTCAATATTTATACAATCGAAGATCTCATTCGTTATAGAAGGCACAAAGAAAAGTTAATCCATTTGGAAGTGGAAGCAAGTTTACCAACGGAGTTTGGTGATTTTAAAATCAAAGCCTATTCCACCCAAATCGATGACAAGGTACATATGGCACTGGTAAAGGGAGAAATTGATCCCAAAAAACCAGTTCTCGTGCGAGTTCATAGTGAATGTTTGACGGGAGATATTTTTTCGTCACAACGTTGCGATTGTGGGCCTCAACTCCACAATGCCCTTCGTATGATTGAAAAAGAAGGAACAGGAGTTCTTTTGTACATGCGCCAAGAAGGGCGCGGGATTGGAATCATCAATAAACTCAAAGCCTATTCCTTACAAGAGGGGGGGCTTGATACGGTTGAAGCCAATGAAAAATTGGGATTTGCTCCTGACTTACGCGAATACGGAATTGGCGCTCAAATTTTACGAGATATCGGGGTAAAACAAATGAAACTCATCACCAATAACCCTCGTAAAATTGTGGGACTTGAAGGATACAATCTGCACGTAACAGAAAGAGTTCCCATTGAGATTGATCCCGTAGAAGAAAACACTCGTTACTTGCAGACTAAAAAAACAAAGTTAGGACATTTGTTAAACCTTCACGGTTGATGTAGATATTGTTTAGGGAGATAGTCTCGAGCGTTTCCAACCCGATTCTAATCTCTCAAAAGAAATCCTATCATGAAGTCGTCCCACCCTTCCTTGCCAAAATTCAATTTTGGTAGGGGAGACCGAATACCCACCCCAGTTTTCTGGTTTTGGGATTTCTTTTCCTTCCCATTCTTTTGTGAGAGAGGCAAACTTCTCTTCTAAAAATTCCCTTGATGGCACCACCGAACTTTGGTTTGATGTTAAAGCTCCAATTTGAGATTCTCTGGGTCTGACTGCAAAATAAGTTTCCGATTCTTCTTTGGATATGCGATTAGCACGACCTTCGATTCGGATTTGTCTCTCTAGTTTTGGCCAAAAGAAATTCAGAGCTACCTGGTTGTTCTCCGCAATGTCCTGTCCTTTATCAGAATCATAATTGGTAAAAAACTGGAACTCGTCACGGATCAGACCTTTGAGTAAAACAATGCGCACCGATGGTTGGCCGGCTTTATTCACTGTCGCAAGACTCATGGCGTTGGGTTCCGCTTCTCCTTCTTCTTTTGCTTCGGAAAACCAAAGACTAAATAACTTTAAGGGATCAAAACCCGCTGTTTCTTCCGAAAGAATAGAGCGAGTGTAGAGTTTTCGCATATGTGGTAATTCATTCAATGGTTCCATAGATTGGAAATCCCTCCCAGTTGTAATAGTGGACTAGTAGTTTTGCAAAATAAGTTAAAAATAGTCCGAGGGAAAAATAAAGACCCATAGGAATCTTTTTTCCTTTTAAGGGTTCCCCTTTTTTTCGTAAAAGAAAACTAAATCCGACGGCCAGTAAATAAGCAGAGTTAAAATATAAAATCCAAAAAGGATTTCCGGCAATGGCAGCGAATATGGGGGAAAAAAGCACATCGCCAAGACCAGTTCCCCCACGAAAGAGAAGATAAATAAGGAGATAAAATAATAGAAACCCTAAAAACACCCATAGTGTTTCCAAATGGAATGATTCACCAAACAGGAAATAGTTGGAAAGGAAACCAAAACCTATGATAAAGGGAAGGTTTTCGTAATCCAGAGAAAATTTGGCGACATCCGTCATCATTGCAATGAGTAAATGCCCAAATAAAAAAAGGAGGAAGATGGTTCCAAAGATATCTTCCGAAACAAAATAAACAAAGATGGCAATGAGACCAAAAAGAAATTCAGAAAGTGGATAGAGTTTGGGAAGATTGGTTTCACAAGACTTACATTTTCCTTTTGTGAAAAACCATCCCAAAATAGGGGTGAGGTTTGTTTTGGTCACCAAATGCCCGCAAGATGGGCAGTGACTCGGTTTGGAAAAGATAATTTTCCATCGGTTGAGGCCTTGTGATTCCTTTCTTTTTTTGCCGTAACAATAGAGTAAGATTCGCTCGGCAAGGGTCGTATAAAAACTAGCGAGGCTCGCACCAAAGAAAAATAGGATTCCATAGGTCAAGAGGGTCCAAAGAGATAACCAAATCGATTCGTCCATAAAATCCAATTTCTACCTTTCTCTCAATCGGAAGGAAAGAGTTTAACTTTCCTTGGAAAGTTCCTGTAAAGCTTTCATCCCTCGCTTCAAAGTATCCCATTCTGTAGCAAAGGAAAGTCTTACAAAATTCTTTTGATCGCAGAAGATAAATCCTGGAACAAGGATGAGATCTTTTTTGACAGCCCTTTGGATGAATTCTTCATCAGTTCCTGGAACTTGGAAGAAAGAATAAAAAGCTCCTCCCGATTTTTGAATCGGGTAGTAGTCTTTTAAAGATTCATAAACAAAGTCACGTTTTTCACGATAGTCTTGGATATAAGCACTCATATCTGTTTTGAGTGCTTCGATTCCAGCCCATTGGGTGATGGAAGGAGCACAAACAACAGTATACTGCTGTAAGGTGGTGAGAGCTTTGATGACTTTATCTTCAGCAAGAATGGTCGCAAGCCTAAGCCCGGTCATATTGTATGTTTTGGAAAAACCAGTGAGTGTTATGGTTTTTTCGTACTCCGAACCAATCGAATGAAACTGTTTGTCATAATCAAAGAGTTCATAAATTTCATCACTGATAAGGTATGCCCCTGTTGATTCCGCTAAGTTCGCGAGTGCTCGTAGTTGTTCCTTGGAAAGAACCTTTCCCGTAGGGTTCGAAGGATTTGAAAAAATAATGAGTTTGAATTTCTTAGATTTTAATGATTCTAAATCTTCTGGTTTAAAACTTTCCGCAAGCGGGACTACCTTTCCCCCATAGAACTTAAGCATTGCCGGATACATTAAAAAGTAAGGAGAAACCACGAGACATTCATCCCCTTCGTTGACTAGGGCATTGAAGAGTAAAAATAAAGCAGAAGAGATACCAGAGGTAACAAGGATGCGGTCTTCATGGGCATAAGAAATTTTGTTTTGGGTGCGGTATTTCTCAGCCATAGCGGATTTTAATTCAGGAATCCCACCAGTTAAGGTGTAAGAGGTTTTCCCGTCCTGTGCCGCTTTGGTTAAAACCTCGATAATGTTAGGTGGGCAAGGAAAGTGCGGTTGTCCGATACTTAAATTGATCGGGTTTTGGATACTCCGTGCGAGCTCAAAAGCCTTGCGGATGGGGGAGGAATCAATCCCATACATTCTATTTGCGAAATCCATGGAATCATCATGGTTTTTTGGGGAGGTACGGGTCAATAGAATTTGGTTTACACCTAGGAAATGGGTAGAAATCTGAAGGATATGGAATTTGTTACCATCGCCGATGTGAAAGTGCCGGTCCTCCCGCACTCGAGTAAGTTTCCCGTTTTCCCTTCTAGTCTTGTCGAAACCGACTCGGTCAAACAAACCTTACAAAAAATTCTATACCCTATGCTTGAAGGGATTCCAGTCCTCCTCGTGGGTGATGCCGGTGTAGGGAAAAATGCTCTTATTTATTATATTAACGCACTTAGAAAACAACCCACCCTTCGTTTTAGTTTTAATGAAGACACACTTCCTGAAGATTTGATTGGTTCTTACCGAATCCTTCTGGATGGGAAAGGGTTTACCTGGTCGAACGGCCCTCTCACCAATGCTTTGTCAGAAGGACTTAGTTTTGTCGCTGATGAGATGAACCTCTGTGCACCAAACATCATCAAACGATTTTCTTCAGTTTATGAATCCAACTACTTGGATCTTTTGGAAGGAAGTGGGGAGAGGGTGAATGGAAAAACTGGATTTTGGTTTATCGGAACTCAAAACCCAAGTGAAGGATTTGAAGGAAGAAAACCTCTTCCTTTCGATATCACCAAACATTTTGCCGTTGTTTATGTAGATCCTTATTCACCGGATGAAATGTTTTTTATTTTAAAAAAACTTTATCCCATGCTTGGAGAAGAGGTTCTTAAACAAATCATTCGGATTAGTTTGGAATCAGAAGCTCGGATCAAAGCAGGGGAAATTGGAAAGGGTGATTTAGAAAAATACCATTTCAACTTAAGAACTCTCCAAAAGTATTGCAATCGACTTGTTCTATTTGGTGCTAAGGACAAAGCCGTTGCCGCAAGAGAGGCGCTTTATTTATTCGAAGAACCATTCCGTAAAAAAGAAGACAAAGCCAAACAAAGAGAACTCATCGAATCGGAGTTTGGTGGTGGAATTAAAGTAGTTCCTACCAAGGGGTATGTGCAAGGTTCTACTATTTTCTGGAATGATAAGGAAATCAAAACTTGGGATGAGAAAAAAACCATCTCGTTACTTTCTACGTATCCAACCCCAGAACCAGTTTTACATTTTCTCGACCAGGTATTCACAGCCATCCAAGCAAAAGAAAATATCTTAATCGAGTATAGAGAAGACCAAGACCCTCAAGAATTTTTACCACTCTTTACGGAACTCACAGGAATTGAACTAGAGTCTGTAATGTTATCCAAAGGAATGCATACCTCTGATGTTGTGGGAGCTCTAAAACCGACGGAAGAAGGAAATATCGAAAGTGTCACTTGGGTGGATGGTCCCCTAACACGCTCCATTCGAAAAGGTCATATCATTCTGATCTCTGGACTCGAATCTGCCGGTGCGGAGCTCGTTGAGAAGATGAATATGTTAACTGATGATGCACGTTCTCTCACTCTCCCTCCGGAGTCAGGGGAATACCTTCCGATCCAACTCACAGAAAAATCCATTGTGTTTGGAATGAAGTCTTTTCGTGCATCGAAATCGGTAACCACCATTTCTCGTGCCTTTCGTAACCGATTCACTCCCATCCTTTTTCCTGAACTAGAAGATGTAAAGGTTCTAGAAGAGATTTTAGAATTCTATCTTCCCGAAGGTGTCCTTCCTCGTTCTCTAGCACGATTCCATCTGAAAGCAAAAGAACTCGCTGAAAAACGTACCATTGGTTCGGCAAACCTAATGCCATACCGATTTGGAATTTCCAATCTCTTAAAATGGAAAAACCATATCTATCGTTACAACCAAACAGATGTAAAAGATATCGCGATTCGTGGGGGAAAGATTTATTATACCAACCAAATCGCTGATCCAAAAGAGAGAAAGGAACTCGAAAGACTCTTGGAAGGATTTCTTTCCGGTGTGGAAGTCGTCTCAACACTCTTCGAGGAAATCGAAGAGAAAAAAAAAACGTTTACCGTTGAGTCAGGACTAAATCTAAAAAATTGGTGGGATCCAGAACTCCACCAGCGTGATCCCCTAACAGGTGTTGCTAAAAAACTCAACTCTGGTGTAGAAACCAAACGAGGAATTGAGATCAATACTCCGGAAACCGGGGGCAGCACCAAAGAAGGACCGGATGCTTGGTATGGACAAGACACCCAAGGAAACCAAGGCCAAGGCGAACCACAAGGGGGAGGTGGTGCTTGGGGTTACCGCACCGAAGAACTCTATAAACAATTCTTAAAAAAACGCCGTCTCCTTTGGGACTATTCCATTATGGTAGGTCTCGAAGAATTTAAGTCTGTGTTCGGAAAGGAATTGGAAGAGGTAGAACTCAATTTAGAACAACTCTTTGATCCAGAAATCGACATCCACCGGATGTATAAAAACGAAGGCTCCAGGGTGGATGCAAGGAAATACATTTCGTACAAAAGTGGAAGGGGAGATACAAAAATCTTCGATAAAACCACAATCGAAAAGAACGATGAAAAACTAAAAGGTGTGGAAGTGACCTTTCTTGTTTCCAAATGCCGAAGGATCTTTAACTTCGAGTATTCGATTGCTATGCTTTCCGCACTTCTTGTGAGTTTGCATATTTTAAACGAACACGATATCAAAACCAGTGTCCATACTTTCTGTGATATCAAAAACTCCAAAGACACAGTGGACATTTTTAACTTAAAATCTGCAGAAGAAGACTATACAGCGGAAAAGGAAGAAGAGGTGTTTACGGCTCTTTGTAAAAACTGGCATGGGGATAGCATTCCCGAATACCAAGTTCTCTCCAATGCGGAACGGTATTTTTCCCCTGATGCCCAAACCAAGATCATTGTCATCCTTTCTGACTTCCGAGGGCAAAGGGCCAAGACCTATATTGAGGATGAACTCTCCTCTTTTGACACCCGAAAACTGAAAGAAGCTGTACTGAAAAACCAGGACAAAAATTATGTATTTTTAGGGGTGGGACTTGGGTCTCGCTACATTGCGGAACATCTGTTCCATGACTCCCTTCAAATTACGGCAGACAACTTCTATTCTATGCCGAATTTGATTGGAGCTGAAATTGCGAGACTGGTGCAAACCCACCATTCGCTTCGTTAGTAATCACTATGGGCAAAACCAAAAAAGACGAGAAACCACGCGGAACCGATCCTTTAATCAATAAAAAGGCAAAGTTCAATTTCGAACTATTAGATTCGTTCGAGGCTGGTGTTGTACTCACAGGATCTGAGGTGAAATCCCTGCGGGAAAAAAAGGGAAATCTTACCGATTGTTTTGCCAAAGTGAGAAACGGGGAAGTGTTTTTAGAAAACTTTCAAATCCCTCCTTATAAGAACGGGGGTTATGCGAACCATCCTGAGATTCGGCCTCGCAAACTCCTTTTAAAAGCAAAAGAAATCGAAAAAATTGATCGTTCCATTAAAGAGAAGGGACTTGTGCTTGTTGCCACTCGTTGTTTCTTTAAGAACAATCGTTTGGTAAAGATAGATATCGCCCTTGCCAAACCAAAAAAACTTTACGACAAACGTGACGACATTCAAAAGAAGGAAGCCAAAATCGATATGGAAAGAGCCATGAAGGAACACCTACGCAAATGAAAGGACTTCCAGTGGTCACCATCGTTGGTAGACAAAATGTGGGTAAGTCCACACTATTCAATTCCATCCTTCGAGCACAAAGTGCTATCACTGAAAATACGGCCGGTGTGACAAGGGATGTATTACAAAAAACAGTGGAACGATCGGAATTTAAAATTCCGTTCACTTTGTCCGATACACCAGGGCTTGATATTGAAAACATCGATGAAATTTCGAAAGAAATCATCGACATTGCTTTTGAACATTTACGCAATTCGGATCTTATCCTTCATGTGATCGATCATAAAGACCTACGTAAGTATGATCATAAACTGATCGATTTATTCAAAAAAGACGAAATCCTAAAAGATAAAAATGTTCTAACACTCATCAATAAAGTGGATACCGAACAAGACGAATACGATCTGGAACCATTTTACAAACTGGGACTCAACGAACTCCTTCCGATTTCTGCCCTGGGGCGAAGGAATTTTGATCTACTGTATCAAAAAATTAATTTTTTTCTTCCAGACAAAATCAAAATGCCGGAAGATCCGTATTGTAAAATTGCCATCATTGGAAAACCTAACTCGGGTAAGTCGTCACTACTCAATACCTTTCTTGGATATAAGAGGGCCGTTGTGAGTGATGTGCCAGGAACCACTAGAGATTCTGTTTCTGACCAGTTCTACTTCCAAAACCAAAAATTAGAAATCATTGATACGGCAGGGATTCGAAGAAAATCCAAAACTGGGGAAAGTTTAGAATTCTATTCTTACAAAAGAACTCTTCACAGTTTAGGGGAAGCCGACGTGGTGGTCCTCCTTGTGGATGCGATGAAGGGGCTTGGTGAATTTGACAAAAAGATCTTTGGGGAAATCCAAGAGCTTGGAAAACCCATGATCGTGGCTGTGAACAAATGGGATCTTGTTCCTGAAAAAGAATCCAATTCTTGGAAACACTACAAAGATCGGATGGAAGCCAAACTTTCGATTTTGAAGGAACGCCCGCTCATTTCCCTCTCGGCCAAAGAGAAACTCCGCACTCACAAACTCCTGGAATCGGTGATTGCCCTTTATGATAAGTCCCAAAAAAAGCTGACGACCCGTGCCTTAAATGACTGGTTAAGCAAGTGGGGGGGCAAAAATAAGGTGCAGAAGGCATCAAATCGACCTCCGAAGGTGTATTACGCCACCCAGGTCTCCCAGATTCCTTTTAAAATACTGTTCTTCGTGAATGATACGAAACTCTTTCCGTCAAATATTTTAAGCTTTTACCGAAAGAGTATAGTAGCGGAGTTCGGACTGGATGGCCTAGCTGTTGAGATCGAACTTCGGAATCGAAACGAGGGTAAGGAGGGCAAGGAATGATACTTGCCGCAGTCCTATTGAGCTACCTTTTAGGTGGCATTCCGGTCGGGTTTCTTCTGGCCAAACAAGTGCGGGGGATTGACATCCGCGAATACGGCAGCCGTAATATCGGTGCGACAAACGTCGGCCGTGTCATTGGTTGGAAGTATGGAATCATCGCCCTCTTTTTGGATGCCCTCAAAGGTGCCATTCCCGTTTTCTTCGCCTCTTATATTGAATCTCCTTATTCACTGACCACCACTGAGATTTTACTTGGATCTGTTGCCATCCTTGGCCATACATTCACACCCTTCCTTCATTTCAAAGGGGGAAAAGGGGTTGCTACAGCTCTCGGTGTGTATATGACCCTTGTTCCCATTGTTACTGTTTGTGCGGTCGTGATCTTTTTTATTGTCTATAAAGTTTCTGGATTTGTTTCTCTTGGTTCCATCTTGGCAACCTTGTCTATGCCGATTTGGTATTTTGGAACGACAAAATACATTCCTGATTCTGAATACCAACCCATCATCTTTTTTGTGTTAGTTGCTACTTTTTTTCTCATTTCCTATTCTCATAGAGAAAACATCAAACGTTTGGTGTTAGGTAAAGAACTGCGAGCAACACAGAATGCAAACTGAACGAGAATCGATCCTCACACAGAAAGAAAAACTTTTCCTTCTGACTAAATTTGTAGAAGACCATCCGGAAGCAGAAATCCAGGACTTCTACAAATGGTTGTATTATGGGGAATTTGGAATGGAAGAATCCACTCTCCTCATGACAGGACGCCAATCCATCCCTGAGTTACATGTTGTTTTGAGTGAAATCAAAAAAGAAGAATCGGAAACCCTGGAATCGGAACTCATTTGGGAACCGATGGGACTTGCTGCTCGGTTTGTCAAAGTCTATGTAACCAAATACTATCATACAGATTGTCCAGTGAAACGACTTGTGAATTTACTCGAAAGGTCTCCAGCGTTTCGTGGGGCAAGGATGAGTTTTAAATTGGACTGGAACTTACTCAAAGAAACGGTTTTAGAATTAAGACCAGAACTGAGCCGCCGTGATTTTATAAACTTTGAAGAAAGGATTAATTTCCACCAGTTACCTGCTATGCCATATACGGATGGTTATGCGGTTAAAAATCCCTTTGCTTACCGCGTGGTATCACAAAAATTATTTTTTGATTATTTTCCTGAGTTTGAAGACAATTCCGTCTTTCATCCTTTTTCAGGAAATGAATCCATCATTGGATAAAGACTTCGTTTCAAATAACGAATTTCTTTTTTGATGGATTGGATCATGAGTTGGTTCTTGCGAGTTAGTTCCAAATCCTTATGGCGCAAAATGTAAATCTCTGTTTTACGCACCATCCTTCTTAAATAGGACTGTTCCCTCATCCAAATCCAAATGTCTGATTCCTGAAAGGACGAAATCACCGGGTTCTCTTCAAAACTCTTTAAGCCAGCTTCCATAAACTCCAAATCCTTTTGGATTCGTTGGTATAAACTTTCAGAACCTTGGGGGTGTAAGTAGGAGGGGATCCCATCTTCCAAACTTAATTTCCAAATGGGAAGTTCCCGCCAAGGATAGTTGTGGTTTGGTGTTTCTGTTAATTTTTCATTTGCTCTCTCGGGAGATAGGGATTGGATCCCTGCAATTTCTGCCCCATCTTCATTGACATTGAAGAGGTTCATTTCAGTTACTGTGTTTGCGGATTCTTCAAACCAGTGCCTGTACAAATCCAAAACATAATCGGTAAGAACGGAAGTCTCACTACCGGCCCTGGGAACAAATCTAGTTTCCCTTTTACGAATGATCACTTCATTGATATGTTCTAAACTTTTTTTTCTACCAAGTAGGGTGAGCCATTTTTCATTGTGATGTGTCCCTGTGGAATGGATTTCCCTTCCTGAATACGCCAAGTCTTGGCCAAGAAAATACACAGAAGTAAATCCCATATACCGAAGCATATCAAAGGCAGTGGTAGCCACAGATCCGCCAGATTGGATGTCACCCACTTCGGTAAATACCTGTTCGGCGAGTTCCCCTCCTGCCGTGACTTCCCGGACTAGAGATCCTTCGGGATCCACTTGGTATTTAGCCGTTACCGAATGGACTACCGATTGGAACATTGGTTCCCGCAGAAGTGTGGGGGAGCTGACCAAATCAGCAAAAAGAGGGATTTGGGTTAGAGACTCACCCATAAAGTGAAAAAAGGAATTGGTTTGGGCATCCAGTGTGACAACCCCATCTGCCTGAATTCCCGCTTTGATGAGAACTTTGAGAGAAGTATCACAAGATAAAACAAAAACTTTATCTCTGACCGATTGCAACCAAGGAAGGTTCTTACGTAAAGATGGGCCAGCAGATACGAGAACGGCAGTAAGTCCTTTGAACTTGTCTCTCAAAGAAGAGATGGGATAACGGACCGGTGATTTTTTTCCTACATGAACCAAATTCCAAATGGAGTTTTTAATCCATAACCTTTCAAATTCAAACTTGGTCAGTAGGTCACTCATTTTAGCAGAAAACACGGTTTGTGTTTTCTCTTCTAACTCGCGATAGATGGGGTTTCTATTTGTGTCGGTTGGGTTCCGAATGACTTTCAGTCCACTCACTCGTTCAATGGGTAAGGACTCTAAATAGTTAAAAAATAAGGGAAAAAAAACATCTCCTGAAAACAAATGCCTACCTGGGATTTGTAAAACTGGTTTTAAAATTTGATCCCAAATAACAGGAATTAGTGTTTCGTCGTCGCCGATAAGAATCAAAATTTGTCCCGGTGCCAAAGTTTCGCTGATTTTTTGAATGAGATGCGGGTTTCCAAGTCCGAACAAAATAACGATATCTGTCGACCGTAAAGAATAAGTGTCCAAAAGTCGGATTGCTTGTGTTAGGGGGGAGAAGGAGGAAGAGAGAGGTTCCCCATTTAATGAGACATAATATTCCCCTGGTTTCTTGGCTGAACCCAATTCCCAAAGATTTCCGGAGGCAAAGTTTTTGAAATAATTTTGTAAGTATGGCTTCCTTTCAAAAATTTCACTGGAAATGGGATCGATAATTTGGGACATAATACTATCTAAGGTTTTTTCTTATGTCTCCCAAGTGGTGTCAACCGGGAAACAGGGAAATCGAACGGCGAAACATATATGCATTTAAAGAGCCTAAGTATTGTTGGATTCAAAACATTTGCGGATGAAACAGAGATCAATTTTGATCCTGGGTTTACTGCTGTCGTCGGGCCGAATGGTTCGGGGAAATCAAATATCGTCGATTCGGTCAAATGGGTCTTTGGTGAAAAAAGTGCCAAAGGACTCCGCGGTGAAAAGATGGATGATGTCATCTTCCATGGAACAGAGAGTAGGCGACCTGCTGGATTTTCCGAGGTTTCCATTCTTTTTGATAACGATGACCATTTTTTCAACATTGATTATCCGTCGGTAAAAATCACTCGTCGTTTGTATCCTGATGGGGAAAACGAATATTATCTCAATGATATCAGAACCACAAGAAAGGATATCGAAAAAACCTTACTCGATACAGGAATTGGTAAATCTAGTTATAGCATTTTAGAACAAGGCCGTGTGGACCAAATCCTCAATTCCAAACCAGAAGAAAGAAGGGCTATCTTTGAAGAGGCTGCTGGTGTTTCTCGGTTCAAACTGGATCGCAAAGAAGCCACAAAGAAGTTGGATGATACCAACCAAAACCTTCTTCGCATCCAAGACATTATGAATTCTATGGTGAAAGACCTGGAAGTCAAAGAAAAACAATCCGAAAAGGCAGAACAATACTTCAAACTTAAATCCGATTTGGATGAATCGGACAAAAACTTGCGATTTTTAAAACTCAGAGATTTCAAACGTCGTATGAAAAAGTCGGATGAAGATCTACTCGAGATTCGAGAAAAAAACAAATCGATTTTATCACTCATTCAAAACGAAACGAATCTGATTTCTGAAAAAGAAACCACCAAAGAGGCCAAAGAAAGGGAAATCGCCGAAATCGATAAAAAGTTATTCGATCATCTTTCTAAAAGCCAAATCCAGAAAGAAAAAATAGCCAAAAACAAAACCTTTATTTTGGAATATGAACTTCGAATAGGGGAAATTCTTTCTGCTTTAGAAACAGAAAACCAAGCCACCATCAAACTCGAAGTGGAAAAACGTGCCATTGAGTTGGAAAACGAACGCCAAAGAGAAATTCAATCCACGTTGCAAGAAGAGATCCAAGGATTGGAATCAAAACGTGTATCCTTAGAACTTTCCATCAAAGAAGAAGAAAAGTCCATTGAAGAAAAAGAAGGTAGGATTAGCGAAAATGAAAAACGCCATATCACCCTTCGGGACAAACAAAAAACAGTCATACTCGAACTCATCCAAGAGTTAGAAAATAAAAAAAGAGAATCGAGAGAAGGTGAAGAAATTCGTAATGCAGACAAAGCAGACCTTCTTTCTGATTTAAATTTGTATCAGAACAAATTAGAATCAGCTCTTAACAGCTTAGAATCTTCTAAACTGAGTGATGGAATTTCTAACTTAAAAGAAATTCAGTTAAACCGTTATTCCGAAAAATTAACTTCGTTTTTGAAAAGAGAGGACGATTTTAGAAATCTACTTTTTGATAAAGACGGAATTCTTTCTAAAAAAGAATCCATAGACCAAGAAATCGAAGATTTAATTTTAGAAAACGAAAACCTAACACGGGGAATTCGGGATCACCAAAGTAATATTATTTTGCACAGAAGTCATTGGGAAGAAACAAGAACCCATATTGTGGAACTTGAGAAAAAACTTCTCGAATCTAACTCTCGTTTGGAAAACCAACAGAAAGAAATTGCAGTCCTTGATGAAAGGATTGGTGAGATTCAAAAACGAATTTTAGGTGCAAAGGAACAAGAATCTGTCATTCGTGAAAAGAAAGATAGTTTGGAGAAGGAAGTTGAGGTTTTAGAAAAAGAAATCGAAGAATCCTACCAAGAGTTCCTTTCTATGAGTCGCATTTTGGAATCTGAAAAAGAAACCTTACAATCCCTTGTTGAGGAAATTTCTGGAATCAAATCCAATATCACAAAAAACCAAGAAGTGTTCCAAAACCTTCTCCCTTTACTTTCTGAAAAAGAAAGAACCAGTTCCGCACTCAAAGTTCAAATTGATTCCCTCGTGGAAGAATTGTACAATGATTATTCCCTAACCGATTCTGAATTGGAAACAGAACGTGGGGGACTAGAACTGGACCAAAAGGCAGAGGAAAGAAGATTACGTTCTGCCAAATCGGAGATCCAACTTCTAGGTTCCATCAATCCACTTGCGATTGAAGAATATCGTAATATCAAAGAAATTTACGAACACAATCATAAACAAAAGATCGATATTGAAAGTTCTAAAAAAGACATTGAAGAAGTTTTGAAACGAATCAACGAAGAGTCCGAAAAACTTTTCCAAGAAACCTTTGAAAAAATCAAACAAAACTTCCAGGAAACTTTTTCTACATTATTCAATGGAGGAAGGGCAACACTCGAACTTACGGAAAAAGAAGACTCTCTCAATTCCGGAGTGGAGATTATGGCAGAACCTCCAGGCAAACATGTTCAGAACTTACGATTGTTATCTGGGGGAGAGAAGTCTCTTACAGCAATTGCACTTCTCTTTGCCATCTACATGGTAAAACCAAGCCCATTTTGTTTCCTAGATGAGATTGATGCGGCCCTGGATGAGGCCAATAAACTTAGGTTCTGTCAGATCCTTGATCGGTTCAAAGACAAAACTCAGTTTATTGTGGTCTCCCATGCACAGTCTACGATCTCACGCGCCAATGCTATTTTTGGAGTCACCAACGAAGAACCCGGAATCTCAAAGATCCTTTCCCTTCGTTTGGATGAAGCAAAATCTCTATCCAAACAAATCTCACAAAAAACCGGAACTGACAACTAAGTCGGTTCCGTTCTTTACGTACGCTAAAAAAGGTAAGGTCTGTTTTAGACAGCCTTACCTTTTTTTGTTTTTAAACCAAAGATCTTTTGTTATTTGTTGGCTTGCATTTCTTTCATAATGCAAGAAGAGAAAGATTTACAAGAGTCACCGCTAGTGAGGCATCCCGCAATTTTGTTGTAGTATTTAGGTCGGTTGCAATTGAACTCACAACCTTTTTTGAGGGTGTTTTTTTGCTCTTCAGAAGCATTTGGGTTCACTTGCACTGTGCAGGTGTAAAACTTATCGCAGGCCTCTTTACATTTAGGAAAGTCAGCTGCTTGGATGGATCCGGCAAATAATACCAGAACCAGAATTGAAAACAAACGGTTTGTTTTTTTCATACCTTGTCCTCTCGATCTTTGGTAGCGAAGACGGGAGTCGAACCCGTGACCTCAGGGTTATGAATCCTGTGCTCTAACCATCTGAGCTACCTCGCCCTATCACCTTAGATCGTTTGGTTGAACTAAATCTTTAGTTCTTTTGTCATTTTTTGAAGAGATTAAGAATGGTAAACAAAAAAAAGCCCCGGGGTTACCGGGGCCTTTTCTCTTAACAAGAGTAAGTAGTGAGGAATTCGTATGGGTGAGGGCGACCTTCCCATGGCCAAATTTCTGTTTCAAACTTGTAGTGTTGGTATGTTTGTAGAAAGTTTTCTGTAAACACATCACCTTGTTTGAAAATTTCTCTTTGAGCAAGCATCTCTTCCATTGCTTCACGAAGTGTGTGAGGCATTTGGCGGATTCCTTTTTCACGGATTTCATCCAATGAAAGTTCAAAAAGATCTTCTTCACGAGCAGGACCTGGATCGATTTTTTCAGCAACACCAGCCATACCAGCCATAAGAAGTGAAGCAAACGCCAAATAAGGGTTAGCTGTTGAATCTGGGAATCGGAATTCCACACGTTTTGCTTTTTCACCGCTAACAAAAGGAATACGGCAAGAAGCAGAACGGTTCTGAGCAGAGTATGCTAAGATAGAAGGAGCTTCGAATCCAGGAATGAGTCGTTTGTAAGAGTTAGTAGATGCGTTAGTGAACGCAGCACAAGCTCTTGCATATTTCAAAACTCCACCAACATAGTTGAACGCGAAGTCAGAAAGACCTTGGTATTTGTCTCCAGCAAAAAGGTTTTTTCCACCTTTCCAAAGAGAGATATGAACGTGCATACCGTTACCGTTATCACCAAAAAGTGGTTTTGGCATAAAAGTAGCAGTTTTTCCGTGTCTATGAGCCACCATCTTCACGATGTATTTTAGCTTTTGAACGTTATCAGCTGCTTCAATCAAAGTTCCAAACTTAACACCAATTTCCCCTTGTGCTTGTGCTACTTCGTGGTGAACCACGAAAGTTTCCATTCCGATAGCTTCTAGAGTTTTTACAAATTCAGCACGGAGGTCAACTTGAGAGTCAATAGGAGCTACTGGGAAGTATCCACCTTTAGTTCCAGGACGGTGTCCGGAGTTGAAGTTGATTTTTCCTGTATTGCTTGTTCCTGGAATTTCAGAGTGAGTGTTCCAGATCCCTTCGTTAGAATCTAATTCATAGTATTGGCAGTTAATTTCATCACGAACACGTAGACTGTCAAAAACAAAGAATTCATTTTCTGGACCAAAATACGCAGTGTCTGCAATTCCGGATTTGTTCATGAAATCTAATGCTTTTTTCGCAATGGAACGTGGGCATTTTTCATAGTATTGTTTTTTGTAGATGTCCCATACGTCACAAAACATAACGAGTGTTTTGTCAGCAGTGAACGGATCCAAAAAAGCCGTAGAAATTTCTGGGTGTAGTTGCATGTCAGAAGCATTGATTGGCTGCCAACGAGCAATGGAAGATCCATCAAAAGGAATTCCTTTGAATGTTTCTTCATCAACTGAATTCACATAATAAGAAACGTGATGCCACATTCCTTTGATATCCGTGAAGCGGAAGTCGTAGAAAATGACTCCATTTTTTTTGGCATACTCAACCACTTCCTTTCCGGAAGTAAATTTTGGGGTTGCGAACTGCATTTGATTCTCCTTCTTTCAGAGGTCGGTCTGATTGTTGTAATCTGATGTCTCATTAAATGCAAGATTTATACCAAGGCATTTCGACCTAAATATAAGGGTTTCGTGGAGTTTCTAAGCAAATTGAATGAATTCGATTGCCCAAATAGTCAACGAAATGCTTTTATTGAAAACATTTTGCTTAAATATATCGCAAAAATGCGTAATTTAAGCTTCCGCCATTTCGAAATACTATCTACGAATGGGGGATTTTGGTCAACGGAATCGAATCATTTTCGGAAAGAATTCAGAAAAATTTCGGATTCTCAATTAAATATGTTTTTTTTGTGGCAATGGCCGAAGAATCTTAAAGGTTAGAATCTAGATGAGTTCTCGACAACCCGATTATGGTCGTTACCAACACTTAGAGAGCTTCATCCACCTTTCCAAAGATGCCATTTGGTGTTATGAGTTAGACATTCCTATGCCTATCTCTCTTCCCGATGAGGAGCAGTTACATTATATCTGGAGCCGCAGCATTGTCCGAGACTGTAACTTGGCCATGGCAAGGTTTTATGGATACCAAACGGTTCAAGAAATCATCGGTAAGTATTTAAAAGACTTGGTTGGTTTAAAATCTGTTTATTTGCTCCGTAAGTTCATCGCTGACTCTTACCAATTAGAGAATTACGAATACTTTGTGGAGTTGTCTGACGGCAACCAACGGATTTTTTTAATGAACTCTCATGGCCAAGTGGATGACGGACATCTGATCCGGATTTGGGGCCAACAAATAGAAATTTCTTCCATTAGAGAATCTGAGGTCAAACTTTCTGGACTATTGCGGTTTTCACAAATTGTTACCGAAGTATCCAAAACCTTTGTCCATTCCAAGGCTGAATTTGTATCCGACGCCATCCAGTTTGCCTTAGAAGAACTCGGCAAATACTCTAGAGGGGATCGGGTTTTTGCGGCCGAAATTTCACCAGACAAACAATTCCTTTCTGTTTCCCACGAATGGGTGCTGGAAGGTATGCCCTCTCTATTCCAAGTCGGAACCAAATTACCCATAGCAAAAATGAATCCTGAACGATTGGGGATTCTTGCCTCCGATGGTGTGATTCATATTGCGGACACTTCACTTCTTGTTGATGAACCTTGGCATCTGGATCTTTTCAAACGAGCCGAAGTCCGTTCCATTCTGGTTGTGGGATTACGAGACGAAGGAAGTGTGATTGGGATTCTCGGAATTACCACCTTTGAAAGGATAGGGGACTGGTCGGAGGAAACCAAACAACTGTTAGGTTTGATTGCTGGGTTTGTTTCCCAAGGTTTGGTTCGTGCAAAAAACGAAATCAAACTGATGAAAAAAGAAAAAATCTTACAAAGGTTTTATTCTGATGTAAAAGAGGATTTGGCTCTTGCCAAACTCACCCAAGAGGCATGGGTTGCAAAAGATTTTGGAGAAATTCCGAATGTAAAAATTCAATCTCGGTTTCTGCCTTATGATGAAATCGGAGGTGACTTAATTTTGTATGAGAAACCAACAGAGGATCGCATTGATATATTTTTTGGAGATATTTCTGGTCATGGAATTTCTTCCGCTCTCGTTTCTGGAATAGCAGCTGTATCTTTTAAAAAACATTCCAAGTTAGAATCAAGTCCTGCGGCAATTCTTGCTGCCATGCATTTGGAGTTAAAAACCATTATCTTTAAACACCATATCTCTGCTTGTGTCCTTCGTTTGTTTCCCAAGGAAAGAAGGGCCGAGTTTAGTTTTGCCGGACATCCACCTGTTGTGTTTTGGAAAAAAAATGAAAAAGTGATGAAACTGGTTAAAGATGAAATGTATCCCATCTTACTCCTGGATACTTGGGAAGGGAAAACCATTTCCAAAACTTTTGAAGAGGGGGACCGGTTACTTTTATACTCTGATGGAATTTATGAATTAGAAGAAGAAACCGGTGGATACATTGGGCTTGATATCTTTTTACAAGAACTTTCAGAAATGATTTCGGTATCCGATTCCACAGATGCCTTACTTAAAAAAATGATCGCCAATTGCCTCATCGATAAAGAAAGAATCATTCACGATGATATAGCGGTTCTTTTTATGGAGTTTTAATTTTCTCTATCTGCAAGGTCAAGGGCTTTGGCATCTGCTTCCGGATACTTTGCCAAATACTCCGACACAATTTTCTTTTTTCCATCGAGCCTCGTTAAATGATTTTCGATGATATGTCCAAAGTCTAATTTACCAGTCACAATTTCATAACGTTCTGTTTCAATGGTTCCTAAATCCAAATCAACAGGAACTTCATTGGCTTTATCCGCATAATCTTTGGCCTTTTCCCAATAGGGAATAGCTTCTTTGTAAAAGGCTTCGGCCACACCAAAACTTTCTTTCAGTTCATGGGCAAAATCCAAATTGTAAAAATACACGTGGCGTTTGTCAAATTTGGAGGCCAGTCGCATATAAGAACGCATGATTTGGATGTTGATATGCATAAACATTAAGTTTCGATATTTATAATATTCTTTTTCTGTTTTGGTTTCACATAAAGAATGTTTGGGATGACGAAATCGTTTTCCCAAAGCAATTTTTAACCAATAGATATTTTTTCTAATTTCATTATCGTTATAATGTTGTTTGAGATTGTACAACTCGTAAAAGTCTTCCAAATACTTTGGTTCCCATTTGTGGAGTTTGTAAGGAACCCAATCCGAAAATTTGGTATAGGGCCCATTTTTTTCGTATTCGTAGTTGTAATCGATGTCCGTTTCCCAGGCACCGAGAGAATGCGAAAACAAAGATAAGACAAATAGGAGAGATAAAAGGAATCCTTGTTTCACCTTAAAAGTATCGGTAAAAGGGCCGAATTCCCCAACCTAGGATTCTCCTATTTTAGAGGTAAGATCTCGGCCACCCATTGGTAGCCCACACCCCGCACATTTCGGATGGAATCTTCGCCCAGTGCATCCCGAAGCCGCACAATGGCATTGTCTATGGTTCTTTCAGTGGGAAAACTTTCTTCACCCACAATATTGTCCAAAATTTCCGAACGACTAAAGACCTTTCTCGCATCCGAAAGTAGGAGGGCAAGGAGGGCGCAGTCCCTTTTGGAAAGTAAAACCGATGTCCCATCTTCCTTTTTCACAAGGAAAGAATCCAAATGGATTTCTGTTTGGTTCATTTTCCATTTTTGCCCAAAATGAGGACGGGTTTGGGCGACCACTCTTTCCAAGCGGATGAGAAATTCTTTTAAGTGGAATGGTTTGGGAATGAATTCGGCAGCACCTAGTTCAAACCCACGAAGCCTTTCCTGGGCTCCGGCTTGGGCCGTGAGAAATAGAAAGGGGAGGTCTTTTTCTTTGGATAAAAAAGTTTCTGCGAGTTGGAATCCGTTCCCATCGGGAAGTCGTAAGTCAAGGACTACCAAATCAAATTGGTTCGGGGAAAATAAGGTTTCTGCCTCTGAAACTGTTTTGGCCCACTGCACCCGGTACCGGTCTTGTTCCAATCGTTCTTTTAAAGTTTCGCCGAGACCCTCATCATCTTCGACGAGTAAAATTCTTGGTTTCATGGAACCTCTTTTAAAATCAGTTTCACTTGGAATCCGGACAAACTGTTCGGAAACTCTATGGAACCTTTCATTTTTTCGATTAATTTTTTAACGATATACAAACCAATTCCACTTCCACTGGTTTTGGAATGGCGTAGGAAAGGAAGGGTCAGATTTTTTTTATTCCCTAAAAAACCAGTTCCGTCGTCTTCTAGAAGGAAGGTGACTTGGTTGTTTTCTTTTGCTACTGTGAGTTTGGTTGTTTTGGCCTTTCCGTGGCGTTTTGCGTTTTCACTTAGGTTCTTCAACATGGCAAAAAACGCTTTTTTATCAATATAAACTTTAGTTTCCTTCGGAACCAAAACATTCCAATGAAGGTCTGGTTCATGATGGGAATAGGATTCACATAAATCAGAAATTGTAAGTGATTCCATATACAAGGATTCCCCTTGCATTAGGCTTGCGAGATAAAATGCATTCCCCATTTGGGATTCAATTCGTTGGTTTTCTTTCCAAATTTTTTCTAATTTTTTCTTTAGTTCGGGATGTTTAGAGTCTTCTAATAATACTTCGATTTGCAACTGTAAGCTGGCGATAGGAGTTTTCATTTCGTGAGTGACAGTGGAGAAAAAATCAGAAATGAGTTTGGAACGTTTGTGGTCTCTGTAGGATAAAACAGCGAGGGTCACTCCACCGAGAGTTAACATGGAAAGAAAAAATGATCCTTCCAATTGTAACATCCGGTTCACTCGGTTCAGTTCCACTTGTCTTGCTTCACTAATAGATATTTCTGAAATGGTTTTTGCTTGGCGAAACCCTAAAATCCACCACCACACACCTAAAGAGAGTGTGAGGAAAAGCCAGGCCAGGGAAAAAAACATTCGAAATTGTGCAGATCCTCTCAAAATTGCCTCTCAATTCAAGTTAGGGTCATGGGGATGGGCGACGAGCAAAAAAAGATGTTGTCACATTGGAAGAACCCGAGAATTTATTTTTTAGGAGAACAACTTTGAACTTCGACGAAATCTCGAAACATCTTGGAAACGACGCGGAATCCCTACTTGGATTCAAATCGCCAAAAATCGCTAAAGAACTAATCCACGTACCTGGCTCTGACTGGGTTGATAGAATTTTTGCTCCCACAGACAGGTCTGTACCTGTTCTTCGTAGCATCCAAACCCTTCTCGGAAGCGGCCGCCTCGGTGGAACTGGTTATGTTTCCATCCTTCCAGTAGACCAAGGAATTGAACACTCTGCTGGTGCTTCTTTTGCAAAAAACCCTATTTATTTTGATGGCGAAAACATCATCAAATTGGCTATCGAAGGTGGTTGTAACGGTGTGGCAACAACTCTAGGTGTTCTTGGATCGGTTGCAAGAAAGTATGCTCACAAAATTCCTTTCATTTTGAAAATCAACCACAATGAACTTCTCACTTACCCAAACAAAAGTGAACAAATTCTTTTTGCTACTGTGAAACAAGCATACGACCAAGGTTGTGTTGCGATTGGTGCTACCATTTATTTTGGATCTGCTGATTCTGGTCGTGAAATCGTTGAGATTTCTAAAATCTTCCAAATGGCTCATGAACTAGGAATGGCAACCATCCTTTGGTGTTATGTAAGAAACAATGCTTTCAAAAAAGATAAAGACTACCATGTTTCTGCTGACCTTACAGGACAAGCAAACCACTTAGGTGTAACCATCCAAGCGGATATCATCAAACAAAAGTTACCTGAAAACAATGGTGGATACAATGTGCTGAACCAAGAGTCTTCTTATGGTAAAACAGACAAACGTATTTACACGGATCTTACTTCTGATCACCCGATTGACCTCACTCGTTACCAAGTAGCAAATTGTTATATGGGAAGAGCAGGACTCATCAACTCTGGTGGAGCGTCCGGAGAAAATGACTTACAAGATGCGATCAAAACAGCCGTGATCAACAAACGTGCTGGTGGAATGGGTCTCATTTCTGGAAGAAAGGCTTTCCAAAAACCAATGAAGGAAGGGGTTGCACTACTCAACGCCATCCAAGACGTATACCTATCGAAAGAAGTCACAGTCGCTTAATCGGCTTGGAATTTTTTGAAAATGTAAAAAAAAGAAGGGCAGGGGTACTTGTATCTCTGCCCTCTATTGTTTCAGAACATTCTTTCGAATGTGGTGACATTTATAGTTTAATCCCACTTTGCGATTGGGCAAAGGATGTGGGTTTTAGTATCATCCAATTATTACCTCTCAACGATACAGGATTCGGGTACTCACCTTATAGTGCCATCTCTGCTTTTGCGATTGATCCGCTTTATATATCCTTATACAAACTAGATCTCAATGTGAAATCTCGGAAACGTGAGATTCGTTCTTTAGAAAACCATCCCATTCGCATTCGTAACCTAAAATTAGAAATCATTCGTAAATACTATTTAGAAAATAAAAAAGAAGCCACGCGAGAGGCCACTTACTTTTTGGAAAAACACCCCTGGTGTTATTCTTATGCAGCCTTTCGACTGTTATATGAAGAGAACCATGGAAGTGGTTGGTGGGAATGGCCAAAAGAATTCCAAAATCCAAACCATGCCAAAGAATATATATTTTCAGAGAAAAGAAATGAAGCTTTGTTTTGGGTTTATTTGCAAAAAGTCGCCTATGATCAGTTATCTGAAGTAAAAGTCCATTTTGAAGATTCTGGTGTGTATTTAAAGGGTGATATGCCCATCCTCACTTCTCGCAATTCCTGTGATGTTTGGGAACATCCGGAATATTTTATTATGGATTTACAGGCCGGTGCACCACCTGACGATTTTTCGAAAACAGGACAAACCTGGGGATTCCCGGTTTTGAACTGGGAAGTATTAGAAAAATCAAATTATTCTTGGTGGAAAGATCGTTTGTCGTATTTAGAAAATTTTTTCCATCTTTATCGCATTGATCATGTGATTGGAATGTATCGGATTTGGTCGATTCCCAAAGAAGATGATACAGCTCTCAAGGGTTGGTTCCATCCTCAATTTGGAATCTCAAAAGAAGAATTTATAAATGAAGGTCTGGATCCCAAAAGATTTGAATCACTCGGTCTCATCCATGAATTTAAGTCCGATCATTATATTTTCTATTGGGATTTTTGGAAAGAAGCCGCTTACCAAGAATTAAATGAAGAAACCAAAGCCAAACTTTATCCTTTATCAGAACTTCATATCAAAGAAGAAGAAAAACATTGGAGAGAGTCTGGGGAAAAGATATTGGAGATATTTGAATCCTTTTCTTCGATGGTCCCTTGCGCAGAAGATTTGGGATCGGTTCCTTCGTTTATCAGAGAATCTTTATTCGAACGTCAGATGATTGGAATTGATGTGGTTCGTTGGACGAAATCATTCACTACAGGTGAATTCATTCCAGAAGCATCCTATAGGAAAAATGCCATTTCCGTTTTATCCACACATGACACAAGTTTGGTGTTAGATTGGTGGAAAAATGAAGGGGATCTGGAATCCAAACTTCAGTTTTTCTTTGATCGTTTGAAAAAACCCAGACCGAAAACTGAGGATCAAATCCTTCTGGGACTCCTTAGCTTTGTATTGGGGACGAGTAGTCTTTTTTCCATCCAATTGTTTCAGGATTTAGCACTCGGTGTTCCTAGTGTTCTGGAAAATCCAGAAAAACACAGGATCAATCTTCCTGGTACGGCAGACCATTCCAATTGGACCTACCGTTTCCCGGTTCTTTTCGAAGAATTTGCCTCTGATTTCAAACGTAATTTGACCCTCCGGAAACTCCTTCTGGATTCGGGAAGAAATCCATAAATTTTTAGAATTTTTATAATCGTGACAGGTTCGTTCAAGTCGGATGGGTCGGTTTCTGTTACTATGGATCTTTACACCCGGAGGTCTCCCTTGAGATTTGCAAAAGAAATGGCGTTTTATTCCGCCTACCATCAGGAAAAACGAAATGTTTTGGTTCATGTGCTTGGTGTTCCTACAATCACCTTCACTTTGTTTGTTGTGTTAAGCCGTTTTAGTCTTTTTGAATACAATGGTTTTCATGTGTCCGCATCACTTGTGTTTACTTTGGCGGTGCTTGGGTATTATTACACTTTGGATGTAATCTTTGCTTTTGTGGCGACTCTCGTATTCGGAGGGCTCTATCTAACCTCGGAGTGGATCACAACGCAGTTACCGGCAACCACTGCATGGACTATCTTTGGTCTTGGACAAGTGATCGGGTGGGGAGCTCAGTTCTATGGGCATTTTGTTTTTGAAAAAAGTCGTCCGGCTCTTTTTGATAACCTGTTCCAAGCTTTGGTTTCTGCACCGTTATTTGTAGTCGCAGATGTTTTCTTCGAACTTGGGTATCGACTGGATTTGAAACAAGCTGTGGAAGCCGAACTAAAACAAAAAGGTGTTTGGAAGGACTTTTCGCATAAACACGCTTAAAACTTTTTATCCTTGAGGAAAGATCGTAAAGTAGATGAGATTTATAGAAATACACAAACGATATCTACTTTGCGATCCCAGTCCCGTTATTGCATCCCCATCGACAAACCAGATTCGAATTCGAACTTTGGTTTCTATTTTAATCTTCGCAGAAACATACCTTACTGAGTGATTGGCTTCCCAAAAATAAGGAAGGTTTCACTCCAAACATCTTCTTGAATGTTCTTGATAAATGAGCCTGGTCACTAAAACCCGCTGCATGTGATGCCGTGGTCAGATTTTCGCCGCCTTGTAATAGTTTTGCGGCAATATGAAGCCTTTGCCATAACAAATATTGTCTGAGTGGGATACCCATATTCTCTTTAAATAAATGCATAAACCGATCTGTGGAAATTCCTGAAATTTCAGAAAGTTCCGTAAGAGTCACAGGGTTCGGGATTTTTTCTTTGATCTTCTGGATCACCATTTCGATCCGATGATCATATTTTTTAGGAATGGTTTCAGAACCGAGAGAAGAAAGTATTTGGTTATAAATATTTCGAGCGAGTTCACAGGTGAGTGAATCACTAAACAATGGTTCTGCGAGATTTTGAATTTTTAGACGAGTGTCCTCATCAATGGATTTGGGACTATCTTCCATCACGATCCGTTTGTATTCTATTGACTTAGGATCTAGTTGGATGATGAGCATCTCGGAATTTTCTGCAGCCAATCTATGGTAATAGTTGGGTGGAATGATGATCCCTTGGGATTCAATCACAGAATTGGATTTTGTATACAAATGGAAAGAATCTGTGAGAGATACCAAGATAGACACGGCATAATGAGAATGTGGTTCTGTCACAATCCCTGCGGTTCCTAGGAGAATTCGTTCTCCAAAATAAAAAAGACTTCCTTTTCTTTTTACATTCATATACTAGAAAAATTCTAAGAACCATTCTGAAAAAGGCAAGGATTATCGAATGAAAAAAATGTTTTGGGGATTCGTTTTCTTTAGTTTCTTTTCTTCTTTATTTGCGGTCAGTGTTGGCGAGATCCCGATTTCTTGGAAGGAAATTCGTTCCAAATACAATTGGAAAACAAAACCCGTTTTTCCCGAATCAGAATCTGTAGATTTATTTGAATCCGTTTTGTATGCCGATGGTAAATTGTTTTTCCAAACAAAAGATGTCACCAAACAATCCTCCATACTAGTTTGGAATTTGGAGTTAGGGGAATCTAAAAACTTTCCTTGGGAAGGGGGAAAGGTAACGGGTTGGACAGAGTGTTCTGGAAAAATTTTAATCCAAACTACAAAAACACTATGGGATTTGGATTCAAAAACATTTGCGGTAAAGAGAAAACTACCATGGCCAAACAATGGAAAATCTTGGCAGGACATTGTTTGTCTGGAAAATAAAATTTATCGGTTGGTGGGAGACCAATTGGAAGTCTATGCTTTGGAATCAGGGGAATTAGAATCTAAAATTCCAGTTCCTTTTTCTTCTATACAGAGAATCACCAAACGCGGAGAAACAGATATTTTATTTCTCTCCTCTTATTGGGGAAATACAGTTCAAGTTTTTTCACCGAAAGATCCCACAAACAAGAGAGAATGGAAGTTTCCTGTAAACCACCGTGCACTTTTTAAACTCATCGCTTTATCCGAAAATCATTTCCTTATTTTTGATCCCATCACAAAGATTTATGGGGAGTGGATGGTGTTTGAAAATTCCATTTTACCATTGTTAACTCCTGTGGAAGTGGCCGATGGATCGAGAGCCTACCGGTTTTCTCCCATCCAAAACAAAATTGAATACCAGTTCCAGTTAACGGCGCTTACGGATGTTCCAGAAACAAAATACCAATTTGTCCTTCCCAAACAGAATACAAGTTCTCAAAACTTAAAAAGTGAAGAACTGAATCCTTCTTCTGTAGAAGAGATCGATGGGGCAGGGAATCGAAGTTTAGTTCTTACCATCCCTCCACTGAAAGCAGGAGAAACAAAGGATATCAAAGTTTACGAGGCCATCCTCACTCGTTATAAAATCCATTGGAATTTAGATCCAAAATTAACCATGGGCAAAAATCAAAACAAAGACGGGTTAGAAACCTATTTGGTAGATGATTGGTTTTTAAAGATGGATACAGACGTGGTTTTGGAAAAAAGAAAAACTCTTTTCCAAGAAAATACTAACGTAAAACAAATACTATCAAAAACCCAAGAATATGTTTCTTCCATTCCTTATCAATCCGGAAGTTTTGAACCGGCTCCCAAGGTAATCGAAAAAAACAATGGAGGTTGTACCGAACACTCCTATGTCACCATGGCTTTGTTACGTGGTATGGGGATTCCATCCAGGTTGGTTTGGAACTATCTACCAACTGAGTCCTCTAAAGAAATTACATTTAACCATAAATTTGTGGAGGTATGGGTAGAAGGCCTTGGATGGATCCCTATGGAACCACTGGCACCTCCCAGATCCAAACCAGGTGTCACTCATGCAAGGCATGTAGTGTTTGCGGGATTACCAGGTACAAATCATCCCAAAATCGCAGGTGGGGATCGGCTTGTTCAGTTATCAAAAGACCAATTGGGTTTAGCTAAAAAGATAAAGTTCAAACTAGTTGTGGTAAAGAATGATACCACAACCGAAGAATTAGATGGCACGGAAGAGAGAGTGATCCCTCAAAAAACAAACCGTGCCTTAAACTCTGGGGAAGATATGGTGGTTCCTTAATGCCTATTTCCTAAGGACAAAGTTTTCCCCGTTTTTCGGGCCAGATTTTCTAATAAAAAGTCTACGTTCAACAGATACGCCAAGTAACACTTGATAGATGTCTGTAAGGATGGGCCTTGAAGAATAATACCCATGTCCAAGTCCACCCACACCCAAAACAGGATCATCCACTTCGTTGACATTGATCACATCCACACCGGAATACTTAAAACACATTCCGGCCCGCGGAGCCCCATTTACTTTTTGGGAAGCAACGAGGGCATTGTCCCCAGGTGAACAATAGAGTGTGATTCTTTCTGAAGATTTTGTTAAGTCAGAAAGGATGAGTTCAAATTCGTTTTTGTCAAAATCGGGTGCATTCAAAATGAGTTCCGATAGAAATTTACCTTTGCCTTGTTTGGCGATCGATGCCACAGAAGGTAAAACCACTTGGTGTCCCATACTATGCACCACAAGATGGATTTTTTTTCCAAGACCAGTGATGTCGGTTAAGAACTTGGCAAAAGGTTCTCTGTTGATTTTAGCTTCTGTAAAGTTTAAGTCATAAGTGGATTTCACCATCACCTGTCCAAGAATCCCGGAATCAGCTCCCGCAGGCCAAGAGTAAACAACCACTTCCCCTGGAAATTTTAAATCATATTTGATTTGTCCTGCACGAAGCACGGCTTCATCAAAGTTGACATTGAATCCATGTACAAAAACCAATACTTCATCGGAAGCCGAAGATTTAATTTTAGTTAAAAATTCTCTGTCGTCGGTGTTGATACGTCCTTTGAATTGGAAGAATTGGTTTTTGTCTTGGGCATTGTCCAAAGATATATCACCGATGATATGGCGGGAAGGGATGTTTACCAAACAAATTCCATAATGAGGGTTGATGTCAGTGATGAATCCAAAACTTGCGTTATCACAATTGTCTTTGACTGTCATTTCCCGACGTGTGGTAACAAAATGAACATTTAAAATTTTTGTTTCATCAAATGGGTCTACAATTCGTTTGTTGATTTGTTCTCCAATTTTAGGGGCACAGGAAATCAGAAAGTTTGTTAAAACAAATAAACAAAAAAGGAATATTAGGTAAATTGAATGTGTTTGGTTTTGTTTCTTTTGATTCATAGGTTCGTTTGATCCAGTTTATTTGTAAGAAAATCCTTTGATGATTTTTGTAGGGTTTACGTTTTTTCCATCTTTGATGACTTCAAAGTGGAGGTGGGGGCCAAAACAATATCCGGTGCAACCAGAGCGCGAGATGACTTTACCTGCGCTGACATAGTCACCTTCTTTCACAAAAAGTTTAGAATTGTGAGCATATAAAGTTTGGTAACTATCATCATGCGTGAGGATGATCGCATTTCCATAACCACCCATCCATCCAGAGTAGGTTACCTTTCCTTTTCTTGCTGCATACACGGATTCATAATTGGCACGTAAGTCGAGTGCCATATGGAATTTATATTGAGGGTAAGATCTTGTTCCCCAACCAGAAGTGATGACTTTGGAAACAACAGGAATTCTCCAAACGGGTCCTGTTTCTGGAATGATAGCTCCTGGTAGGAAAACCTTTTGGCCTGATTTGAATAAATCGTAATCTTCTAATTGATTTTCGGCATAAATATCGTCAATTTTTACTTTGTAGTAATCGGCTACTTTGGCAAGTGTATCGCCTTTTTTAAGTTTATACACTAAACCTTGTTTGTTGGGAATGTTTAAAATTTGTCCGGGAAGAATGGAAACTTCGGGGCTAATTCCAGAACTCCCTGCGATGGATTCCGCGGACAGTTTGAACCTACGTGCGATATCAGAAAGTGTTTCGTTCTTTTTGACTTTGTATTGTGTGACTTTTAATTTTTTGTTTTTGTTTTCAGCTAGCGCATCCAAATCAGCAGATCGAAGGATGGCCATTTTTTTATCTTCTGTTTCTTGGAGGTATTTGGCATCCGCAAGTTTTGCTTCTTTGTCTTTGATGTCGTTCTCTTCCACTTCCGTCGACATACTGAGGAATTCTTTTTCCATCAAACTTTCTTCGTAAGTTTGTTTGTCTACGAGGATGGATAAAAAGAAAGCCAAGATAAAAGAAGAGGCGAGTAATGGGAGGATACGATACCGCTTGCGGTTGAGATCAATTGTGCCGTGTAAGACACTTGATTGTGATTGGAGATTATAAAAATACTTACCGGGAGAAACTTGGATTACATTTACGTTTCCCCAGCGTAACACATGCTTACCGATCGTAGACTTTTCAGGAGATCGAAGTAGCATGTGTTAAAGGGATTCGTTAATCCTTAGTGTCTAAGGATTTGATACCGCCAAAGGATTCTTCAACAATCTTACGAACGTCTTTTTTCTGACCGCCTGTGATTGTGATATTTCCTTTTGCTACAACACCTTTTTGAAGTTCTAAGTAAGGAGCTGTAATATCACCTAACATACGTCCTGTACCTTCGAGTTTTACTTCGTTTTCGGCTTTGATGTTTCCGATGAGGGTTCCAGATACAATGACTTCTCTTGCGCTGATGTTAGTTTTTACTTTACCGGTTTCCCCGATCACAAGTGCGTCTTCTGTTTTGATATCACCTTCGAATTTTCCATCGATTCTAAGTGAACCTGCGATATAAAACTTACCTTCAAATATCGACCCTGGTCCGATAACGCTATTGATGGAATCCTTACCTATTGCCATTCCTGCTCCTTTTCCCCTTCTGTGAGATTCAAAATTTTCGGTCTTCTTGACAAGCCTTTTTAGTAGTCTATTTCCTCATCCCCGCTAAAGACCGATTTTTTTCGTTTCGGTTTGGTCGTAAGGGGTGGTTTTTCTACTTTTTCAGGTTTTTTCTTTTCCGTATGCACGACTGTCGTCGGATGAACACTTGGTTTTGTTTCCACTACGTTCCATGAAGATCCATGGTCGTTACAAACATCCTTGGGAGCCGTTTGTGGGATAAAATACTCTTCAAATAGGTCATGGCACTGCGATCCAGGCAACTTTCCGGACATCCGGCAAACCGTCTTTTTTACGACTTTCACATCGCTGAGCCAAGGAAAATCGATTGTTGGTTCCCGGTCTAGAGCCCTTGCCATAAACCGGCCCCAAACAGGAGCGGCTAGTTTCCCACCGGTCATCCCTCGTCCGAGTGAAATGGTTCCAACATCATACCCAAACCAAACCGAAGTCACAAGTTCAGGTGTGTAACCCACAAACCAAGCGTCTCGGAAATTGTTTGTGGTTCCCGTTTTTCCATACGCTTTGCGGTTTAGTCCATAAGACAAAACCCCACGGCCTGTTCCATCTTCGACCACATCTCGCATCATCGAAGTGATAAGAAAGGCCGCTTCTTTGGAAATGATCTGTTTGCGTTCTATGTCTTCATAATCTTTGCGAAAGTCTTTGATGACTTTTCCTGCATTGTCTTCCACATACAAAACGGAGATAGGATTTACCGTTTTCCCACCGGAAGCAAGGGCTGCATAGGCTCTAGTGAGTTCATAAGGTGTGAGTTCAAAGGATCCGAGTGACACACTGAAGTTATAAGGAATGTCTCGGCCACCCAGTTGTAAAAGTCCTCGTAAACTATCCATTAGGTGGGAGAGTCCTACTTGTTCTAAGACTCGAACGGCCACAGAGTTTTTGGATTGTTCCAAAGCCTTTCTTAACAAAATAAAACCTGAATATTCGCTACTATAGTTTTCAGGAGCCCATTCATCTCCATCTTCCATCAAATATTGAAGAGGAGAGTCTGCAAACAGTGTAGCAGGTGTTACATTTTTTTCGGGGTCTGGATTTTTGCCAGAGTAGTCCATCGCCGCCGCATAGAGGATTGGTTTGAATGCAGAACCTGGTTGGCGGAAGGCTTGGAAGGGACGAATTTGTTGGTTGTCTGAACGAAATCCTGAACCACCCACAAGGGCTGTGATGTATCCCGTGTCTGGTCGAATGGCGATGAGTGATCCTTCTACAGGAAGGAGATGGTCTTTTGTGGTTTGTGAGGTGTAGTTTTTATCGATCAAATCACCCAGAAAATCATCACCCGTTAATAAATTCAAAGCTGAGAATTCATCGCGTATGTCTTCTTGGTAAGCAGAAGAAAACGTACGTTCTGTTCGAGAAATATGAAATTTAAAATCAGGTAGGTCATACAAATCGGCAATTAAAGAATACCCACTTCCATACAAATCATCAAAGGCATCAATGTTACGAAAGGCCCTTTGGTTGGATTCTATGGTTTGTCTTTGGAGGGCAGGAAGGAGGGCTTTTTCTGCTTCTTCTTGGTGGCGGATTTGGATGGTGGAATAAATTTTAAGTCCCCCATTGTAAAGGCGGCCCGAACCAATGGATCGGATTAAATTCTTTCTGATGTATTCGGTTACGTAAGGGAAACGGTTTAATCTATCAGAAAAAGCAGAATCATTCGGTGAACGGTTTAAGTTAGTATAATATTCTTCGAGAGCCGCATATTCTTTTTCTGCATCGGCCACAGACATCCTTCCATTCTCAACTAACTTACGAAATACGACTCGTACTTTGTTTAAACTGGATACAGGATTGACGATGGGACTAAACTGAGTGGGCCTTGTGGTAAGACTGGCAAGGATGGCTGCTTCGCCCCAACTCACATCTTGGACTTCCTTTCGAAAGTAAAACCGAGAGGCTGCACCGACTCCAATGGTTCCATGCCCGAGTGGAATTTCGTTTAAGTACACTTCTAAAATTTTATCTTTGGGGTACACCAGTTCGAGTAAAATCGCAAGCCAGGCTTCGCGTGCTTTTCTTGCGATAGAACGTTCTATCGATAAAAACTTAAGTCGTGCCACCTGTTGGGTGATGGTAGAGGCACCTTCTTTCACACGACCTGCCATGATGTTCACCACAAAGGCACGAGCAATTCCTTTTAAATCGATTCCATTGTGTGAATAAAAAGAGTTATCCTCTGTAGATAAAAAACATTGGATGACCTTGTGCCGATTGTCCGTCGAAAGTGCGTTCTCTTCCGGCTTTAATTGTTCTAAACGAACAGGGATTCTTGAGAATTTATAATATTCGGCAATGGGTTCGTATTCCCCTTTGTCAGTTAATCCGTACAAGGTGGAAGGGATATCGTAAACTGCCGCTTCTTTTAGTTTAAAAAAATCTTTTACAGATCCTGTGAGTAAAAAAACGTTCAACACCCCAAAAGCAAAAATAGCAATGGCAGTGTTTCTAAATTTTTTGTCTCCAGTCCAAATGTTTTCTGTAACAATTCGAAACCAAATGATAAAATACTTTTCAAAGAGCCCTACGGGTTCTTGTTTCATAAATTTCCCTTAACTTTAAATCCAGATCAAACGAGTGGAGAAAATTCCTTCATATGGTCAATTCCGTGGTAACGGAGACCGGTATCTAAATTATAACCACCGAGAGATTCCAGAATTTTCGATCTGCTTTCCGGAGAAAAACTATATTCGTAAGCTCTCGTTAAAATTTCTTTGCAGGCTTGGCTTGCTTGATTCAAAAGTTCGATAAAAGAGTCGTTGAACTTACGTTTTGGGTCAGCCGGATAAAACCATTCCCGTTTTTCATCATTCATAATCTTGGGATTGATATTCTCGAGTGTAGGAAGCATCAGAACACTGGCATTGTATTTGTGAAAGGTCAGTGTATCCACTACACTCACAAGTCCCCGCATAAAGGTACTTCTTGAATCCAAAGTAGAGGTAAACCTATAAAATCCTAAATAGGATTCGTTTAAGATATCACCAGGGATGATTTTTTTTTCAGAACCCAAGTAGGAGGTAGCAAACTCCCTAGGATACGTTTCTTTAATGGATTGTAACCAAAAATTCCAAAGCACTGGATCCATTTTGTTTTTAATTCCAACCGTTCTATGGCGGATGTCGATGTATTGCGGGAAATCGTATTCTCTAGCACTCATTCCCCAGCGGTGGTTGATGAGAAGGGTATCCAGTCCAAACTCTACCTTCATGTGGTTGACTTGTGCTTGGTAAGAAATCTTCTTATCGTTGTTATAGTAATCCCCTGAGATATAAAAAATATAAGGATGGGTTTGGATGTCCACCACGCAGTGACAAATATATCCTAAAGTAAAGGCAAGAAAACGATCACGGTAGAGTCCCATTTCTGTATCATGGACTTGGTCGAGAAAACTTAAAACCAGTTCGGCCACTCGGTCGTGGTGGGCAAGGTCACCGAAGAAAGCAGCCTTCTTCGTTCGTTTGGGTTGTAACACGTGATAGAAGTAAAAAATATCGGGAGCTACCGCACCAAGGTTGGCGTAAGAGGCAACATCGGGACGTGAGAGTAATGCGGCCATCTTGCGTTGGGTCGCATTTCCATGTTCCAAATGTTTTTTCACTTGGGAGAGTGCTTCAATATGTGTAATCTTTCCTGCCATTTTCTACTTTTTTGACTTTATGGAATGGAACCTATTGAAAGGTTTATCTTAAATCCTATGACATCAATCGAAAAACTAAAGTTTTTGAAAGAAGACCAAGTAAGGTCTTTAGCAAAAGAATTCGGCACACCCCTCTTTGTCTATTCCGAGAAAGAAATTGAGCAAAAATGTGACGATACCTTGGCATTTCCTAATGCTTTCGGATTACAAGTCCGTTACGCCATGAAGGCAAATCCCAATTCCAATATCCTTCAAATTATGAAAAAGAAAGGCATCCTCATTGATGCTTCTTCGGAACATGAAGTGGTGCGAGCCCTCCACTTTGGATTCAAACCAGAATCCATCATGTTAACTTCCCAAGAATTTCCTAAGGCCTTTGAAGAACTCATTGGGAAAGGGGTGAAGTTCAACGCTTGTTCTCTCCGCCAACTAGAGGCTTTTGGAAAGACATTTCCTGGAAAATCAGTATCCATTCGTTTCAATCCTGGTCTTGGGTCGGGACATACCAAAAAAACCGATGTAGGGGGAGTGACTTCTTCCTTTGGAATTTGGCATGAAAAATTACCCGAAGTCAAAGCCATTGTAGAAAAATACAATATCGTTGTGGAAAAAGTCCACACTCATATTGGTTCGGGGAGTGATCCCGAAGTTTGGAAGGCAGTGGCCAAATATACTTTAGAATATGCAGAAGCTTTTCCTACGGTAACCGTAGTGAGTCTTGGCGGCGGATACAAAGTAGGCCGAATGGAAGATGAAAAATCCACCGACTTACAAAAGATTGGTGCCCCTGTGAAACCACAATTTGAAGAATTTGCCGCAAAACATGGCAGAAAATTAATTTTAGAAATTGAACCAGGAACTTACCTTGTGGCACTTTGTGGTGCACTTCTTACAACGGTGGATGATTTGATTGATACAGGCCCTAAGGGTTTTCGTTTTATGAAACTCGATGCGGGAATGGATTCCAACACCAGACCTTCGTTATATGGGGCAAAACACCCTCTTGTGACAGTTAAAAAAGACGGTGGTGTTCCAAAATCAAATCAAGAATACGTAGTTGTCGGTCATTGTTGTGAATCTGGCGATGTATTCACCCAAAAAGAAGGTGGGGAACCCATCACAAGACTTATGGGAGAAGCTGAGATTGGGGATTATGTAGTGATGGAAGCAGTTGGCGCTTATTGTGCCGGTATGTCCACAAAGAACTACAATAGTTTTCCAGAAACTGCAGAAGTATTACTTCGCACAAACGGTGAAGGAAAACTGATTCGTAAAAAAGAACCAGTTTTGGAAATCTTTAGAAACGAAATCCTCGTTGTCGAATGAACAATTTGTACGCTGTCCTACTGGCTGGTGGGACTGGAACTCGGATGGGAACGGAAGTTCCCAAACAGTTTTTAAAAGTGAGAGGGGAGTCCCTTCTTCGGCATTCGGTCAAACGTTTCCGAAGTTTTGGACTCCTTAAATCCATCACCATTGTTTCCCATCCCGATTGGATTTTGGAAACGGAAAAAGAATTAAGTGATTTATTGGAATGGAATGATCGGATTGTGCCGGGTGGTGAGTCTCGCCATCTGTCTACGTTATGTGGAATTCAGTCCATTCCCTATGATACAAAGGATATTTTTTTTATCCATGATGTGGCAAGACCCAACTTCAAACAAAAAGAACTCTATCAATTGGTAGAACAAACAAAAATTTTTGGAGGGGCCAGTATCATTGCCAAAGCCACTGAGAGTTTGGTAAGAGTGCGGATCCATACAAATTATACAGAAGAACCTTTGAAACGAGATGAAGTTTATGCTGTAAAAACTCCTCAGTCCATCGCCGGGTTTATGATCCAAGAACTGATGGCAGAAGGACTTGATGCAGATATCAATAAACATCCTACAGACCTTTGCACTTGGATGGGAAAACGAAGGGTAGGGATTGTCGAAACAGATTACCACAATATCAAAGTCACAAGTCCTGGAGATGCAGAACTTGCAGACTCACTCTTTTGGGAAGAACTACCGACCGTGGAATAATTTAAAACGTTGTTTCCAGATCCAAATCCGAAATAGGTTTTTATTTTCTATTGCATCAATCTGAATTCCAAACCCACTTGGTTTTCCATATTTACCTTGAGGGTTGGACCAGCGTACGACTCCACCTACAGAAATTTCCCCTGATCTCGTTTGGATTTTGACATTACAGATTTGATCTTGTTCTAAAACGGAACTTGTTTCTATGTACAATCCTTCCATGGAAACATTGAGTAAGGTTCCCTGGCAAATTTGATTGTTTTTTCCTGAAAAATTGACCGGGTTGGAAACTGGGTATCTTGGAGCAAAAACGCGAGCAAGGAATGCTTCGTAGATTTGTTTTTCTTCTTTTTGGTTGATTTGAAAGAGAAGTTGGACACCGGCGATTTCAGATCCATCGTCTTCTTTATCAATGCGTACGATCTTTGCCTGTACGGAGATGGATACAGGTTCTCTGTTTTCTCTTTCTAATTTTAAGAGAAGGTTGATCGGGTCTCCTACTTTTAAGAAATGATGCGCTGGGATAGGGATGAGGATTCCATTTCGGGAAATATTGATGGTTTGTCCGTCACCTTCACGTTCGCCATCAAAATTGGCCCAATGGAAAGGGATGGGATGGGTTTCTCGGTATTTGGTTCTCCATCCGCGACGTTTTCCACTTAAGTAAGGCGCTGCAATTTCTCTCCGTAAGAAATAAAAAACAATCCCAAGTAAGACTGTTGTCGTGACCATATTCCAGATCACATCGGAGGTATGAATACGAATGCCTGCTAGGAAAAACTTCTTACCGAGAGTGACTGACAATACCATCCAAGCATTGTAAGTAAGAGAAAGAAAGCTGAAACAAAGGAAGAGGTAGTATCCAAATTTCTTTTTTGCGATAAGGCCATAAGCGATGATGGCACTGAGAGCAGAAAATACATACTGCCAAGGTTGGACCCGAGAGAGAATCATACTAAAATGTTCTAGATCCAAATCGTAAAGTGCCGCAATGGCAAAGAAATTGAGAAATGGTACGGCGAAAAAAACGACGGTAACCAATAGAACGGGAATGGGATAATTGAAGAACCGCAAAGTCACCCGCAAATCAAATTCGATTTTAGATGTTTAGTCAACTTATTTTTAAAACTTAGGGATTTGGTGAATCCCGTTTTCCTTTAGTCTTCCTTTTTTGGTTCTTCCGAATCTTGTGTTTTCTCCTCACTTACCGTGACAGATTCTGTGGAAATTGGATCCGTCTGCAAAGAAGGCATTCCGTTGATCAAGGTATGTAATTCCCTTTGCCTTTCTGAAATGCTGTCTTCGACTGCTGTTAGGCGGCCAATGATGCTATGGAGAATGACGGAAAGAAATCCGGGACTTTCTTTTCCCATAGCAAAAAAGATTTCTTTTGTGATGATTCCGACTTTGGTATCTTCGGCGGAGGCAACTACTGTCGCAGCTCTGGGAGAAGGATAAACGAGGGCCATTTCTCCAAAAAACTCTCCTGGTCCAATATCCCGAACATATTGGTCTTCACCGCTTGCCTTACGTTTGAAAACTTGGAGCCCACCGGCAAATACAAAGAACATCTTCCCGTTACTGTCTTCTCCTTCTGAAAACACTTTGGTTCCTGGAGAAAAATGGTCGATGCGAACTTCTGTGATGTACTTTCGCAAATGTTCTACGTTCATTTTTCTTCTTCCTTTTTGAATTCTTCTAACATTTTGTCGAGTTCGGTGAGCCTTGCTTCGGCCCTATGAAGTTTTTCTACCGTACTTTTGGTAAGTTGGAATAAAAAATGAGTATTGATCCGTGCCAGCTTTTCAAACTGATCATCGCGTAAAATTCCCACTCGTGCATTTGCTGAAACCACACTGATGGTCATGGCCCGAGGCCTTCTCGTGAGAAGGGAAAGTTCTCCAAAAAATTCACCTGGGCCAAGGCCTTTGATGATTTCTTGGGTTCCATCTGGCAGCCGTTTGGTGACAGCAAACATCCCACTCATGATACAATACATACTTCCATCATGAGGATCCCCTTCACGAAAGATCACATCCCCTCGCAAATAAACTTGCGTAGAGATATTTTGCATAAATTCCAAAATGTTCATCGGGGTTGTCCTATGGGTATCATCTCTGGTTCAAACTGCTTCAGGATTTGTATGAGTTTAAATGGATTGGTGAGAAGGAAAGTATGTTTTGCGGGCGGAGGGACTTGAACCCCCACGCCTCTCGGCGCCAGAACCTAAATCTGGTGCGTCTGCCAATTTCGCCACGCCCGCTAGTGGTTGTATAAGCAGATTTTTGTATTGGGGAAATCTGTCTAGTGAGATTTTATGATTCACTTGGCTTTGTTTTGAAATTTTATTCTCTTGGTAGTCACTAGAATCTAGACCCTTTGAGGTATCATCATAGGTGAAGGAGTGGCCTTTCGCGTTTAGAATCCTAGAAAAGATTGAGTTGTCTTGTTTTTAATATTAAGATTTGATTGGGCGTTGAATATTTATGTTTTTCATGTTAAGGAGAAAAAATGAGAAAATTATTTTTTATCAAAGTATTACTCGTGATTGGTTTGAGTGTTGTTGGCTGTAAAGAAGAAACGAACTTGAATAACGATGGGGTGCAAGGTAATAAAGCGGAGCAAACGAAGGACATGAAAAATACAATTTCAATTGTGGAGATTCCTGTTTCTAATCTGGATAGAGCGCTTCAGTTTTATGGAACTATCTTAAATGTTTCGATAGAAAAAATGACTATGGAAGATACGGAACTTGGTGTGATTCCTGCTAATCCAGATTCTGTGAATGTGGTTTTGGTAAAAGGAAAGGATTATATTCCGACAAAGAATGGAATTGTGGTCTATCTAAATCTGGGAGAAGATTTACAACCGGCTTTAGACAAAGTGGAAAAGGCCGGTGGAAAGATTGTTCTCCCAAAAACGTTGATCAGTCCTGAAATGGGGTATTACGCATTCATCATTGATACGGAAGGAACTAAGATCGGTTTCCATTCAGCAAAGTAAGATTTGTGCCGATGGGGAATCAAATCTTTGCTGTGTTAGATTTTGTTTGGTTTTGAATTTAATATTGTTTTAGTTTGATTCCCTGCACCAGCGATAAGAGCGGAAATCCTTTTGCAAAGCAAAAGATTGAAGCGGATAGCGCGGTCGCGTCACTCGGTGAATTTTGATCCACCAAACGATGGCGAGGTGCCCCCGGAAAAAATGTGTATTTATCTATAAAATTAGATAATCCCCAAATACTTCTTTGACTTCGTCCAAAATGCCCAGAGATATCCCTCTGCCTTGATTTTCAATTCTGCAATTGTATTACCCAAAGAAGTTCCTGCTGGTGGACTCAGAGTTTGACTTGTCACTCCACCGTTATTTAAGTTTTGGCTCGCAGGAACACCACCTCGGATGCTGTGAAAAGTATAGACTCGATTGGTGATCAATGGTTCTGAGATGACGATGTCTTGGAGTCCATCCGCATTGGTATCTTGGAACTGAAGTCCCATTGAAAAATTACTCGCAGCGGCTTCACCAGAAAAAAGACTATCCGCTGATCCCCCAGCACTTAGATCCATATTGCGAAATCCGGTAATTGGATCATTTAATACTAAGTAAACGTCGCCGATTCCCGAACTAGCTCCTGTGGCTCCAATTAAAAGATCGGGGAATCCATCTCCGTTTGTGTCGCCGGAAGCTAGGTTTCCTCCGAAGGAACAATTATTAACATTACAACTATTTGTAGGTGGGCCGACCAGTGTCGCCACTGGTGGATTTGGATAGGGGTTTGTTGAATCACAAGTAGAATGGTATACAAATACAATTCCTTGCCTTGTATTGAAGTTAGGTCCACCTACCGCGAGGTCGATACAACGATCGGAATTAAAATAATCCAATACAAAACTTGCTCCAAAAAGACAACCAAGACCAGCTGCACAACCAGGGGAAGGTTCCAGTGGAGCAACTAGAATTTGTTGTGGAGTTGTTGGCAGAGATCCTTGATTGGAAATAAAAAAATAAATCCTTCCCCTATTAGAGAAGTGTGTTGCTGCACTGACAACGAGGTCTAAAAATCCATCTCCGTTCACATCTCCTGCATATGCAAGAGAGCCAAAATTATCATCTGGGTTGAGAGGAGGGGTAATACTAGTAAGATTCTTAAATACAAAATTCGCTGTATTTGTGTTTTGCGACAATATTGCGTTTGGTCCTTGGCTATAGAAAATAAATAATTCGTTCTCCCAGGGCGAGGCAAATACACCATCATCATAACCGTCGTTATTGATATCAGCTCCGATAATATTTGTTCCAAATCTTCCACCACCTGTCACTCCATCGAAAATCGCATCTGCAGTTCCTCCTGTATTTAGATTTTGAGATGGGATTCCTTGTTGGCCTCTACTCAAAAATTCATAGACCCTTCCAGCCGCACCACTATATGCTTGTGCCCCCACTAATATATCTGCATATCCATCACCGTTAAAGTCACCTGATCCTATGCGGCTTCCAAAATATGTTACATTAGTTCCATTTGTTAGTGAAGTGATTGGAGTTGTATTGAGTAATTTTGTATTGGGGTTTGTGCTGAATACATATCCATATCCTTGGGTATTGTTATCCGGTGTTGCCGATACAATCAAATCGGGATACCCATCTCCATCGGTATCATGATTCGTTCCCATTCGCACTTGGATGGTATTGGATTTTTCATAGGGAATGTGTGCATAGATGGTGTGAAGGCTACCGTATGTCCAAAAAGTACCGGTAACTGCTTTTGCAGGAAGTGCGTATCTCCAGGTTCCGTTGACCACTGGCACTTGGATGGGTTGTGCGTCATCAATGCCAACATTTACATACGCCTGACCCGGAGGAACGGTTCCCACAACAAATCCCGTTTCGACGATAGAGTGGTTGGTTAGGTTGGAGATCGTGACTGTTGACTCCGGCAGTAAGGCCAAATAGATATAGGGAGACCACTTTTTCAGAAGGTCATTGTCGGGACAAAGAAAATTGGATAACTTCATGAAACATTCGATGGGTGGGTGAGAGGGTTTGTCCAACAATTCAGCAGAAAAAAGGAAAGCCCTAGTGTTAGTATTCGATTGTTCAGAATATGAGCAAATGATTTAAATGCCATGATTTCGTACAACTAACATTGAGTTGATGTATAGCCTCTAGCAATTGGATTGCAATACATTATTTAGTTTTGAAAATAAAAACATTAGGAAAATAACTTTGATTTTTTAGGACAACCTCGGATCAAAAAAATGAAATAAAAGTTTGAATTCAAAAAATATCTTTCCTTTTGTCGTTTTTTGATTCATCATTTTCGGCATGAGTTTTTTTGAAAGTTTGAAAGCCGTCGCAGCTCAGGCAGTAGAGCTAGTGCAAAACAATCCACAAGTTGTTTCTGGGATCCAAAAGATCATCGAAGATAACGGTGGAGTATCCGGAATTGTCCAAAAGTTTAAAGACAAAGGTTTTGCAGAAGCCGCGTCCTCTTGGGTAGGAACCGGAGACAATGTGAACATTGGGGCCGCAGATGTAATGAAGGTTTTGGGGAGTGATTCCGTTAAGGAACTTGCTGGAAAAGTGGGATTGGATTCGGAAGCCACGGCTGGTCTTATTGGAAATTTACTACCGATGGTGATCGACAAACTTTCTCCTGATGGGAAGGAACCAAGTGGAGATATCACTGCTCAACTGACTTCGCTTGCTTCTTTATTTACAAAATAAAATTGTCACATTGAACTTAAACCACCTATGGAAAATTAGGTGGTATTTCTTTTCTCATTACTTACAATTTGTCTTGCCAAAATTTCTTTGAAAAAACATTCTTCCTTCCATGAAGAAATTGATCCTGATTCTATTAACTTCCTTGATTTTGTTCCAGTGCAAAAAAACACCTACGATTGAAGTCGGTCAAAATGTATTTATTTCTGCTACAGTTCTCAATGCCCGGAAAACTCCCACACTAGACGGAGAGAAGGTAGGGAAATTAAAACTGGGAGATCAGGTTAAGGTTCTAGAGCGTTCGGAAAAGGATGCGGAAATTGATGGAATTTCTGCCTATTGGTACCGTGTGCAATCGCAAACAATCACCGGTTGGGTGTTTGGTGGGTATCTTTCCATTACCAAAGTGGAATCTCGGGATGCGATGATTGCGGCTGTCCAAGGAAATTTTGTTTTTTGTACGATACCTGACCGATTGGATTGTTCTCATACATTAGAGTTTGATGGAGAAAGTTTCGTTTACCGCGAGTTCAATCAATACTCAGGCATTAGTGAAAAATTAGAGGGAGTTTTTGATGTGTATTCCGACCATTTGGTTCTGGATACAAAATCAAGATTGGTTCGGCCTTCTATTTTCATCCAATTCCCACAAACAGAGGAAGAAAGAACCGCTTACAACAATGCTTATTTTGGATATTCAGATTCGGATGAACATCTGGTATCTCTTAGCACATACCCAGTTGCGGGAAAACTGGATTTGTATTTTTATGTTTGCAACGACAAACTCTCGTTACTAAAAGAGAAAAAAGAAAGTGATGCGGCTTGTAAAAGTGAATATGCTTTTACAAAATCTTCTTACTTTTCTCCTTAAAGGTTTCGTTTCTTAACATCGTATTTGTCCTATGAGTGTTTGGATTTTTCCAATCCAAAATTCTTTTTTTAGATTCGGCAGGAAGTTTTTCTAAGAACTCCTGCCATTTACTTTCCTCCAAAACAGAATAAAATCCCGGCAAATATTGTATCTTTGTATCTTTTGGTAAAAAGGTTTTATAATCTTCGGCAGACACTCCATACGCGATTCTGTATATGGGGCGATTTTTATGTTTTTCTTCCGGTAAAAAATGAAAAGCATCTCCCGCTTTATGATAACAAATAAAATAATCAAATCCTTGGTGGACAATGATCAGTGTATCTTTGGGAAACTGGAACAAAGGAAGTAAAATTGAATATAGTTTATAATCTTGGTTATTGAATTCTTTCCCTCGGTTCATCGTAAAATACTGGTAAGGAAGAATCAAAACACAGAGTAGGGTGACCATCCATTTTGATTTGATTTTGGTCAAACTAGGAAGCAGAAGGATGGTTCCTGGAATAAAAATCAAAAGGAACATTCGAAAGGGAAAACTAAAGGCCGTATAACTAAAGATAGGAAGCGATAGTAAAAAAAACAAAACAAAGAGTTTGTCATAAAACGATTTTTGAAAATTCTTTAGTTTGGATCTAGTGAGTAAATAAATCCATGGTGATAGAAAAAATAAAATTTGTTCTAAGGCAAATTCTGGATAAAGTTTGGTATATTGATAGAAGGGGGATAATATTTTAAAATTTAAATCTTCTAATAATATTGTTTTGATGTCGTTCCAATGGAGGATGTTGGGAAAAACAAAGGTGAATCCTAAGAGTAGAAAAGGAATCGCAACAAACAAATACATTCCATATTTTTTTTGAAATTGGATTTGTTTCCAGATCCAAGGCAAAAGAAAACAAAGAGAAATCCCTGCAGTGATTTTATGACTTAGAAATACCAAACCAAAAATGAAAACAAGTCGAATGTAGTTTATCAGTTTCTTTTGGTTTTCCTTTTTTTCCAAAATCAAAATTTCCGTTAAAAATAGAATAAAAAATAAAATTCCCCCTAAGTTTTTGATAAAGTTAAAACTAAAATGAGGGAGAAAGGAAGAAGAAACAAAGATAAGCCCAAAAAGGATGGATGTGAAAACTTGGTTTGTTAAATGGAAGGCCAACCGGTAACTAGCCAGAAATAAAAATCCAACCAGTAAAGAAACAAACACTTTGTTCGTAACAACAATATTGTTTCCTAATTTTGAAAAATAAACAAGTCCATATAAAATGGGGGATACGTCTGGGCTAAAGAATCTTCCTTTCGTAACATAAGAATTCACTTGGGCAGCGTAGTAGTATCCATCTGCCCCAAAAGCAAAAGACGAACTCAATTGGACTATGAGTTGAAACGCAACTAGGAATATAAAAAATCCTAGTAATACAACTTTCTTTTTATAATCGGTAATCATCGGAAGAACAAAGAATGAGTTCACCATTTCCCTCTGGTTCTAAGAAGACTTGCACATTCGAAAATCCATTTTTTGTTGTTTGTTGGAAATGTAATTTGTTTCGTTTGATGGGACTTGGGCTTTTGATACGAAAAGTAAGTTCAGATGTTTTTAAATCCCAAGAAAAAAGTAAAGGGAATGGATGTGTATTTTTGATCCGTAAATCCTTTGTAGGATACACCACAGAAGCATCGGTTCCGAGTGGGGTGAATCTGGTTTCTTCAGTATATAAATCACGACTGTGGGGGAACCGTTCTAAAATTTTGAGACCAAGTTCTAACGAGAGATAGTAAATGATCCCCGACAATTGACAAAGACCACCGGCTACTTCAGAACTTACCTGCCCACCTCGAATCACACGGCCTTCCGTATAACCTTTACCTATTGTTGGGTTACCGATTTCATTCCAAAATGAAAAGATTCTACCTGGATATAATACACGTTCATTTAATTGGTTGATGGCAATCTGAAGGTTCCGAAGTTTCCCTTCCTTCATAGGTGATTGTAATATAGGGAGTGTGTGTGTCGTTTCATCAGACCAAATGAATTTACTTTTTGGTACCGGCTTTAATCCAAAGAAAAAATAATCTCCTTTTAGGATGGCACAGATCCATCTTAGAAAGACTTTTATTTTTAGTTTCATGGATGGAATCAAAGTTAGATGTTAATCCAAAGAATCCAAAAAAACTTCTGTGAAACTTCGATCAGGATTCATGATATAAGTACCTTGGTAGGGGTGGGGAGGGTTACCACCCCAATCTTTTGGAGAAAGGAGGGAAAAATAGGATCCACTTTCTTTTTCATACAAGTGGATGGTTTGGCCCGGTTTTTTTTCAAACTGGCAACGAGCTTTGTGTAGTTCTATATCTTTTTCTGCACGTTTTAGAATCAGTTCAGCTTCTTCTTTCAAACGACGGATTTGGTTTGCAATGACTTCTAATTTTCCATGTAAATGCAGTTGTACTGATTCTTCTGCAAGTTCGATTTCTTTGGCACGATCCACAAGACTGATACTTGGTGCAAGTCTACTAGTACCATAAGTAAGACTATGATGAGGAGTTCCTTCAGTTTCCATTCTAGGGATTAGACAATCGTCAATTTATAAATTTGCAATGAATTTCCAAATTAGGATTGGGGGTTGGTTAGAAAAAGGCTCTCCTAAATTAACTTAGGAAAGCCGAAGGCCAAGGTTTTTGACGATCTTTATCTTTACGATAGCGGTTGGTAACTCACAACCATAGCCTTAGATTTGATTTCCTTAGGCATGGAAGTTTTGGAAAGTGCTTTGGAAAGACTTCCCTTGTCTTTGGATTTTCCCATTTGAACCACGAAGAATTCATTTTTTACTACAATAAAGGTTTTTGCTGGCAGCTTACCATGGTTATCCGATTTTAGTTGAGATAAAAATGTTTCCGCTGACTGTCTACTAGTGAAAGCAGCTAGTTGCACTGTAAATTGTTTTCCTTCTTGTTTAGATGATGTAACAACTTGTTGGTTTGATTTCGCCGTTTTTGTTTGTTTCGAAGTTTGCGGCAAATTTTTGAAACTTTCAGTTTTGTTTGAAACCACTCGTTTTTCTACACGTTTGGTTAAATCCACAACTTGTTGTTTTTTCTCCTCTTCTTCGTCTTTGGCTGTAGAAGTTTCTACAAAGTAAGGATTGTTTCCAATGTCTGCCATGGGGATCTCTTGGGAGAGGTTCGTTTGTTCTTTTGTTTTGGTCCCTTGTACAAACGAAGAGGCTGCGTTTGTTCCAACGGCTGTATCAGATCCATTCACTGCGGTGGGAGCTGGAATCGATTGCTCGGTAACCTCTGTGTTTGTCGGCTGTGTTTCCATTGCCTTCGCACGAGTTAGGTTTTCTTCCGTTTTCCCTTTCCCAACGGAAACTCCTAAAAAGAAAATCGAGAAAAATAAGGCAAAAAGAAAGAGGGATAAAACTCCAATTCTTTGTTTATCTAAGTTGATTACGTAAAATACTCTTTCTTTCATTTGTTAATCCTTTGTTTGATTTCCTGATAGATGATGACAATTTGTTCTTTTAGGTTCTCCCTTTGATTATCGTTCGTTACGATAAAATCAGAGAGAGACTTTTTTTTCTCTAAATCCATTTGGGAAAGATTTCTTTTTTTAAAGTCTTCTAAATCCATCCCTCCGCGTGACTGAACACGTTCCCATGCCACATCGGTGCTCACGGAAACAGTCACGGTAAAATCGCAGATGGTATGCGCATCTGTTTCGAATAGAAGGGGCACTTCCCAAGCAATGATACTTCCTGCTTTTCTCGAACCTAGAAATTCGAGGAAAGTTTTACGAATCAGCGGGTGGAGTAGTTCATTCATAGCATTTAGCTTTGATTTGTCGGAAAACGCTAATTCTGCAATTTTGGCCCGAATAGGAGTTCCGTTTTCATCTAAGATAGATGTTCCAAAAATGTTTACGAGTTCTGGTAAAATTGGGCTGTTTGGTTCTGTGAATCCGCGTGCGATGGAGTCAGAACTAATGGTTTCTGCCCCTAACTCACCAAACATAGCAAGTACAGTGGATTTTCCTGATCCAATGGATCCGGTAATTCCAATCAGAGTTTTGTTGTTATGTTTTGGACTCACGGGTTTATAACATAAAAAACCCGTGAAAGTACAAGTATTTTTTTGTTCTAAATTAGAAAAAAAATACTAAAGTATTTTTGGTGAATTGTTCGGTTGTTAAGGTTTGTTTAACCAGTCTTGTACGAGTTTGGCGGACAATTTTGGATCTTCAATCATGGGTGCATGGCCCATATTTTCCAGGAGAACCGTTTCTAGTTTTGTTTTCATTTTCTTTTTTAGAACATCCATGACTGTATAATGGATGACCTTGTCTTCTTTTCCCCAAATCACAATTGTAGGAGCTTGGATTTCCGTTAGTTTTTCTTCTAAAAAATAACCTTCTTTTCTGATTTGTTTGAGGATAGAAGCATTCCAATCTCTGTTAGCAAAACTTTTATTAGCAAAATATGATTTTAGGAAAGAAGGTAGATAGGGTGGTTTGACAAAGGTAAATGCGAGAAGCCGATCAAAGTCTTCGGGGCTTGTGACAAGAAGTGGGCTTGGTTTTCCTTGCATATCGATGAGTTGCATTTCACTCGGAGTGGGGCTTTTGACCCCGGCGTTATCAAATAGGATGAGTGATTTTACTTTATTGGGATATTTGGCCGCAAAGATTCCAGCAATTCCTCCCCCCATCGAATTCCCTGCGATATGAAATTCTTTTAGGCCAAGTGATTCGGTAAAATGATACAGTCTATCAGCTTGGGCTTCTTGTGTGTAGTTCAGTCCTTCTGGTTTATCCGATTCTCCAAATCCAGGAAGGTCTGGGGCAATCACCCGGATTCCATTGGGAAGATGTCTCGAAAACCGAGTCCAATGGTCTTTATCGCCACCAAATCCATGTACCACGACTAAGGTTTCTGCGGATCCGGGTTTTTCTGTATACTTCCAGTGAAGACCGTCAACTAAAACAGATTTGGATTCTAAATCCGATCTGTATCTTTCTAAGCTAATTCCTGTTTTGTGAAGGTATGACGCACAACCAACGAATAAAAATGCCGATAGGATGGTGGTCGCAAATGGTTTCCTAAACTTCTTCATGTGTCCTCGCAAAAATTATAAAGGTTCGTTGACAGAGGGATCTGGAAAAATACCTTGGTCGTAACCGAAGGCCCTGTAGCTCAGTCGGTAGAGCAGAGGACTGAAAATCCTCGTGTCGGCAGTTCGATTCTGTCCGGGGCCACGGTTGCCTAATTTCCCGCCTTTCTCTCTTCTCCCATAGACCAAAGTCCCAAAAATTCATTCTCCTCTACCTTCTTACAAAGTTCTGGTTTATAGAGTTTTTTTACCGGTGGCTTCGGATAAATGTGAATTTCGTCATTGTCTGGGATAAAGGTAAGCATTCGTAAAATAGTATCTTGGCCTTCAATTTCATACATGGTGTAGGACATTCCTTTAGATGGAATGATTTGAGAAGTTTCCAAATACTTGCGTGTGTTTTCTGACATAGTAGAGACCTTGTTTCTCATTCTTTAACTTGCAACTAAAAACTTAGATTTAAGATTTTCGCTTTTTTAAGAATAACCTAGAGAACTGAATCAGTTTTTCTCTAATTTTAGGTGAAAATCCAACGGAAACATTCAATCGAAAGTGTCTGTCCCAATGTTTGGAAAGTCCGAAAAGAGATCCTGGGGCAATGGCCATTCCTATTTTTTTGGATTCGCTGAGTAATTTGTCACCATCTAACGGTGATTCAATCCATAGTACAAATCCTCCATCTGGTTTTTGGATTTCCAATCTCCCTTCGCTATGAAAGGATAATAGTTCAATATATTCCTTTGTAAGTTTTTGATATTCTGAACGTAAAAACTTGAGATGCCTTTCAAAGGTTTGTAGTTTTAAAAATTGAAGGACTGCCATTTGAGTGGGATTGTTTTCGGAAATTTTATAGGCTCTGGTTCTTTTGCTTAATTCACGAATTCCTGTTTTGGATGCCACCCAACCAATCCTAAGACCAGGGGCCAGTGTTTTTGAAAAGGAAGAACAAAGGTAAGATTTTGGGCCTTTTAGTTCTTGGGGGAAATAACTCACTAGTGGTTTGGGCCTTGTCCCACTAAAATAAAGATCTCCGTATATATCATCTTCTACCAGATGGATTCCATACAAATAAGATATTTTTGCTAAACTTTGTTTGGAAAATTCACTCATTAAAATTCCGTTCGGATTGTTGAAGTTAGCAGCAAATAAAAATACCTTTGGTTTATGACGTTTGATTAATTTTTCGTATTCATCTCCAGAGATCCCTTCTTCTTTTCTATACGGAATCTCTACTACTTTGAGTTTAAGGGTTTCTAAAATCTGAAATAAACCAACGTAAATGGGTGAGGGGACAATGACTGTATCTCCAGGTTCAGTGACACTGAGTAAGGCAAAGGTTATAGATTCTGTGCATCCACTTGTGATTTGGATTTGTTCTGAATTGACGCGGTAACCTTGGATGGAAGTCCTTTTGTGAATCCATTCCCGAAGCCCTGCGTTTCCTTGTAAGTCTCCATAGGAAAATATTTCTTTGTATTGGAGTGCTTTTTTAAAAGAAGAAACGATCCCTCCCAGTGGTAGATAAAAATCCGATGGAATGGCCGCTCCAAAGGAAATCAATTTGGGATCCATAACCGTTCGCATGATTTGTTGGATCCTATCATCAGCTTCCACTGCCGGATAAAATTCATTTTGTGGCCCTGAGATGAGGGAACTAATATTCGGATGTACAAAGTATCCAGATTGAGGTACAACATAAATATACCCTTCTTCTTCTAAAATCCTATAAGCTTCCTTCGCAGTGGTGAGACTACATGATTTTAAATCCTGAATTTCACGAAGAGAAGGGATCCTTTCTTTTTCAGAATAATATCCTGACTTAATTTCTTTTTTTAGGTCTAGGGCTAGTTGTTTGTACTTTGTCATGGGATAACTGTATACTAATAGATATATATAACTGTATATGGACAGTTTTGATTCTTTTTGTTATTCTATTACTATGGAAACGGAACTGCCAACTATTTTTTCAGCGAAACGAACTTCTTTTGTGAGAACTTCTGTCATTCGCGAAATTTTAAAATTAACGGTAGAAAATTCTAACATCCTTTCCTTTGCCGGGGGACTTCCGAACCCTGATTTATTCCCAAAAGATGTTTTCAGTTCTGTGATGGAGTCTGTGGTTCGCGAGAATATTTCCACTGCTTTTCAATACGGAGATTCGTCTGGATATGAGGCTCTAAGAACCCAAATTGCAGAAAAATTAACGGATGTCTCTTGGGTGTCATCTAGGTCGATTACCATCACCCATGGTTCTCAACAGGGTCTTGATATTTTAGGAAAGATTTTTATGGATTCCGATACCAATGTGTTATTGGAAGACCCTGTATATTTGGGTGCATTACAAGCATTCTCTCCTTATCATCCCAATTTTTTTAGTGTTCCTATGGAACCTGATGGCCCTAATCTTTATTGGTTAGAAGAAATTTTATCTCAAAACAAAATCCATGTTTTTTATGCAAACCCGTCTTACCAAAATCCATCAACTTATACTTGGTCTTTGGAAAAAAGAATCAAAATTGCAAACTTACTAGATACAAAGGAAATTATTCTCATTGAAGATGAGGCGTATCGGTATTTAGATTTTGAGGGTAAAGTATATCCTTCTGTGAGTTCGTTTCGTAAGAGAAATGACCTAACGTTTGTTCTGGGAAGTTTTTCTAAAATCTTATCACCTGGTTTTCGTTTGGGTTGGGTGGTAGTTCCCGATTTGTATCGAAATTTGTTTACTGCAGTCAAACAAGGAAACGATTTAAATTCGAATCAATTTTCACAAGTAGTAGTCTCCAAACTTTTGAAAACGATGGATTTTGATGTCCATTTACATTCCATCCAAAGTTTTTACAAGGGCCAAAAAGAGAGTTTGGTTTCTTTGCTTGGCAAATACCTTCCTGAAGTAAAGTTTTCTCTTCCAGAAGGTGGGATGTTCCTTTGGGTTGAATATCCGAAAGGAACATCGAAGGAACTTATGGAGCATTGTCTAAAAAATGGTGTGGCCATGGTTCCTGGAACGGAGTTTTCTCCCGCCAGTCGCTCTTCTTCTTTCTTTCGTATGAACTTTAGTTTTTTAACAAAGGATGTTATGGAGATTGGGGTGAAACGAATCGCAGATGTGTATCGCGACATAAATACATGACGTTTGTTTAGTATTTTTTTCTTGACACTACTATTCGTTTGTTTACTACTTAGGTATGAAGCCCGCAGTCACCAAAGCTTTGTATCCTAAGTTCTCCATTTTGAGTTTGGATGAAAAACTAGAAATTCTGAAAGAAGATCCAACATTTCGCCTTCTCGTAGACCAGATCTATCAAAACTATAAGGAAAACAGATCTACAGTCATTCTTTGATTTGCCTAGAGGGAGGATGACTACTTCTATGGAAACAAAGTAGGTAATCATGAATTTAGATCTAAATCCCCAAGAAACAAAACACCTTTTGAATGCACTTGCTGTATTCGAATGGGTGAGCAATTCTCCTCACGAAGAAACAGATCCTTCTGTGGACGAATTCATCCAATCCATTTTAAAAAAACTTTCTTCTTCCCCTGAAAGCCCCATCGTTTCTGAAAATGGACTTTATACCATTTCAGAAGAATACTTCCAAGAAGTATTCGAGTCTTATATTGAACCTTATAACGATGATATTTTTTGGACAGACCTTTCCACTGAACTTGCACAAAGAGATTTAGAACAAAAAGTATCGGTTAAAGATTTAGAAGCACTTTCACCAGAAGATTATGAAGTTAAGGTAGCAAAGGAAGCAGAAAAGTATGATGCAGAATTTGAAAAGAACGGCGTAGACAATCTTTACTTAAAAAAATAGAAAGGGAATTTGTTATACTTTAGTTTTTTCCCATTCCACTAGAACCATCGTTTGGTCATCCTCTTGTTCTTCTTTCCCTTGGAAAAGGAAGAGTTGGATGACCAGTTCCGCAAGCACTCTTTCTGATTCCTTTCCTTGGAAATCACCGAGGATTTTTTGGATCCTTTCCATTCCAAACTCTTCTCGCGAATCGTTTTTTTGTTCTAACATCCCATCCGTAAAAAGTAAAATCCTATCTCCCATAGACATTTGAAATTGTTTTTGTGTATAGGGTTGGTCTTTTTTTAAACCAATGATATTTCCCGTTCTTTCCAAAATGATTTGTTCCCCGTTTGTTTGGAAAATTTGGCTTGGATGACCCGCTGACGAGTAGTAGACGGTTTTTGTTTTTGTATCAATATCCAATAAAAATCCAGAGAATACAATTTTTAGACCAGAAAATTTGTTTTGAATCTTTTGGTTGAGGTGGTTCATCAAATCATCTGTTTTGGTGATAAACCGTTTGATGGCCTCGTATTCGGATTTGATGGCCATGGTATAAAGTGCTGCTTGGATTCCGTGTCCCGTTGCATCAGCGACAAAAAAACGAACGGTTCCATTATCCAACTCGAAGATATCATAAAAATCTCCACCGACTTCTTCTTGTGGTTGGAAATATAAATGAATTTTTAAATGTTCAAATTTGATTCCATCCTCAGGGAGAATCTTTTGTTGGATTTTTTTGGCAAGGAGGAGATCTTTTTTGATTCGATTCAAAGAAGAATTCAATTGATAAGTTCTTTCTGAAACAATTTGTTCCAAATTTTCTGTTACCGCTAAAAGCGATTCATTACTGATCTTTAAACTTTCCGCGAGTTCCTCTGCTCGGATAAATGCATTGGCAATCCTACTAGAAAGAATGAGAGATTGGATGAAAATAAAACAAAGTAGGGCATAGGGAGTGAGTCCAATCCCCCGGTTATTGACACTGTGCCGTAAAATATCAAAGGCTACAGAAAAAGCTAAAACCAGAAGCCCCAAAAAGAATAATTTAGAATTGGGACGTTTGTTGATTACCGCTTTTAAATTGATATGAATCACATACCCAATTGTCAAAAATGCTAAAACTTGAAATCCATATAATAAAATGGTAAAGACAGATATAGGAAGAAAAAGTGTGAGTGCAAAAACCGTACTGGCTAGCAGTGCAGAACGTACGTATTTTGGGTTGGATTCTTCCGGGAAAAGAGAATAGATAAATAATAAAAAGGTTGGTACTGCAAAATAATAAGAAGCAAATTCAATCCGAAATGCTGTTGGCCAATGAAAGTTGGGAAATACTTCGAGGATATACCTTTCTCCGGTAAAGGCCAATCGAATCCCAAGTAGAAAACAAAAGAGGGCAAAGTAAAAAATGGAAGTTTCTTTTCTTTTGTAAAAGTACAATCCAAAATGATAAAGACCAATGAGAACAAGTGCGCCGAGTAAAAAAAGTTCACGAGCATTGGAGAGCATTTTCTCTCGATCCAATGCATTTTTATTTCCTATACTGGGAATGGCCCAAAATCCACCAAAGTTATTATCATAGTTGGCAATATGAAATACAAGTTCGATGACTTCCTTGTCAGGAATGAGGGTATAGTATTTGGATTTGATCCTAGGTGTATCATCAAATTTGTTGATCCCTGGTTTTCCTTGGCCACCAATCAAAATTCCATTGGCAAAAAATCGATAGGAGGAGGCAATATCAGGAATATAAATTCTTAATTCTTGACCAACGGTTTGTTTGCTAATATAAACAAATGCTCGTAAGGTGACGTGGCCTGTCCTTGGTAACTCAACCCCACCAAATTCTTCATCTTGCCAGGAACTAGGAATGGGCAAATACCCAGTGAGAGTTTTTTCTCCATGGAAGGGAGGGTAGTGGAATTCCCCAAAATACAATTCCCACTCTCCATAAAGATCCACAATGGTATCCTCTTTGAAAGTGAGGTCGCTAATGTCCAGAACCCCTTGTCGGAACTGATAAGGTTCTTCCTGTTTGGGGCTAAGACAGCCAATTTGTAAAAACAGGAGAGAAAGAACTCCCGTAAGTAGAATTCGTTTTCGCATATACGGATTTTAGTTTTTTCTTTGTACAGGAAAGGACTAATTTCGTCCAGAATATCCTATCACATCCATAAAAGCAGAAACAGAAAATACCGCCTTACCTGGTCCTGGTTCTCCGTATCCCGGAGGAGTGGGGAGACCATACTGTTCAAAGGTTTCTTTCCAAGCCCTGAGGAGTTCACAGAAATAAACAAGAGGTGGACCTGCTTGTTGGCCAAGAGTTGTATAAGGCTCTGGACACCATGCGGTAAATCTCGGAACAATTCCTTTGGACATAAAGAAATCTAAACCTTGTTTTGTGGAATTGATTGCTTCGGCGACCGTTTTAAAACCCCAAGGTTCAGAAAGTTCCACTCCACCCACAAAGTTAGGAATTACATTTTCAGGCCCAAACACTTCCGCAGAATCCACAACCCGACGAATCCAATTTTCATAACCAATCCAACTGGACTTTCCCGGACAAATTTTTTCAAAGAGTGCTTTGTCCCAAACTTCGTAGTTCGGATGATAAATTTGAATTCCTGCATCTTTGAACTTTTGGCAATCTTCCTTCTCGAAGGCTTGGGCGACTAGTTTGCCCATCCAACGTTTCGGAAACCTTGCTTCTATGGCTTCTGGGTATTGGAGGTAAAAATCCACTTCTGATTTTTTCTTTAAATTGGTAAGAACTGAACCACCTGTAATGGTATATACTTTTGCAATTTGGTCTTCGGCATCCACCCAAGATAAAACTTCTAAAATATCCTCTACATCTTTCACCCCAGTATAAGGTCTACCTGCTCCTTTTTGTTGGCGGTAGTTGTGGTTGATGTCACAATAGGCACATTCTTCATCTTTTCCAAAGTATTGGCAGTTTCGAAAGACCGTCAGATACAAAAGGTAACCCCATTCAATGACAGGAGCCACTTCCCCTGGTAACTTACCCGATTTGGTTTTGTGTCTGTACCAAGAAGGAATGGGTGGGTACTCAGCACTTCCAATCTCTGTTTCTTCTAAATACAAAGTAGGGATTCCTTCCTTTGATTTCATTTTGTAAGGGGAATTAGGATTGTTCCTTGTGGAAATCACCGTCTTTAAAAGACCAAAGTGGCCTCCAGAGATTTTGATTTCTTCGGGGGCTTTGGTGTCGGCCCCATCTTTTAAGTCAGCAAGGGGGATATGGTCGAAAGAAAAGATGAAATAATCTTTGGATTTATAGGGATCTTTGACTACAAAGGATTCTGGTAAAAAATGAATGCCCTGCCTGAGGATGTCTTGTTTGACAATGGCTTCCATGGGTAGGTCTTTATACATCCTCTCCATTTCTTCTAGGAGTTTGATGGAGGAGGCGGGTCTTTGGTTCAGTGTAGAGGTTTCAGCCATAATTGGAGTTTTTTTCTTCCTGTATCTTAGACAAAGCGATTTTCCAAAGGAAAACCCCTCTTTTCCCTTGAAAATGGCAGGTTTCAGGGAAAAATGCTGAATATTCGTTTACAAATCTGGTCACTAAATTATTTTTTTTCCGAACTAATGAAATTTTTTTCATTCTAGAAAAAAATACAAAAAAGCTGGGAATTTTTCAATACCCGGTTTGTTGATTAAAGTGACGAAAGTTGAATTTCACTAAGGGACAGGACGATATGAAAGCATCGAAACTAACCATAATGGGCCTTGCGCTTCTTTTTACTGGTCTTACAGTTTGTAAGAAACCAGACGCAGAAGTGTCTGAAGCACCTAAAAAACCAGCAGATTTATCTGCGGTAGTCGTATTTGCGGTAGGAGATTCAAAAATCCAACACGCAGACCAAACAGAAGAAAAAGCGCATCTTGGTGCTCTTTTGAAATCCGGGGATAACGTAGTCACAGGCGACAATGGAAAAGTAGACATCCAATTTGCGGATGGATCGAGCATTCGTATCTCTCCTAAGTCCGCGATTGACTTTGCAAAACTCTCCCAAGACAACTCTGGAACTACAGACACACAAATTGCTCTAGTTTCTGGAAAGGTATTTGCGAAAGTCAACAAAGCGAAGAAAGAAGACAACTTTACTGTCGTTACACCAACTGCGATTGCGGGTGTGCGCGGAACGTCTTTTATCGTAGAAGCTGCTGATGGAAAACCTGCGAAAGTAAAAGTAGTTGATGGCGCGGTTGCATTTGCTCCACGAGTTCCTGCTTTAGAAAAACTTTCTACAGAAGAAATTTCTGGAAATGCTGACTTGAAAAAACTCCAAGAATCTTTAGCGAAAGCGGAAGTTATCTTAGAGAAAGACCAAGCATCCACTCAGTCTGCGAAATCTGCTGACCTTGCAAAATCTGCTGATATCAAAACTTTGGATTTGTCTAAAGCATTCAAAACTTCTGAGAAAGAAAAACTCGTTGTTGAAAACGCTAAATTGACTAAAAACGAAGAACAAGAAATCAAAACCATCGTGACAGTTGATAAAAAAACTGCAGAGGAAATTGTAAAACTTAGCGAATCAGCTCAAACTGAAAAGTTAGATGAGTTGAAAAAACAAGAAATTGATGCTAAGAGACAAGTGATTGAGCAAGAAGTTGCAAAACGCCAAGAAGAAGAGAAGAAAAAATTCGAAGAGTCTTTGGCTAACCAACCGAAAGAATTTAAATCTAAAAAAGACATCGTAAACTACTACGAAAGAATTGAGAAAATCGTTCTTGTCGATGGTAAAACAGTGATTGGAGCAATCATCAACCAAGAAAACGGACAGTTGATTGTTCACACTGAAAATGGGGTCAAAAAAATTGATATGGACAATGTAGAAGAAGTCATTTACGACCTTCAACAAAAATCCAAATTCTAAATAAACCAACCCTTAAGTAGAAAAGAAGCCTGGAGGAGAAATCCTTCGGGCTTTTTTTATGTACAAATGTTTGAGTATTACTGATTAAATTTCTTTGGATTGATACTCATTCCAGAGGATCCGGATGGTACTAATGAGGGGACTCGCTTCGATCAAAAGTAGGTTGGATTCGTATTTCACAAGTAAGGTGCTATTTCCAAACCGATCCATATCCCCCCATTCCACTTGTAAGTCAGAAGAATTAGAAAGTGCCTTTTGGATGAGGACTTTGACTTCATAATCAGAGAGTGGTTCTCCAATTTCACTTAAATCTTTTAAGATGGAGAGAAAGAACGTTTTGGCAAGTTCCTCTCTGAAGGTCTCCATTTGTTCTCCGTCCATATTTAATCTTTCGGATGAATTTGATCTTTATTCGGAAAAATATTCGTCCGCATGATAGGAAGAACGAACCAGTGGTCCAGAGGCAATGGTTTTGAATCCAATTTTGTAAGCCGTTTCTTTCCAAAATTCGAAAACTTCTGGTTTCACGAATTCTTGCACCGGGTAGTGGGTAGGGCCTGGTTGGAGGTATTGGCCAATGGTAAGCATCCGAACCCCGTGGGTATAAAGATCGTCTAAACACTGTTTTACGTCTTCTTCCTTTTCCCCCAGTCCTAAAATCAGTCCACTTTTTGTGAGAAATCCATGTTTGGAGATATGAGAAAGTACCTCTAAAGAACGTTTGTAGTTTTTTTGAGGAGTGATTGTGGGGAACAAACGTTCCACGGTTTCAATGTTATGGTTGATGATATTGGGTTTTGCATCATAAAGAATTTCTAAGGATTCTTCTTTGGCTTTAAAATCAGGGATTAAGACTTCAATGGAACATGTTGGAAGATAGGACTTAATTTTTGTGATGGTTTCGGCAAAATGAGTCGCCCCCCCATCTTTTAAATCGTCACGATTCACTGCTGTTAATACTACATGGCGGAGCCCTAGTTCCGCCACCGACCTTGCCACTCGTTCCGGTTCCTCTAAGTCGAGTGGTTTTGGTTTTCCAAAAGCCACATCACAGTATTGGCAGCGCCTTGTGCAGATATCTCCAGAAAGCATATAGGTGGCAGTCCTACGGTTCCAACAATGATTGAGGTTCGGGCAACTTGCTGATTCACAAACGGTATGTAGTTTTTTGGATTCTACCTCTTCCCTGACCTTGGATAGGGCATCACCCTCTGTAGGAAAACTGACTCGCACTTTCATCCACTCCGGGTGCACCGCTCGGGGGCTAATATTTTTAGAGCGAGGTTTCTTTTTTAGTGGATTCATACCTTCTTTAGACTTTTTGAAATGAGGCCACTTTGTAAAATGGAAAATCATGAGGATCAACGCATTTCTTGCCAAATTAGGTCTCGGTTCCCGTCGGAAAGTGGAAGAATTGGTCCTCGCTGGCCGAATCAAAGTGAATGGAAGTACCATTACGGATCTTTCCTTTCAAGTCACAGAATCTGATTCTGTTAGTTTTGATGGCAAATCGGTACAAATGGTAGAGGAATCTCTCAAACGACCGAAAATCATAGCCTTCAACAAACCGCCTGGATTTTTAACTTCCCACGAAGATAAGTTCCATGAGAATACCATCTTTTCGCTTCTGCCGGAAAGTTTCCAAAAATACAATTATGCGGGCCGTTTGGATTTAGATTCTCGTGGACTTTTACTTTTATCCATTGATGGGGATTTCATCCAAAAAGTCACACATCCCAGAAACAAAATTGATAAAGAATACATCATCAGTTTGAAACAACCTGTGGCTTGGAAACCAATTGCCGATGAATTTATGTTAGGTGTGAGAGAGGGTGGGGAAACACTTAGAGCACTTTCCGTAAAACCTGCCAATGTGGTTCCCGAAAAAACGAACCCTGGGTTTACTAGTTATCTCAGTATCATTTTAAAAGAAGGTAAAAAACGACAAATCCGCCGGATGTGTAAAGCTAAGGAAATGGTGGTTTTGGATCTCTATCGAATTCGGATCGGGAAGTTGGATTTGAGGGATTTTGTTCTGGAGGAAGGCAAATACAAAGTGGTTACCGAGGAGCAGGTTCTTGGGAAACCGGCTTCTTAATTTGGTTGAAGAATCCAATCCAGTCTTAAAATTGTGAGGTTAGGGGATTTGTGTTTTTGAAATCAAAACCGTTTTTACTGTATCCAGTAGTTCTTTTTCTATTTATCTTTCTTGTGGATAAAATTTTTCTTTTGCCAGTCTTTCATGATGAATTTCTCCAGGCAGGTAATTCCGTTTTTTATTTCCAAAGAAAGGTTTTAGAAAAAAGGCTTTTGAATGATCCGGAAGCTACGGAAAAAAAACTAGCACTAGTATTTGGAGATTCACGTTCTTATCCTTTTTCTGAACTAGGAATTCCCGATCCTTATAAAAAAAATTGGACTCTCTATAATTTTAGTAGCCCACAAGGAATTCCGATGAATTCCTATATCCAACTGAAAAAACTTTTGGATTTGGGAATCAAACCAGAGTTTGTCATTCTTTCTCTCAGTCCCGAAGCCTTTGATGATCACAAAGGGTTTATCCTTTCTCCATTTTTACGAATGGGTTGTGATAAAGATTGTTTGGACATCGTTTGGAAAGACATTCCTTTAAAAGAAAAATGGACTTACATCTTAGATAAAGTTTTTACCATTCGTAGTGTAGAACTCAATCTTTCTCTCTTTAGTTCACGCCTCAAAAGGGGGAAACTAAAAGAATATAAATCTTCTCATAACCAAGAATTCCAACTCATCAACTATACCAAAGGTGAATATTTGATGTATGGAGTGCAGTCCAATCCAGTAGAAAAAATCAAAAAAGATACACTTAGGATTGGAAGTCTGTATATGAGTAGTTACACTTTGGGAGAGTCTCAAAAACCTTATGTGGAAGCATTTTTAGAGCTCACTCGTAAAAACAAAATCAAAACTTTGGTTCTTTGGCCAAAAGTATATGGTGATTATTATCAGTATTTTGAAAAGTTTCATATAAAAGAAGTTTGGTGGGAGCCAATTGAATCTCTTTCCACTTCTTACGGTGCTTATACACTCAATTGGAACAAACCAGGAACTTGTGATTTATTTAATGATGCCTCTCATCAATCGGCATATTGTTTTATTGACCAAATGAAAGATATTTGGGTAAATTACGCTGAAAAATAGATTTAGGAACATTCCTTATAAAATCAAAGCTCCTCTTCGAGTGAGTCGTCCCAAAAGATCCCTTCGATTTGCGATTTGGAGTTTGATTAGTAGCAGTGTGGCCATCTGGTCAATTTTAGCCATTACGAACTTGTCTGGGCATTCTCTTCTGATTGGTTCTTTTGGAGCTACGGCTGTGTTACTTTTCGCTGTACCGGATGCACCGCTTTCCCAACCTAGAAATTTAATTGGCGGTCATTTGATCTCTGCCACCATTGCGGTCATCCTTGTGGCCACTCTCGGAACCAATTTTTTTACCATAGGATTTTCAGTGGGGCTTTCAATTTTTGTGATGTATATGTCTCACACCTTACACCCACCAGGTGGGGCGACGGCTATGATTGGAGTTCTTGGAGGAGTGGGAGTTGACTTTATTATTTTTCCCGTATTTATCGGGGTAATGATTTTACTTGTGAATGCGCTCGTAGTGAATAATTTGGTGCACCACCGAAAGTATCCGGTGGTGTGGTTGTAATTTTTTACCAGTTTAGTTTTTTAGAATCTTCTACGAATTTCGCAAGTCCACTGTCAGTGAGTGGGTGTTTGAAAAGCATTTCAAATACAGAGTAAGGAAGGGTCACACAATCTGCTCCGCGAAGGGCTACTTCTTTGAAGTGGATAGGGTGACGAACCGATGCTGCAAGGATTTGTGTTTCAATTCCATAGTTGTCATAAATGTCTCGGATTTCAGAAATGAGTTCCAATCCATCGTAACCAATATCATCCAAACGTCCCACAAAAGGAGAGATAAAACTAGCACCCGCTTTGGCAGCAAGTAGAGCTTGGTTGGCAGTGAAACAAAGAGTTACGTTGGTTCTAATTCCTTTTTCAGCAAATGCATTTACGGCTTTGATTCCTTCTGGAATGAGGGGAACTTTGACCACAACGTTTTCTGCAATTTTAGAAAGTTCTAAACCTTCTTTGATCATTGTGGGAGCATCAGTTGCAAGAACTTCTGCACTCACAGGTCCTTTAACAAAACTACAAATTTCTTTGATGACTTCCGTGAACTTACGGCCGGATTTTGCGATGATGGATGGGTTTGTGGTGATCCCGTCTAGGAGGCCAAGTTCATGGACTTTTTTGATTTCGTCAATGTTGGCTGTGTCTAAAAATAAATTCATTTTGCCTCGTATGGATGGCTTGGATTGCCAAGCCTCACGAGACAGGGTAACTACGGGATTAAATCCCGCAAGGTTTTTGTTTCTTGAACGCTGAAGAAATCGACATAATCCTTAGCGATCACCTCTTTTAAGTTGGCGGAAAAGTAATCAATCCGACGTGTGTAAGGAGCTTTTTTGTATCCTTCTCTCCAAACGACGGCAAATCCACCGCGAGGAGGGTTCTCTCGTCTTTCTACAAGTTCCCAAATGGCAGCCCCGGAAACCTTATCGTCGCCAATGGCTTCCTTTCTGGGTTTCCCGTATTTCTTTTCCATTTTCTCTTTAATTTTTTCAGAAGGGACAAGATTGAAAGTCACTCCAACGGAGAATAGGATTCCATTTTCACGAAATTCTGTTTGTCCATCAATGGATGGATCAGATTCGGTAGCGCCTTCTCGTTTCGGGCGCACTTCTTTGAGTAATTCCGGTGTTTTATAAAAACGGTAAAGGTAGAAGATTCCATTCCGTTTGATGAGAAGGCTTTCCTCTTTTTTTTCATTTAAGAGTTCAATCTTTTCCTTTGATTCCGGATTGGTAGCCATAGACAAAAATTTTTCACGGATGGATTCAAAGGTCATCCCCCAAGAAGCTTCTGCAAATCCATCCAAACTATTGGGCATTTCTGTTTGGGCGCTAAGAAGTCCAGGGAGTAGGAAAAGAAGGAAAATCAGATATTTCTTCATATGATTTCTATCGGACAAAGTTTCGAAAAAGAGAACCTGTTTCTTACTTAAAATCATCTCGGAAAGGGTCGTCCCCCAAACCAAACTCATCGGTTTCTTCCGTGAATGGCCCTTCGTCTTCCTCTTCCCAACCATTCTCCTGTACTGAGCCCGAAGCCGCGGAAGGTGCACCCCAATCATCCTCGGATTCATAGGAATAGGAAGAATCATTCTCTTCAAAACTCATCCCGTAGATGGGTTCCCGGTTCCAAAGGAAAACGAGAACCGGAATTTGTAAAAGGAGAAGTAACAAATAAAATAAAAAGAAAAGGTCTCGGTCGAGGCCGTAGTGGACTGCACCCGCAGATAAATTTCCTAAGGCAAGACCGGAGAGTGTTGGTTTGGCGAGTGCGAGGTATTTTTCACCACGATAAGCCTCTTTTAAAAAAGGAAAGGAAAAGAAAAGAGCCAAAAAGAAAATCGGCATATGGAAGATATGTTCGAAAGGCCCAGGGCCCTTTTCTCCAAGGACGGATCCAAGAAGGGACCAAAGCCAAACGAGGAGGGCACTACCGAAAAATGCCCCGACCCCATAAACTAAATTTCCTCCCGATTCCAAAACGTCCAAACAAATGCGGAATACGTCCCCGCGAATCTCTGTTAGTTCTTCTCTGCGGTAATTAGTTTTTTTTGAAAAGAATAGTATCTTTACATAATAAACTAATACGGCTGTCACCAAACCAAAGAAAGTGAGAAATAGGAGGAAAAGAAAAAATTCCATTAGTGGCGGAAATGCCTCATTCCAGTGAAAACCATAATCAGTCCATGTTCATCAGCTGCTTGGATGACTTCTTCATCACGGATGGATCCACCTGGTTGGATGATGGCTTTTGCCCCCACTTTGGCGATGGCATCAATTCCATCACGGAAAGGAAAGAAGGCATCACTACCCACATAAGATCCGACAACAGAAAGTCCTACTTTTTGAGCTTTCATCGCACCGAGTTCCACAGAATCCACACGAGACATTTGACCCGCACCAATTCCCAGTGTTGAGTTTTGGTCTGTATAAACAATGGCGTTGGATTTGATAAACTTCACACAGTTCCAAGCAAACATCAATCCTTCCAAGTCATCTGCAGTAGGTTGTTTTTTCGAAACAATTTTCAGTTTGTCTTTTGTGATGAGATCATAGTCACGATTTTGGATGAGAAGTCCGTGATGGAGAGAACGTAAATCGAGTTCATCCAAAGCTTCGTCAAATTTTGCAATAGGGATCAAACGAATGTTAGGTTTTTTCCCGAAAATTTCCAAGGCTTCCTCTGAAAAACTTTCAGCAATCACACCTTCCACAAAGTTCTTTGTGATTTCCTCTGCCGCATCTTTTTCCACTCGGCCATGGATTCCAATGATTCCACCAAAAGCAGAAATTGGATCTGTTTTTCTTGCTAGTTCAAAGGATTCGAGGACGTTTTCCCCAAATGCAATCCCACATGGGTTTAAGTGTTTTACGATCGAAACCGCATTTTTGGGAAGTAGGCTCGCTACATGGAAGGCTGCATCAAAATCCAACATATTGTTGAAGGAGAGTTCTTTTCCTTGTAAGGCTTCAAACTGTGATTTGATAAAAAGCGGTTCATAAAACGCAGCGTCTTGGTGTGGGTTTTCACCATACCTAAGTTTTTGTTTTTTGTTAAAGGCAAAAGTGATTTTATCAGGGTATTTGATATCCAACTTTTTGTTAAAGAAAGTGGAGATGGCTGAGTCGTAAGAAGCAGTTTCTGAAAATACTTTGGCCGCGTACTGAAATGCGGTCTCTCTTGATACTTTTCCTTTGTTTGCCGTAAACTCGGATTGGAAAGATTCGTAGTCTTTGGGGTCAGTAAGAACCACTACATTTTTATGGTTTTTTGCCGCCGAACGAAGCATAGACGGCCCACCGATATCGATGTTTTCGATCGCATCTTCAAGGGTTACATCTGGTTTCATAACTGTTTTGACAAATGGGTAAAGGTTCACAATTACAAGAGTGATGGGAACAATTCCATTACTTTCCATCTGTTTCACATGGTCTGGGTTTGTTGTGTCACCAAGAAGGCCACCATGAATTTTCGGATGGAGGGTTTTCACACGGCCATGTAGGATTTCTGGAAAACCAGTAAACTCATCTACTTTTTTGACAGGAATTCCTGCTTTGGAGAGGGCATCATAAGTTCCACCTGTGGAAAGAATTTCCACTCCGTTTTTGGCGAGGAAGGAACATATCTCCGTAATTCCGGCTTTGTCGGATACGGATACGAGTGCTCGTTTGATTTCGATCATTTTAGGATTTCTACCTTTCGTTCTTTGATTTTTAATTTATCTTCACAAAACAGTTGTATAGCGAGCGGAAGGATTTTATGTTCTTCCGCAAGGATTGCAAGGGATAGTTCTTTTTCAGTCCATTCGGGGGCAATGGCAATCGCTTTTTGCAAAATGATGGGACCTGTATCCACACCTTCTTCCACAAAGTGAACCGTACAACCTGCAACCTTGACCCCATAATCCAATGCTTGTTTTTGGGAATCGAGGCCAGGAAAGGCGGGGAGAAGACTTGGATGGACATTGATGATCCTATTTCTGAACCTGCGAACAAATTCTGGTTTCAGAATTCGCATATATCCGCAGGCCACAATCAGATCTGGGTCGAGAGTTTCCACTTCCGCTAGTAAGTCCTTATGGTAATCGATCTTTTGGGGATAGGTAACATAGGGAATGACCTTTGTGGGGATTCCAAAGGATTTGGCGATGCCTAGGGCTTTTGCTTCCGGGTTGTCTGTCACAAGGGCCACCAGGTCGGACTTTAGCTTTTTTTTACGAATGTACTCGACGGAAGCGGTAAAATTGGACCCTCTTCCCGAGGCCAAAAAAACTACACGTTTTATTTTTCCCATGTGATATTCTAAGAATATTCACTTGGGTCATTAAGCAAGTATCCTTTTTGGTCGATGGGAATACTCAGGAGAAAAAAATGTCGCTTGCGAGAAAAACTGGTGCCTCTGCTTACAATGAATACAAAGCCAATGAGATATCTACCGTTAGCCAAATCAAACTGATTGTGATGCTCTTTGACGGAGCCATCCGATTCCTAGGTGTGGCAAAAGACAATATGACTCCTCGAAAATACGATGTTGTGAACAACAATATCATCAAAACCCAAGACATCATCACAGAACTCTTACTTTCTCTCAATATGGAAGAGGGGAAAGAAGTCGCAAACAATCTACTGTCCTTATATGTTTATTTGAAAAAACGTTTGCTCGAAGCCAATATGCGTAAGGACAAAGCCATCATCGAAGAGTGTATCAAAATCCTGATCGAGTTAAAAATCTCTTGGGAAGAGTTAGAGAAAAAGGACACTCCGAATCCTAGTGCAGCACCTGGCACACGACCTACAGGAATTTCCATCACCGGTTAATCTAAAAAGTTATGATTTCTTCCAAACACTCATTCAAACAACTTCTGGAAAAAAAGATCCAATATTTAGATTCACTCATCACCAATCTGAAACGAGAAGAAGAACTTCTGTCTTATCGTGATGCAGATTCGGCTGTAAAAATTGAATTTAAAAATGAAATCATTGTTCGGAAATTGGAAGCTGTTGACCGGGAACTTTGGGAAAAAGGGGATAAAGAAATTCATACGGAAGAAGAAATTGCCATTTCTGAAACTGTATTCCAACGTTTGGATGAAGCAAGAAATCTGCAAGAGAAGGTACAAGAATTACTTGTTTTCGAAATGAATGAGAGTAAAAAAGAATATTGGGAATTCAGTATCAAACGTAGATTGAAATCGCATTTGGTGCAATCTTCTGGCCTCTCATGGACAAAAAATTACTGTTAAATGATTCCCTTCACTTTTTAGGCCTTGGCCCAGGGTTTACCGAATCTGAACTCAAAGAATCTTATCATAAACTAGCCAAAAAATATCACCCTGATTCGGGTGAGTTTACTAGCGATGTGATGTTTGTGGAACTAAACAAACATTATGAATCCTTAAAGGATCATCTTCTCATCCATCCCGAAGAGGAAACTTTTTCCTTCGGAAGTGGGGAGGCTTCTGATCCAAAAATACAAACTTCCAAACCATCCAAAGATCCAGTTTTCCATGAATACAAAATGGCTAAGGAAAAGGAAACTGAGGCGATCTTACGATATTATGAAAAACGAAATCTTCATCCCATAGAACTTTCGGAAAACTTAAATAAGGAATTGATCCAACTCAGAAAAGATTTGGAACCTGTTCTTTCTGTCTATGTGGAGATTTTAAAAAACCATTCCACAAGTCTTTGGGCAAACGATGCCAAAGATTCTTTGGAACGACTCCGCGTTTGGTTGCGTTAAATAAAAAAGCCGGGCTTAGTTCCCGGCTTTTTCTGTTTTTGTTACGGTGTTGGTGCTGCTGCTTCCCCGCCCACAAGGCCAAGAGAGATCTCAGGAATCCAACTGATCAGGATAAGGCCAATGAGAAATAACCCCACAATAGGAGCTACCGATTGGATGACTTTACCTAACGGTTGTTTGAAGATTCCAGAAGCCACAAATAAGTTCACACCCACTGGTGGTGTTAAGTAACCAATTTCCAAGTTCACAATCATAATGATTCCGAAGTGAACCGGATTGATTCCATAGTTGACTGCCATTGGTGCCAGTAACGGTGCAAGAACGAGAATGGCACTCATAATATCCATAAACATTCCCACGATGAGTAACAGAATGTTCACACCGATGAGGAAGGTCACAGGGCTTGAGATTTGCCCAGACATAGTCGCCACGAGATTCTGAGGAATTTCGTTTTCGATCATGAACTTATTCAAACTCACAGCCAAAATCAAAATGAGGAATAGAATTCCGAGCATCTCCGCACTTTCTGCCATGATTTTAGGGATCTTAGGGAAACTAAGTTCTTTGTGAATGAACACTTCCACTAAGATGGCATAAAATACCGCAATAGCTGCCGATTCTGTCGCTGTAAAAAATCCAGAATAGATTCCCCCAAGAATGACCACTGGCATAAGAAGGGCAAGAACACCTTCTTTCCAAGCGGTACGGATTTCTGCCCAGTCCCATTTGCCACGTCCTATATTTCCTGCGCGAAATACAGAATAAATCATAAGAAGAGACATGAGTAAAATTCCAGGACCAATCCCTGCGATGAAAAGATCCGTCACAGAAACTCCCACCATAATTGCATACACAATCATAGGAATGCTCGGCGGAATGATGATTCCAAGAGTTCCCCCAGAGGCAAGAAGGCCCATGGAAAACTGCGTTGGGTATCCGGCTTTGGTGAGGGAAGGATACATCAGACCACCAATGGCAATGAGAGTCACCGGTGAAGATCCAGAAATGGCAGCAAAGATCCCACAAGAAAATACCCCTGCAATGGCAAGGCCGGCAGGAATGGGTGCTGTCATCGCTTGGGCAATCCGAATGAGTCGCCGTGCAATACTTCCATGGGTCATCAAATTCCCTGCGATGATAAAAAGAGGAATCGCAAGAAGGATTTCTTTATCACCCGCAAAGAACAAATCTCCAATGATACTATTGAGTTCTTGGAAAGACTCAAGAGGAGGGTCTGGTAAAAAATAATAACAATACACAGTGATGGCACCCATAAGTACGATGAGTGGTTGCCTGAGTAAAATTAAAGCAAGTAAGAGTAGGAGTATTCCCCAAGAACCCATTAGTGATTCCCCCGTGAATTAGATTCGGAAAGTTCTTTTTCCGCAAGTTCCAAAGCTTCTGTAGCTTCATTGATATCGGAAGGAATGAGTGCTGGAAAAATTCCGTAACACAAATGTCTGAAACCCATAGAGAGAAAGATGTAAGGAAAAATAACTTGTACTTTCCATAAGTGAATCTCCGTTACAGGATTCACTTCATCTAAGGTGATACTTTCTAGAACATAAATGACAGATAGGTATGCGAGAAATAAAAAGAAAAAAGAAATTACCCACTGTTCGATTACCTTAACATAAGGTAAAAGTTTTTTTGGTAATACTTTGTCTGCAATTTCAGGACGAAGGTGTGAACCCTTTGCACTCGCAAGAGCAGAACCGAAAAGTCCACCCCATAACATAAAATAGAGGGAAAGTTTTTGTGCCCAAATGATCCCACCAAGGCCGAGCCACTCAATAAATCCTGTGGATCCGCTATGAATGGATTCTGCAATGTAAACACTCCAATCTCCCATAAAACCGGCAATACCAGTATTGGGATAGGCTTCCGTGATTTCTATGATCCAATTAAAAACTTTATCGATTACCTCTCGTTTGGAAACGTCAGCAATCATGAGAAGAGTGAGCAGAAGGAAACAGATTCCCCCCGCCCATTTCTCGCCGAAACTTAAAGTATTTAGAATTCGTTCGACGAATTTCATGTATCTATATCCTTCCTTAACTTATCCGCCGCAAGCTGCTTTAGCTTTTTGGATTTTGTCGTAGATCGATTTGGATTGACCGCCGATTTTTCCAACCACTTGGCCTGAAACGGCAGTGGCTGCAGACTTAAACCCAGCTAAATCAGCTTTACTAGGCTCATAAACTACCACATCCGCTTTCTTCAGTGTAGCAATCATGTTCTTCTCGATGGAACGAACGGCTTGTCTTGCACCTGGAGCGAGTTTGTTTCCTTCACCCATAAGAGTTTTCTTTTGGTCATCATTCAGAGTGTCCCAAAACTTTTTGGAATAAAGGATGGCTGCTGGTTGGTAAATATGGCGAGTCAAAGTAAAATACTTAATCGCTGTTTGCCATTCTGCTGCCAAAGTGAAAAGAGGAGTGTTATCAAATCCTTCTACCACACCTGTTTGGAGAGATGGAAGAACTTCTGGAATGGCAATAGGAATTCCACTCACACCTAATTGTTTCCAATAAGCAATATGAACAGGAGATTCTTGGATTCTGATTTTAACACCTTTTAGATCTTCTGGTGTTTTTACGGGAGCGGATTTGGTTCCAATCGAACGGTAACCGTTTTCTGCCCAAGTAACAAAGATGAGACCTTTTGCTTCAAATAATTTACGAAAGTCTTCTTGTAAATGGTCATCAAGAACACAGTCCGCTTGCGCGTAAGAATCAAATAGATAAGGGATCTCGAGAACATTGAGTTCCTTTACTGTGTTTGCAAGTGCACCTGCGGTAAGACCAGCACCTTGTAGTTTCCCACGGATGACCTGTTGGAGGATTTCGTTTTCTCCACCCATCTGTCCACCAGGATAAATTTTAAACTTAATTTGGCCTTGGGATTCTGATTCAATTTTCTTTTTGATTTTAGCAAGTTCGTTCGCCCACGGAGATCCTTCAGGTGCTACTGTTGCCAACTTAACGGTTGTTTGGGCAAATAAACCCCCACTGATCGTGAGGGCCAAACTTACACAAACTAAATACTTTAATTGTCTTAAAAACATCTAGTTCTCCTAGTTAATGTCTATAGTTCGTCGAGTAATTTCTTAGCTTTACGTTGTTCTACGATTTGATCCGCTTCGATTTCAGGAAGGGATGCAGCTTTTCCTTTTATAACGTAATCCAATTGTTTTTTGAATTTGTCCTCATTTCCTTTGAGGCTGCTTTCTGCATACAATACACGCACCGCAAAGTAGTTCGGGTGTTTTGCAATTGCTTCTTCAAAAAGTTTTGCTGCTAGTTTTTTATCTCCTGTTGGAGAAAGGGCGTTACTTGCTGCATCATATCTGAGTGTTGCAGAGTAGAAATATTCTTTACCCATGGATTTTTCGATTTCTTTCACTCGGTTCACCATTGCAGAAAAATTAGAACGGTTTGCAAGTAATGTGGTAAATCCTACTAAACGAGACCATTTAGCAAGGGATGCATATCTCCAGTAGAGAGCATCAATGTCTTGTGGTCCAAGAACATCTAAAGATTTTTCGATCGTTAGTTTTTCTTTGACTACTTTGTCTCTAAATTTTGGATTTAATGCAAGAGCAGCTTCACACCAAGTCACAGCAGCGTCGTAAAATTGGATGGATTCTTCTTTTACTTTTTCGTCTGCATCGGCGTCACCTGTAAGTTTTAACCAAAGATGTCCGTCACTTAAAAGATAGTTCCCACGGCAAAGTAGAACTTTCACGTCAGCATATTGAGGATTCTCAATGGCAAATTTTTCTAAACCAACAAGGGCTTGTCTGAGGTCTTGTTCGTTTTGTCTGTTTTTCCAGAGTTTTTCAAGATCAGCAGGTAGTTTTGCTGGGGTAGTGGCTCTCTCTACATTCGAGTCAGAGATTTTGACAGATCTTGATTTTCCACAAGCAACAACAGAAACTAAAACTAGTCCTGCCATTACGATTTTTGACCAATGTTTTGTTTGGTACATTTTGTATCATCCTCCAAAAGATAACAGGGAATACTCCCTTTCTATTTGTATCCTCTTGGTTCTTCTTTGGGGTCAAAATTTAGAAAAATTCTAAAAAAAGTACAAAGAATTCCCATGATTCCGGAAAAAAATACATGCATTTGACTTAAATGCAAGAAAGTTTTATTTTAAGGGACAATAAGAGTGTTCGAAGGAATGGAAACTCGGAAAGTCCGAGTGCTATCCTGTAGGTTGACTGAAAGACCGAGGGTCCTCATCGAAATGTAAGTTCCTGTGATGAGGGTGGTAAAAATCCGGCAAGAGACCCCCGCCGTGTTAGGATTGGTCGAAGGATCGACCTCAAAGGTATATTCAATGGGTTGTACAATGGCAGCTTGGGCCAGAAAACATTCTGCTCCTAGATTCAAGTCAGGTGGATTTTGGGCCAAGGCTTCTGTCGTTCCTGAGTAAATTCGGTAACCTTGGAAGATGAATTCGGGGTTTTGGGCTCGAACTTTTAGGATGAAATTAGAATTCCCGTTGTTGACGATCGAAATCAGGGTGGGTGGGGCCTGAACAGAGGCTGTTGTGGAATAATTGGTACAACGGAAAGTGCAGAAGACCACCAATCCAGTAAAAAAGAGTCGGAATAAAAAATGACCAGTGTTCATTTTTCCCCTCTTTTTTCTCGGTTTTTCCTCCGCCACCAATAGAAGGCAACCACTAAGATGGCAACCGCCACTAGGCTTAAGATGATGGTTTGGCCATTACGAACCCAACCCATAAGTTCATCAAAATTATGGGCCCCGTAATATCCTAAATAGACCCAAATGGGTACTGAAATGAGAGCAGCAAATCCATCGGTAAGAACGAAACGAATGAAACTGATTTGTTTCGAAGTGCCCGCTGTAAAGAAGATTGGCATGCGGAGTCCTGGCATAAAACGCCCAAAAAAGACCACCCAACGACCATATTTTTTAAACTGTTCCTTTACCGTATCAAACCGTTCTGGATGGAGAACCGTTCTTAAAACAGGAAGGGTAAGGGCCTTTTCTCCGTAATAACTTCCGAGCCAGAAAACAAAACTATCTCCGAGAAGAACCCCGGCCATCCCCACAAAAAACATGATATGTACATTTGCATAACCTAGACCGGCAATCACTCCACCAGCGGTGAGAGAAATATCTTCGGGGACGGGAAGACCAAATCCACAGAGGATTAGAATTCCAAAAACGGCAAAATAACCGTATTGCATAAAAATGGAAACTAGAGTTTGTAGAAAGTCCATGAGGGATTTATACTGATTTTATGGTTTCGTTCAAAAAGGAAAGAGATTTATGAAGAAAGGGAGAAACGAGCTCCTTGCCAGTGAAGAAAAAAACCTTGCTCCTTATGCAGTGAGCAGTCGAAATCCGGGAGAACGAGAGTATGAGGAACCAGAACATCCTTACCGCCTTCCTTTTCAAAGAGATAGAGATCGTATCATTCATTCGCATGCATTCAAAAGGTTAGACTACAAAACTCAAGTTTTTGTTTATTCGGAAGGGGATCATTTTCGAAATCGTCTTACCCATACCTTAGAAGTCGCAGGAATTTCTAAAACCATATCTAAAGTGCTTGGATTGAATGAAGACTTGAGTGAAACCATTGCCCTTGCTCATGATTTGGGCCACTCACCTTTTGGCCATGCAGGGCAAGAAGCACTTTCGGAACTGATGCGTGGGAAAGGTGGGTTTGAACACAATAAACAGTCGTTACGAGTGGTTCAAAAGTTAGAAAGACGGTATCCTGAATTTCCAGGTCTCAATCTTTGTGGTGAAACTCTTCTCGGAATTATGAAACACGGAGGAGATTATGAGAAATCAGATTTACTCGATATTAGACGAGGTCTTGGCCCTTCACTCGAAGCAATGGTCGTAGACAGTTCAGATGAAATCACTTATAGTGCTCATGATTTGGAAGATGGATTAGAAAGTGGTCTTTTAGAACTCTCAGACGTAAAACAATTGAAAGTCTGGAAACGAATGGAAGAGGCACTTCCGAAATCTATTTTTTCTGATAAAGATTCGATTTCGAGATCTTTAGGAAGGGTCATTCTTAATTTAATGGTTTCTGATTTGATTGATAGTATCGATACAAATTTGAAAAAGTTTTTGATCCATACTAGAGAAGATGTGGCTTTAGCCTTCCAGAACCAAAAAAAAATAGTTCAATTTTCGGAAGGGTTCCAAGAAGAATTTAGAGAACTAAAATCCTTTTTATTTGGAAATTTATACCGTCATCCAGAAGTTTCTCGAATGAGTGAACGCGGGAAAGAAACTATATTTTTGTTATTTAAACACTTTGAATCCCATCCTGAATCCATTCCAGAATCCTATCGCAAACGGGAAGAGGAAGAAGGCCGTATGCGTGTGATTTGTGATTATATAGCTGGAATGACAGACAGATATGCCATAGAAAAGTTAAAAAGAGAAGGGATCCTTTGGTTTCCTTATTAAGGATCATATAAAAAAGAAATTTGTTTTTTTAGAGTTCGGAGTTTTCTAATATGTATAAACTATATTCAAACCCTCGTTCCCCTTACAGTATGCGAGTCCATATTTATTTGCGGTATAGGAATTTACCCTATGAAACCATTCCTATTGTTTTGGAAAAGTTGGAAAATCGAAAGAAACCATTTATACAAATCAATCCCTATGGAAAGGTTCCCGTACTTCAAGATGGGGAATTTGTTTTATCAGAATCATCAGCAATCATTCGTTATTTGGAAGAAAAACATAGTTTTCCGAATCCATTTTTCTCTACAGACATCCAGTCGAGAGCCCTCCTAAACCAAGCCATCAATCGTTGTGAATCGGAATTTTGTTTTCCAGGAAGTATCATTTATTTCGCCAAAAAATTTGTTCCCGAAGAAAAATGGGACGAGAAACGAATGAAGGATTCTTCGAAACGAATCGGAAGGCATTTTGATATTTTGGAAGGAATCTTGGAATCCAATGATTACCTGCACGAGAATCAGTTTGGTTTTTTAGAAGTGTTATATGCTCCTTTTATTAAAAATATTGGATTGATGGATACTAAACTTCCTCTCTCTGTTGAGAATTGGATCAAACGTGTGTTAGGCCATGTAAATGTGAAAGAAGTTTTAGGAGATTAGGATAGAATGGAATGGAAGAAGGAGAGATCAAAGTTTTTAGATTTGATTCTCTTCTAAATTGATTTAGTCTTTTGAATTCCCTTCATTTAGAAATTGATTTTGTAAGGTATGGGATAACTCTTTCCAGTTTTTGGCCCAGTCGGTGGACCCATCTTTTCCCACAAGATTGGTGATCGCTAAATAAGCAGTCACTGTTACTGAAAATTTTGCGGCCACCTTCGCGATTCCAAATAGTTCCAAGTTTTCCACTTCTAAATTTTCCCAGGAGGGATCTGGTGGGTTTTTTAATTCAGCCAAAGTGATGGTTGTTGGCGCATTACAATTGGCAGCTTGGAATGATTTGTCTGTAATCAGTTCATAAAATTCTGGTGTTACCGGAATTTGTTTGGATAGTTTAAGTGTATGGCTTAGTTCTTTCGTATAGACAAGGTTTGGTGATACGATAGATCCAATCGAAAAGTTTGTCCACTCGTAGGCCCCACAAGATCCAAAAAAAATAATATTCTGAATTTCTTTTTTTTGAGAAAGGTATTGGGATAAATTGACTGCTGCGTCTAAATTTCCAATTCCCATTACTTCGAGATGGGGGAATTTTCCAGAAGCACGAAGGATTCCGACTTCTCCTTCAAATGCTCCTGTAATGAGTGTTTGGTTACGGTTAAAGGGTAACAAGTCCTTCCGTTTCAGGATAACCATACATCAAATTCAAATTTTGTAAGGCTTGTCCTGCCGCCCCTTTCACAAGGTTATCTAATGCTGAAACAATCACCAAAGTATTCCCTTTGATTCGGAATCCGAGATCTAGAAAGTTTGTATTTTGAACTTTTCGAATCTCAATTTCTTCTGGAGTTTGATACAACCGTACAAAAGGTTCCTTCTCTGCTGCAGATTGAAATTTTTCTTTTACTAGTTCTGCATTAATTCCTTTAGGGAAAGAAACATAGATAGTGGCTAAGATCCCTCGGTAGATGGGAAGTAAATGTGGAGTGAAGTGGATTTCTTTTTCTTCTGTTCCTACAAAACCGTATTCTTCCATTTCTGGTTCGTGTTGGTGTGTAAGAATTTTATATGCTCGAAAATTTTCATATACATTGGTATAAGCAAATTTGATTTCTTCCGTTCTACCACCAGCGCCGCTGACACCAGACTTTGCATCCACAATGACCGGGCCTTGGATTTCTTTTCTAAGGTTTCCAAGGAGTGCAATGGGAAGGATGGCTGAGGTCGCATAACAACCTGGATTTGATACAAAATGAGCATTTTTTAATTTTTCTCTAAAAAGTTCAGGAAGCCCGAATACAACTTGGTCCATCATTCCAAATTCGCTATGCACAAACTGGTAGGCAGTTTCGAATTTCTCCTTGTTGTGGAGTCGAAAAGTTCCTGAAAGGTCAATGACCTTTCGGCCTTCCTTTAAGAACTGCGGTGCCTTCTCCAAAGAAACTTCGTTTGGAGTGGCAAGGACAATGCCTGCCTCTTTCGGAACCGGGGCATCGTGTTTATGAAACTTTAAATCAGGTAAATGGCTGAGATCAGGGAATACCTCTCGAATGTGTTTTCCATCCACTTGGTTGGAAGTGACATGTACGAGTTCAAAATTTGGATGATGGGCGAGAAGTTTTGTCAGTTCTTTTCCCGTAAGGCCACCAGCACCTATGATTGCCAATTTTGTTTGTTTCATATTGAAGGAACCAAGGTCAAGATTTTGGGATTGGTTCGTGCTGTCAAACGGCTCTTTTTAGAATTGGCTTGATTTTACAGAAACATCCGGTTTACTGATTTGACCTTCGTTATGGTTACATCTGCGGCTCTGCTTTTGCAATTTTCGAATCAGATGAAGTCCAAAGGACTTTTGATTCTTGTATCCATTCGGATGGTGATCGGTTGGATTGGGCTTGTTGCTTCCTTTTTAAATCTGGGAAAACCTCCATTTTGGGTCGCTTGTTTTGTCGGACTTTATTTTTTATCTTCCTCTTTACTCGCTAAATATAAAATCAAAAACAAACTAGTTTCTGATTTAGGAAATTCTTCTATCATCGGTTTTTTAGTTTTAGATTTTTGCATAATCCTTTCTGGATTTTATTTAACCATCCTAAACCATCCAACTGGGTTAGTAGCCACTCCCATCCAAAATGCTATTTTTTTCTCCATTTTCTTTTTGTACCAACTCTACATTGGTTTTTTTCTGCATCGGAAATTTTCTGCCATTATGGGAATGTTTGTGATTGTGGGTTATATCGGTGGGATCATTCTCGCAACTTTGAACGGAGCTGAATTTTTTACCGGATACAGGCTTGTCCCGCAAACACCAAATCGAATTGTTTTACCCCTTGAGATCTTAAAAGTCATTTTGCTTTTAGGTATTACCATTTGTATTGTACGATTGGTATCTTTTTTATTAGATATATTAGAGAATAATAATAAATCCCTTGTGGAAGAATTAAACAAAAGAGAAACTTTGTTATTAAAAAATGATCGTTTAGTAACACTGGGAACCTTAGCTTCCAATGTAGCACATGAAATCAACAATCCACTTGCTGGGATTAAATCGATGAACGAATTTCTTTATGAAGAAGAGTTATCTTTTTTGACAAGAAAGGAACCGGTCTGGCGAGAAAAAGAAAAACAACTACTTTGGAAACACAGAACAAGAAAAGAAAAACGAGAAGATTATGATTTGATTTTGAATTTTTTTTCATTTTTGCCGAAAGGAGATCTTCATTTCTTAGCCGACCGCTGTATTGATATTGGAGTGGATCACCGAAGTTTTGAAGGACTGGTGAAAGAAGATACGAAAGATTGGGACTTTGTGTATTTGTGGCTCAAATTTAAAACGATGGAAAAAGCTAATTTATTAGTTTCTAATGCGATTAGTAGAACCGAAAAAGTAATTTCAACCTTTCGACAATTCTCATTACCATTTTTTGAACAAGATAAAACTAGAGTTTTTATCGGCGAGGGCATCCGAGATATTTTATTCCTTTATAATCAATATTGGGAAATCAGTCGTAGATTGGTTACGGAGATAGATGATCGTATCGAAGTACTAGTTTGTGAACCAGCGATCAAACTTGTATGGTCACATTTACTTTTTAACGCCATCCAAGCTACCTCTCCCAATTCAGGAGAAATCAAAGTCACTGTGCGTTTGAAAAACGAAAAGGAAGTCGAAGTATTAATTGCCGACAATGGTTTGGGAATTTCCATTCCTTTGCAAAACCAAATCTTCCAGCCATTTTTTACAACGAAAGAAAAGGGAGAGGGCATCGGTCTTGGGCTTTATATTTCAAAAGAAATCATCAAAAACCAAAATGGTAAAATTGATTTTGAATCTCAGCCTGGGAAAACAACTTTCTCTGTCATTTTACCGGTTGCAGAATGAAAAACCATCCATTAGAATTTAACTATATGTTAGAGTGGAAAACTGTTGTTTTTAGAATCTTGTTTTTACTGGTTTTATTTAGTTTTGGATTTGGTTGCCAATGGAAAAACCCTGACTATGAAAGTATTGCCATTACAATTACGAATGAAGCCAAAACCAATTTGGTACAAAAACTAAATTCGAAAATTGCTGAGGGTGGAACAAAACAAGCAATTCCATTTTGTAAACTGAATGCCATTGGTTTTACGAATGGATTAGGTCAAAAAAATGGAGTCACTCTCCGCCGTATCACAAATAAACCTCGGAATCAATCGAATCTACTCTCTGCAAATGAGGAAAAAATTTTTTTAGAAATAGAAAAATTAAAAACACCGGAAGGTGTATTTCCAAACAAATCCATCACGTCGGATGATTCTGTGACAGTGTACATTCCCATCCCAGTGATGGGATTTTGTCTCCAATGCCATGGAAATCTAAATGAGATTCAAAAAACAACGAAACAAATTCTTGACCAAGAGTATCCAAATGACAAAGCCATTGGTTACAAAGTTGGGGAACTAAGAGGCCTATTTTCGGTGCAGTTTCCTAAATAAATTCCCGAATTCTTAGAAATCATGAATCCAATAACATTTATCGCAGGCAAACGAGAGTTATGTGAATTGGTATTGGAGTCTGGTTTACATGGATTTCTAGTATGGGATACCTCGGTCGGTATTGTCTACCCGAGTCCTGTTGCTTGTAAGTCAATGGGAATGACAGAAGAACAATCTTTTCCTGCAGAATGTATTCTTACAAATTCGGGGATCCGTCTGGAAACGGCACTTGGATCAAAAGGTTCTATCATCGGTCGCATTTGTTTTGATCCGAGTAATAGTGCCGGCTTCCCTTTCCGAATGTATCTCAAGGAATTTACGGAATCAGGAAAACAGTTTGTACTCATTGTTTTGGATTCCAGTATGGAGTTCTCAAACACAACAAACCCACACATCTTACAATCCACAGAACTTTCCCGGGACTTATTTTCCTCGGCGTTTCGAAGTTCTAGTATCGGAATGAAAATTGAAAATCCTCATGGCGAAGTGATTGAAGTGAATCCTACTTTTTGCCAGTGGCTTGGTTATTCTGCACAAGAACTAAAAACAAAATCCATCTCGGACATCACTCATCCAGAGGATTTGAAAGTTGAACTTTCTTTTTTGGAAAAATTAAATCGCGGGTCAATCCAGAGTTTTCAAATCAAAAAACGTTATGTAACAAAAGATGGACATTTCATTTGGGCAGTACTCAGTAAATCCATCATTCGAGACCATTCGGGAAACCCAATCTATTATCTCTCACAAATTTTAGATATTTCTGAATCCTTACAAGCGGAGATGGAATTACAAAATTTATCAAGGCTTCTGGACCAAGTGGCGGGTTTAGCAAAAATTGGTGGTTGGGATTTGGATTTAAAAACCAATAAAGCAAACTGGACCAATGTAACAAAAAGAATTCATGAAGTAGAAGATGATTATATCCCTAGTGTCAGTGGTGGAATTAGTTTTTATCATTCGGAAGATAGCCAAAGAAAGATTGCCAATGGTGTCGATTTACTTTTAAAAGAAGGTAAAGAATACGATTTAGAATTGGAAATGGTGACTGCCAAAGGAAATCAAACTTGGGTGCGGACGATTGGTCGGGCTGAATATGAAAACGGAAAAATTGTAAAAATTTACGGAACCATCCAAGATATCAATGAACGTAAAAAATGGGAAATGGCTCTTGCTGCGCAAACTGCCATTTTATGGTCGTTTGTGGAACATGCCCCTGCGGCTGTTGCTATGTTAGACCAAGAGATGCGTTATGTGGCACTTAGCCAACGTTGGATTGAGGATTATAAAATTCCTTTTTCTAAAGAAGAAGTCATAGGCAAAGGTCATTACGAAATTTTCCCTAATATTGGTTCGGAATGGAAAGAGATTCATTCTCGGGGTTTACGTGGAGAAGTTTTAAAAAGAGATGAAGACGTTTGGCGGCCACCCGGTTGGGATAAAGATCAAGTTTTACAATGGGAAATTCGTCCCTGGAAACAGTTAGGTGGTGGTATTGGCGGAATTCTTATGTTCACTCGTGACATTACAGAAGCCTATGAAACCAAATTAGAATTAAAATATGCCAAAGAATTTGCTGAAAAAGCATACAGTGCGAAGTCGGAATTTTTAGCCAATATGAGTCATGAGATCAGAACTCCGCTGAATGGAATTATTGGATACTCTGATTTACTGGCAGAGACATTAGAAAATTCTTCTTATAATGAATATGCACAAATTGTAAAACAATCAGCACATGCACTCCTTAACATTGTAAATGATATTTTGGACTTCTCCAAAGCGGAAGCAGGTAAACTACAACTCGCAGAAGAATCATACGATCTTAAAAAAATAGTTATGGAAGCCATCAAAATTATGAATATCCAAGCCATCATCAAAGGTTTGGATATTCATTTTCATATTGATGAAAATATTCCAACACTACTGATGTTTGATTCCAATCGTTTGCGCCAGGTGATTTTAAATTTGCTCGGAAATGCCATCAAGTTTACGGAGTCAGGTTTGGTGGAATGTAATGTCAAACGTTTGGATTTGGCAGATCCGAAGAAGGTAAGTTTACGAATTTCCATCAAAGATACGGGGATCGGCATTGCAAAAGAAAGCCAAGAAAAGATTTTTGATTCTTTTACTCAGGAAGATTTTTCCACCACACGAAAGTTTGGTGGAACTGGTCTTGGTCTAACCATTTGTAAACAACTTTTAACTCTTATGAAGTCCAAATTACAATTAAAAAGTGAGTTAAACCAAGGTAGCGAATTTTATTTTGATATCCAACTGAGAATTCCTGAATTTGATCCTATATTGAATCCTTCACCTTCAGAAACCAAATCCCAAGAAGAAGAAATGAATCTTCGGTCTAATACGGCACAATCATCTAAAATTTTAGTTGTAGAAGACAATCCTGTGAACCTCGGACTCATGAAAAATTTCATCAAACGAATTTTACCTGAGGTAAAAATTCTAGAAGCCCAAAATGGAGAAGAGGCCATTTCTGTTTTCCAATCGGAATCACCTACATTGATTCTTATGGACATCCAAATGCCTGTGATGAACGGATATGATGCTACAAAAGAAATTCGAAAACTTGAAACTGGAAAAACCTTACCAATCATCGCGGTGACAGCCGGGATCATTGCTGGGGAAAAAGAAAAATGTTTGGGGATTGGAATGAATGATTATATCAGCAAACCAGTCCAAAAAGAAAACTTAAAACAAATACTTTTAAAATGGTTATAAGCTAAAAAATTTAAGGATCAAACCGGAAAAGGCCACCTAGACGAATGGAATAAACCTCTCCGAGACTTGAGGAACGAACGTATTTGTTTCCCGGATCTCTTAGTTCTCCCACACCACTAAAAGGATCATAACTAGAGATATGTGCAGACTGTCCAGAATACCTCTCCACATCTTTATAATAGGTTCTAAATAAATCGGTTTGTATAAAAAATCGAATCCGTTCTTCTGGATCAAAATACATTCGGAATCCATAGTTTTGGTTTTCACGCACAGCACCCATTACTTTTGGATTTGATGTCCACTGGAAACTATCTGACCTACTAATGGTTAGTTGGTTATAATCGGCTCCAATTAAAACTTCGGGGTTTGTGATTTTTGAGACACCTCCATGAATCCCAATTCCGAATTGGCTTGAAACTTCGTAGTTAAAACTTAAAAAACCAGTGACTTCCCTCGGCGAGTTGTATTTGGTTCTCGTATTTGTTTTAGCATCGCTAAAATAAGATCCAGATAGAAAACCATATTGGCTATCCGTAAATTCTGCACCATAAGTTGTGGATTGGAATTGGGAAATGCTCGAAGCCGTTACCGAATTTAAGTTTGTACCATAACTGACTTCTCCTCTGGATTCAAGAGATCCCCATTTCCAAGTGAATCCAAAAGAAACACCACCTGAGGTTAGATTTGTCCTTCGGTTAGATTCTCTTTGTAAAAGCCCTGAAACTGGTGTGGCATTGGGATCGGAACGACTGGGATCGTATTGTAAATAACTCCCATCCCTAGAGGAATCACTATAAGGATCGCTTACTTTAAGTTTGGTGCCGATTGCAGATGTTGTAAACATTAAGTTTGTTGTGGGTAACCAGTCAATTCGAGCAGCAACCGTGGGCATGGAATTTCTTTCTACATTGATTTTAACTTGTGGATCATTATGAAATCCGGTTGTACCAATGGCAGATCCGAATTTGAATTTGCCAACTTTATACCAAACGCCAATCTGTTCTCTTTGCCATCCAATATTTCCAGAGGCAGACATAAAGGCACTGGAGTTAAAAGAGTGAGGAAACACCCCGGCAAATAAATCCCAAGTCCTACCCATAAAGATTTCGAACGAAGAGTTCGGTGTGTACTTAAAATAAATTTGGCGGACTCGTGGTTTGGTTTCCGGGCCAATCGAACTTTTGGATACATCTACAAAATCTGCCTCAAAAATACCTTTGAGTTTGGTTCCATAACTGATTTCCGTACCAAGTAGGGAACTGGTAGGATAAATTCCTGAACGAGGCTCAGAATCTCGTGCTTGTATTTGTCGTTTGGCCATGGTGGGAGCTACAAGGTTATCAAATCCAAAGGAAAGAACGGAACCATTTGCATAAGCATAATCCGTTTTCACCATCCCGGTCATCTTGAATTGGAGTTCATTTATGGGTTTCGCTGTTTCTAATTCTGGTTTTGAATCTGCCCCCTTGGGGTCGTTAGGGATTTCGGTAGGACTACTGTTTGTTTTCTTTTTTGGCTCCGCTACCAAAACAAAGAATGGAAAGAAAAGAATTACCATCATTAAGAAAGTATAAACTTTTTCCTGGAGAAACTTTTTTCCTTGAGGTGCTGGGGTCATAAATGTTATGACACTCTATACTCTTTGTAATAGTAATGCAAACAAGATTCGGAAATAATTTATATTTAAGGAAAGAACTTTTATGAAATTGAAATGGGAACCAGATTCACTCCGTACGAAACTATTGCTGCTTACCGTTCTTTCTGTTGCGATTTCTGCAAGTCTCACCGGTTTTTTAAGTTATTATGTTGGTAGAAGTACGATCATTTCCAAATTAGAAAGTTTTGATATATTAAAAATCTTAGAATCCAAATCGGCATCCATTGATTCCATCTTGGAACGCGCAAAAGAAACGGCCACTTTACTGGTCTCTGATGAAAATACCATTTTATGGGCAAAATCAGGTGAACCGAAAGGAGAAAGATCAGAGATTGTATTTAAAAGTTTATCTGCTTACAAACAAAAATTAGGTTATATTACTTATCTTGGCCTCATCAATCCCTTAACAAAAAATTATTTTAATCAAAAAGCGGATAAAATTGATACCTTACGAGAGGAAGATCCGGATGATTCTTGGTTTTTTGAATTGGTGGCTTCTGGCGAAGAAATTGTGGTTAATATGGATTATACGGCAGAATATAAGTCATATGCCATTTTTGTGAATGGGGTAACCATCCAAAATGGAAAACCAGTTTTGATTAGTTCCATTGGAATTGATGTGTCCAACGCTTCCAAACAATTTACTCAGGTGGATCAATTTAGCGGAGAGAGTTGGCTTATCGATGGAAATGGACAAATCAAACTCGCTGCAGATATCAGTTTATTAAATAAGGATATCAAAACTGCTTTTCCAGAAGGGATAACGGAAAAGTTAAAAGAATCAACGGAAGATGTATTTGTTTTTAGAGGAAAAAACAATTTGGGAAATGATTGTTTGTACGGAGTATATAAGTTACACTCTGTACCTTGGAGAGTGATTTACCGAGTTCCGGTGGCAACAATGACTAAGTCCTTAGATTCCATTTCCTTTTTTACAATCTTAAGTATTGTGTTTTCTGTTGTTTTTGTTTCTTTTGGAATGGGTTATATTTTAACAAAAGTAACCAATGCTCTGAGAGAGGCATCCATTCTGATGAATCGCATTTCGCATAACGAACTAACTGTGGAAGTCCCCAAAAACCAATTAGAAAGAAAGGATGAAATTGGAGGCATGGCAAACAGTTTGGAAAAGATGCGAAAAAATCTAATTTCCATTGTAAAAAAAATCCAATCTTTGTCGGAATCGTTAACTGTAAAAAGTGGGCATCTATCTTCCTTAGCTTCCGATTCTTCTGCAACAATGGAAGAAATTGCCTCTTCTGTACAAGAACTTTCAGCTAGTGCTGAAAATGTTTCCGCATCTGCAGAGGAAATTTCTTCTCAATCCAATTCTATGATTGAGACATTGGGTTTACTCGGTGATGAAATGGAAATGGTTTCCAAAGGTGCGGAAAACATAGAACTAAAAGCAGGTCAGTTGGAAAGTTTTGCAGGTAAATCACTTAGTGAGGCAAGAAGCCTATTTGAAACTATCAATGCCAAAATTCAAAATGCGGTGAAGGATGCCGAAGCAATCAAAGAAATCCGAGAACTCGCAAGTATGATATCTGAAATTGGGGAACAAACCAACTTACTTTCATTAAATGCTGCTATTGAGGCGGCGAGGGCAGGGGAACATGGTCGTGGTTTTGCGGTTGTTGCTACGGAGGTGTCTAACTTGGCTGGAAAATCACAAGATACAGTCAAAAAGATCGTGGAACTCAATAAAAAACTAGAAAAAGCCATGATGGAAATGGTGGATTCGGTAAAGGAACTTCTCAGCATGATTACAGAGAAAGTCATTCCTGATTACGAGGAGGTGGCAGCATCCGGTAGGCAATACCGAGCCCAATCGGAAGAAATCAACCAACTTGCGAAAAGAACTTTTACCCTCTCTCGAGAGATTAGTGCAAGCATTACGGAAGTCCACCAAGCCATCCTTTCCGTTTCTGATGCTATGAACCAAAATGCCTTAGCCTTGGGTGAAATCAACTCGGGAACCAACCAAATCAGTGACGCTTCTGTGCAAACAGCTGATAGTTCCCAGGAATTGACACAGGCTGCCGAAGATATGAAGGAAATTGCTTACCAGTTTAAATTGTAATTTATAGAAATCTGCTTTCCCAGGCCAAAATCTGTTGTTTTTCCAATGCCAGAATAAAAACTGACCAGTTAGTCAACTTTTTTGTTTTAAATTCTAGTTTTGGGAATTCACGAATGCAGAACATTGCTAAATTCATTACCGATAAAACACTTATCGTTCAGTTCATTTTAGTCCTTTTGGTTTTGATTGGACTTTCCCGTTTGCTTTCTATGCATAGGGAAGCTTTCCCAAATGTGGCCTTGGATAAAATTGTCATCGAGGCTCCACTTCCAGGTGCTACGCCAGAAGAAATAGAACGACTAGTCGCCATTCCCATCGAAAAGAAATTACGGGCAGTTGCAAAAATTGACAAAATCAGAAGTTATAACCTAGAAAATGTTAGCGTCATTATGATTTTCATCGTGGAAGGAACTAAAAATACCAAAAAGGTATTGGATGATATCAAAGATGCCGTCGACTCCGTCCGCCTTCCAGACAATGCACAAAAACCTAAGGTAAGGGAAATCACAACTGAAAAACAAGAAGTTATCAGTCTTGCTCTTTCTCTAAAGGAAAATTCGGGTGACTCCATTGCCGATTATCGCAAGTTACGCGATGCTGCTAAAGGATATGAAGATCGATTCTTTCAAATTAAAGAAATCGCTGAAATAGAAAAAATCGGATACCGAAATCGTGAGTTTCTTGTGGAAGTAAATCCCAAAGCCTTAAATGCAAAAGAAGTAGGGCTTAATACGGTTCTGAATGCACTTGGTTCCAGAAATATCAATATTCCTTCCGGAAGATTAAAAGTGAATGGAACCGAATATCTACTTCGTACACGAGGTGACTTTGAAGAAGCAAAAGATATGTTATCTGTTCCTATGCTTGGGAACGAATTTGGTTTTGCCACTGTTCTAAAAGATGTAGCCAAGGTTGTAGATGGATTTGAAGAAGAACAAACATACGAAAAGATAAACGGTGAAAATAGTATCATCCTTCGAGTTTGGAAAACCGATCAAGCAGATATCATTTCCACTGCTGACTCTGTAAAAACTTTAGTATCTTCGATTCAAGGAAATTTCCCAGAAGTAGAAACGAAAATATACGATGATAAAAGTAATGATGTTCGTCGCCAACTAGGTGATTTGATTTTGAACTTTGAAACTGGACTCGTTCTTGTTTTACTTTCTCTCATTTTTATTTTGGGTATGAGACTGAGTATTATGATTAGTGTTGCGATCATTTTTATCTTTCTCATTTCTTTTATCTTTTTAAAACAATTTGGGTTCACCATTAATACCATTACTATCTTTGGAATGGTGATGGTTCTTGGGATGATGGTGGACAATTCCATTGTTGTGGCCGAAAACACTTATCGTTTGATGCAAGAAGGGATGGAGAGGAGAGAGGCAATCTTACAAACTTTTAAAGATGTACTCGTTCCGCTCTTAGTATCGTTTCTCGTAATTTCTGCGGCATTTTTCCCACTTTTATTTATGAGTGGAGTGATTGGAAAATTTATTTTAGGAATTCCTGCGGTAGTTCTTATCACACTTGCAAGTTCCTTACTTTTTGCTCTTGTGTTTTTACCAAACTGGTTAAATAAATTTTTACCCAAAACATTCCAAGGTAAAATCAAAAAAGATGAATCTATCGAAGAGAAGGAAGGGGCGTTTGGGTATGTAATTTCTGGATACAAACGAACCATGACTTTTGCTTTAAAACATAGGATCTTCGTTCTTTCCATTTTTACATTTATCTTTTTCTTCACCTTATTCCTTGCTGGAAGGTTTTTACCTTTTGTGATGTTTCCTTCAGGAAGTGAAGAAGATATCGAAATTAAAATTTGGATGCCGATTGGTACAACTCTCCAAAAGAACCGAGATATCATTGAGAAAATCGAACCTGTTGTTACAAAGATGGCAGGAAAAGATTTTATCCATTTACGAAGTCGCATAGGGATTCATGAAAATCCCATCACAGATCCGAAACCTGGTTTGGAAGTTCATAGATCACACCTAACAATGAAATTGGTGACTGCAGCCGATAGAAAAGAATGGGAAGATGCAAGAACTCTTGTGAAAAAAATCAGAGAATACATTCAGGAAAATAAAGTTTCAGGTAATTTTCCGAAAGATATGATTTATGATGTAAACGCGAAAATCAAAGGGCCACCAGTAGGAAAACCAGTGAGTTTAGAAATTCGTGGTGCTGACTTTGATGTCATCCAAGAGATCGCTGATTTATATATCAAAGAACTAAAAAAGATGGATGGTGTGTCTGACATACGTATCGATTTGGAACTAGGGAAGGAAGAATACCGATTTTTTGTCAAAGACGAAATTGCGGGAAGAACCGATGTGAGTGCAAGAGACATTGCACGTTCCATTCGCACTGCATTTAACGGTGAGGTGGCATCTACAATTAGTAAAGGCGAAGATAAAATCAATATCCTGGTTCGATTTCCTGAAGCCGAGAGACACTCTGTTGCCAGTTTGAATTTGGTGAAAGTGGAAAATCGAAATCGAAGGCTCATCCCTTTAAGTCAGGTTGCTTATTTTGAAAAAGATAGAGATTATTCGATGATCAACCGTCAAGACTTACAACGAGTGGTGCGACTTGAGGCTTCCGTAGATACTGATAAAACTACCTCTTTATACGTGAACCGACAGTTGAAAAACATAGTGAACGTGGACAAATATGTTAAAGATGACTATTCCGTAATTTTTGGTGGGGAACAGGAAGACGCTGGTAAATCTTTCCGTGATTTAGGAACTTCTATGTTACTTGCAGTTGCCGTGATCTTTGGAATCTTTATTGTGTTTTTTAATTCCGTTGGAACCACTACGGTTATCATTGGATCTATTCCCTTTGGGATAGTCGGTGTGTTGTTTGCACTCATGACACATGGAATGCCACTTAGTTTTATGAGTACCCTGGCCATCGTTGCATTAAGTGGATCGATCGTTGCCAATACTCTCATTCTGATTACTTTTATTGAAGAACTTCGTTTGCAAGGGATGTCGATTGAAGATGCGATCATCAACGGCGGGGCCATCCGCCTTCGTCCGATTTTTCTAACAACGATTAGTACTGTGATAGGACTTGTACCAAGTGCTTACGGAATTCCTACATTAGATCCATTTGTACAACCACTGTCACTTGCTTTTGGATGGGGATTATTTTTTGCCACAGGTGTTACTTTGGTTTTTGTTCCTGTTTTATACCGAATCAAAGAAGATTTTAAACATATTTTTTCTAAGATATCTTTGGCTAGAATTCGAGGGGAACTTTAGTGAAAAGAGAGTAGATCCCTTATTATAGGGGATCATACTCTCTAAAAATTTCTATCAATACTCAAAGGGTGGTGGATCATCAGAATGGAACCACTCGTAACATAAAATCTTCCTTTCTATCGTATCTCCCTTTTAAAGCTTAGATCACCCAAAACGTTAAAAACGGTGCAAACGCATTTTTAGAACGTTTTTAACGGTAAATTTTTATTTTTTCTAGCAGCCCTTGGTTATTCGTTATGCAGGCGAGATGACTTTTTTACATAAGATTCCTAAACTTAAAATAAATTGATTTGGAAAACTATGTATGTCTATGCGAAATCGAATGAAACTCAGCTTTATCTCTATATTATTTTTAACAAACTGTGTAGTATTTCCTACAGATAACCAATCACAGGCGGATTCTGGCGTATTTGCTTTTTTACTTAACCTTATTGGAGGTTCTCCTACTTCCTCGCAAAATTTAAGTCCAGGAACCGCCATTGATTTGTCAGGTGATGGAACTCCAGATGGAACTCTCATTGATACCGATGGGGATGGTGTTTCTGATTCCATCAATCTTACTGGGGGAAACATTCCTAATTTAGTTTTACTTGATACCAATGGAGATGGGATTCCCGATGCAGTCGATACCAACGGAGATGGAATTCCTGATTATTATATCAATCCAAATCCGCCTGGATTTTTAACTACAGGCCCTGGTGGGTCAGGAAACCCTGTGGTGATTGTTTTAGATACAAATGGAAATCCATTAGGTTTTGATACCGATGGTGATGGAACTGCAAACGACACAACCATTGTTACCATCCTTAGTGATACAACTCCTCCGACAATCACTAGTTCCTTGTTGGCTGGAACTTATTCGACAACACAAACAACAACACTAACTTGTTCAGATAACAAAGCACCTGGATCCATTGTTTATACATTGGATGGATCGACTCCTTCTTTTTATCCAAAAAACGGAATGGTTCTGACAACGTCTTCTAAATCCATTTCTCTCTCGACAGAAGGAACTCATACCCTTCAAACGTTTTGTCGTGACCTAGCAGGAAACGTGTCATCGACATTAAACATCGTTTATACGATTGATACAAAAATCCCTGCACTTACAATCATAAGTCAATCCTCGCAGGCAATTAGTTCTTCTTCAGGTGCTATCGGAAGTTCTACCGCCACTTGGAGGTCTGATCGATCAGGACCATATACCGTTAGAGAGGGTAGTTCTTGTGAATCAGGAACCATAATTACTACAGGATCTATCACTGCAAACGTAGACCAAGGTTTTGTTCGTTCTCATACTCACTTCACAGGCGAAGGAATCAAAACCTATCGTATTTGTGTCACTGGCTCTAATGGACTGACTGGATTTGTTTCTGTTGCACTTACAAGAGATGATACGGCACCAGTGGTGACTGCTGATCCTGGTACCGGAAGTTACGGAGTGGCGACGTCAGTTTCGCTTTCCTGTTCGGATACAGGCGGCACTGGTTGTGAACAGATTGTTTATGCGGTGCAGATTGGTACAAGTCCATCAAATCCAAACATCCAGGGGAATACAGGCAATGTAATCAGTGGAAGTTTATATACATCTGCTATCTCAATGAGTGATGGAGCAGTCACCTATACAAAGTTTATTGCTAGAGACAAAGCAGGGAATGTTTCGAATGTCAATTCTCAAAATTATACTGTAGATACGCAAGTGGCTACGATTACTGTCAATTCACATACACAAGCGATCAATGGAACATCGAATGTAACACTCAGTTGGCAAAGTTCCAAGGTTGGATCCTACCAATTTCGTATGGGTGGATCAAACTGTTCCAATGGAACGGCTCTTACCAATACAGGAAGTAATACCAATGTCACAGGAAATGCCGCTATTTCTACCGACATCACAACTACAATTGCGAACTCTCACTTTGTGGAAGGAAACAATACCATTCGTATTTGTGTTACGAACTTAGTGGGAAGTTTTGGATCTACAACTCGTTCCACTCATAAAGATACGGTGGCTCCTCTTGTATCGATGGTTTCTCCTTCTGGGGTTGGCCCTTTTCCATCGGGAACACAACTGCAACTCAGTTGTTCTGATACGGGTGGACTGGGTTGTGATCAAATTATTTATACATTGAATGGGACAGAACCTACGTTTGATGGAAGTGGTGCTGTTACTAATGGAATGGTTTATTCTTCCGCAGTTGCACTTTCTAATGGAAACCAACAAGTAAAATACCTCGGTCGCGATTTGGCAGGAAATTTAAGTTCAGCAGGCAACCAAAGTTTTTATATTGGTCCACCTGATGCTCCAAGTTTTGTTGAAGCCCAAGCTGGCGGAGGTTCCGCTGTTGTGCAGTGGTGGCCAGTTTCAGGAGCTACATCGTACACAGTGTACTATAGCACAAGTCCAGGAGTGACAACGTCTTCTACCAGTTTTGGCCCAGTGACAGATCCCATTGCTACCATTACGGGTTTGAGTAACGGTTCCTTTTATTATTTTAGAGTGGTTGCTAGTAGTGCTGCTGGATCCAGCGTTGTCTCTTTATTTGAGGCAGGAACGATGGTGTTTGCGGCAGTTCCAGGAACAAACACAAATGGATCTCATTTTGATATCTCTGCAGGACAAGGCACAAATGCCGTCCCATACCAAGCCTCAGCAGTGATTGATACAGTGAATCAGAAACTGTTAGCTGTCAGTCAAAATGGAACCAACAGTAACAAACTTAGTTTGTACCGTTGTGATTTAGATGGTTCTAATTGTGCTCATATTGATATCTCTGCAGGACAAGGATCCAATTCTGGAACTTCCGCCAGAATTGTAATAGATCGAATTCATTCAAAACTATTGGTTGCTGCATTAAATAATGGTCGTTTGAGTTTATATCGTTGTCATATGGATGGAACAAGTTGTACCCATAGCGATATATCGGCAGGACAAACGGGAGTTCAAAGTTCTCCCTTTCCTGTGTTAGACTATACAAATAAAAAGCTCTTGGTCGTAACAAATTATGTAGGAAAATCAGCACTCTTTCGTTGTGATTTAGATGGAACAAATTGTACGTATACGAATATCTCCGCAGGGCAACCAACAAATTCTGGCCAATCACCAAGCGTTGCTATTGATCCGATTCATTCTAAACTTTTGTTTGTAACAAATAATTGGAGTGTTGGTGGTGCGGGTGGTAGTGGCAAACCAGGTTTTTTTCGTTGTAATTTAGACGGAAGTAGTTGTGTTTTTATTGATATATCTGCAGGTCAAGGTGGAAGTTCTGGAACCTATCCATCCATAGTGGTTGATACGATGAATAGGAAGTTTGTTGTAACAACCTGTAATGGTTCCAACAATTCGAAACTTGGAATGTTCCGTTGTGATTTAGATGGAACTAACTGTAGCCATACGGATATATCTGCAGGGCAAGGACTTAACTCGGGCAATGCTTCAAGTGCGATCATTGATACCGTGAATGCTAAATTGATAACGGTCACTGCTAATGGTGCCAATAACGGGAAACCTGGTTTGTTTCGATGTAACTTGGATGGGAGTAGTTGCACTCATACGGATATTTCTTCTGCGCAAGGAACCAATTCGGGAAATATGCCTGTGACACTTTTGAATCCATTTAATGGGAAAATATTGGTTGTGACACAAAATGCTGCCAATAATAACAAACCAAGTCTTTATCTTTGGTAAAGGTTTGGTTCCGAAATTATACATAAAAGAATGGATATTAATATTTTGAATATTTTGAATATTTTGAAACAAATGATAGATTTACTATTCGATTAAGTAAGTTTGAGACAAAAAAAATGAAACTTCCCCATCGCTAGTTCGATAAAGATTCGTTTGCTTTGGTATAATGTTCCGGTTTCAATTGAGATTTGATGATGAGTAGGGTGGTGGCAATCACTCCTGCATCATCGGTAAATCCTAAACCCAAAATGATATCTGGGATCGCATCCACTGGTGAAATAAAATACAGCAGTGCTAATGCAATGGATGTTTTGGCAGTGAGAGAAGTGTTTTCATCCAACAAACAGTAATACATCGCGATGACATCTTTCAAAAAGGGAATTTTTTTGCCTGTCTCTTTGATTTTTTTCCAAAAATTGGTTTTGATGAATTGGAGTTTTTGATTCTCATCCATGTTTTATGAGTCTAGAAGGTTTATTTAGATAGGCAAGGCAAATTCTGGTTATATAAAAACAATTTGTTTTGAGAAATTTAATGTTCCAATTACTTTTTAGTAAAATTGGCAACCAATCAGACTTAAGTCCGATCGATTGCATTCATTTGACTTAGTTTTAACCCAGTGCTTTGATCACATCTTCAGGTGCTTGGACGAGTTCCACGAGCACACCTTCGCTACAAAGTGGGAACTCTTCATTTCCTTTTGGGTGAATGAAACAAACGTTATATCCAGCAGCCCCTTTTCGAATCCCACCAGGAGTGAAACGAACGCCTTGTTTGGTTAGGTAGTCCACACATTCTTCCAGTTTGTCAATCCATAGGCCTATGTGATTGAGTTTGGGGTCATGCACTTTGGGGCTTTTGTTTGGATCTATGGGTTGCATGAGATCAATTTCAACTTTGAAAGGGCCATTTCCCATGGACAAAATGTCCTCATCCACATTTTCTTTTTCACTTTTATAATCTGAAACTTTTGTGAGTCCCATCACATCCACCCAAAACTTGGATAACTTTTCTTTTGACTCGCCGCCGATGGCAACTTGTTGGATTCCTAAAACTTTGAAAGGTCTTGTTCCTGACATTTAAATACCTCTTTTCGATTCGTTAATATATAAAATATTTCTAATTTTTAGTTCCCAAAATTGGTAAAAGGGAAGTTGTGAAGATTTTATTTGGTTTTGTTCCCGTGAGTCCATCGCCAATACAAATAAGCAACTAAGGCTAAACTTGTAGTGATGACAAATTGTGTTAGGTGGACAACCGTTGCATACACAAGTCCTTCTCCTGGATCACGACCAACAATGATAAATCCGGAAATAATGGCCGCATGGAAAACACCAATTCCTGAAGGTGCAGAAGGGATTGCCACACCCATTCCACCAAGAAACATAAATAAGAGTGCTTCAGGAAAAAGAATCGGCATTCCAATCAGTAAACCGGCAAGGTAGTAGGATATCGCATACCCAAAGATCCAAGTTGGAATAGAGTAAAGGACAGGTTTCAGTAGTTTGTCACCTTTGAGAAAAGATGAAAATTCTACCAAATGGTGGTCTAACTTGTCTTCGTAAAGTCCATGTTTGCCGATAAGGCCAAAAACGTTTTTTGCAATTTTTCGAAGTGTTTCCAAAAAATAACGAACTAACACGAGTCCTACAATCATTCCCAATATGACCAATGTGGAAATGAGTAACAAACTTAAGTTTTTGGATTGTCCAAGGCCCATAAAAAAAAGAGCCGATGCACCAATGATCACAACAGATCCAAGATCCATTACTTTTTCTAAAAAAATCCGACTGAAAAGATGAGTGAGTGGGAGTTCTGTATCTCGTTTGTTCATGATGAGACGAACAAGGTCTCCGCCTCTCGCAGGGAGAACCATGTTGAGACCAACACCAATGATGGAGGTTGTGAAACTTTGTGAAAAACTAATCTTTTTTTCTAAAAGATGATACCAGCGAATCGAAAAAGGCACAAAGGCCCATAAGTTAGAAAGAAAAAGTAGTGGGAAAATCCACCAATTGATTTTTCCCTCTAATCGTTCGAATTCTGTGAGATCAAAGTTTTTCGAAAGAAAATAAACCGCGATCCCTGAAACTAAAATTCCAAATATTAATTTTCTCATGTTTTCCTTTTTAACCCGGTGGCCAGTTCATATGACGACCACCTAATAGATGGAAGTGGATATGGTGTACAGTTTGTCCGCCAAAATTTCCACAGTTATTGACGAGTCTATATCCCTTTTCTGCAATTCCATTTTGTTTGGCCAGATTAGGAATGATTTGAAAGATTTCTTTTAAGATTTCTGGATCCAAATCTCCAATTTCGTTCATACTGGAAATATGGACTTTGGGAATGATGAGGACATGAAAGGGGGCTTGGGGTGTGATATCATGAAACACTAAAATGTTTTTTGATTCGTATTCCTTTTTACTCGGAATTTCCCCACTCGCAATTTTGCAGAAAAGACAATTCTCCATATTAAACTTTCTCCTTAGAAAAAACAAGGGATGCCGCACCTAAAGTACCGGATAAACTTCCCCCCACACCGATTTTTAATCTACCATTTAACACAGGAAAGATTGTGGATCTGATTTCTGACTCCAGGGTTTTGCCAAATAAATCATAGGATTTTGTGATTCCTCCCACAAATACAACTGCTTCTGGATTTAGTAAATGGATGGCATTTCGAACTGCATGGGCTAAAGCCAAGGTTCCAAAATGTAAAATTTCTTCTGCCACCGAATCTTTTTTGAATACAAGTTGGAAAAATTCTTCGGCACTATTTAATTTGATATTAGTTTTTTCCATATAACGGTTGATAAATCCCCGTGTGGAAAAATAACTTTCAACACAACCTTTAACCCCACAGCCGCAAAGTGCACCACCGATAACGGCTGTAGTATGACCAATTTCAATTCCGTTGCCAAGATAACCGGAATACAAAATTCCTTTATCGACAAAACCACCACCAACTCCCGTTCCCAGAGTTAAGATGAGTTTTGATTCCGCTTCTTTGTAAAAACCAAAATATGCTTCACCAAGTGCTGCACAGTTGGCGTCATTTTCATACCAGACGGGAAGGGAAAATTCTTTCGTTAGGGATTCTTTGATAGGAAGGTTTTCTAGACCTTTCATATTGGCACTTGCGATCAAAACTCCCCGTTCATTGTTTAAAGGGCCCGGAGATCCAACCCCAATTCCCTTTGCTTCTGGAACCAAAGGGCGGATGGTATCTTTTAAGATTTTTAAGAAACTTTCATTGTTTAAATTTTCCGGAGTGGGGGAAACAAGGGATTTTAATTCTTTACCCGATTCATCGAAGAGGCTTGCTCGAATGCTTCCTCCGCCGATATCCACTCCGATCGCCAAACCCAAACTCATTTTCCCTTAATGACCTGGTCGAACTTTCCGTTTTTCATTTCATAAACGGTTTGGGCATCGAAGGCCAGTTTCATATCATGTGTGACGAGAATGATGGAATGATTTCGTTTGTTGTATTCGTTTAAGAGAAGTTGGACTAAATAACTATTTTCTGGATCTAAGTCTCCGGAAGGTTCATCCGCAAATAAAATGGCTGGATCGTTGATCAGAGAACGTGCAATGGCTGCTTTCTGGATTTGTCCCCCTGATAAAGTGCGTGGAAGGGAATTTTGAATGTCACCTAACTTTAAATGTTCGATCAAATAATCGCATTTACGAATGTAGTCATCATTTGAAAACTTACGTGTAAAAAGTGCTGGCAGAAGTATATTTTCTTTGATGGTTAGATTTCCCACAAGTTCGGAAAATTGAAAAACGAGTCCGAGGTCACGGGCACGAATTTCTGCTAGTTCCTGTTTGGAAATTTGGGAAAGTTTGATTTGGTCGTACAAAATGTCCCCTTCTGTCGGGGAAAGCATTCCAGTTAACATCGAAAGTAAAGTGGTTTTGCCTGATCCTGATGGCCCAATGATGGCAACGTAGTCACCTTGGTTCACATCAAAACTAACGGAACTGACTGCTTCGTCTTTGCCAAATCGTTTGGTTAGGTTGTGGACTCGGAGTAACATTATTTTTGTCTCCGGATGGATTTGTAAGGATCAATATAAGAACTGATTCCAATGGTAGGAACAGAAACCAAAAAACCGAGTGCGATAAAGAGAACCAAACAAGAAAAAATGGATTTGAGTTCACCGAAGATCCCAAAGTCGGGTGGTGGATTCAAACCCGCAAGATTGATGATGATTGCCAGTAGGAAACTGGGAAGAAATAAGAAAAATAAGGACAATGAATGTAGCCAAATACATCCCAATCGGTTCCCACCAATGGCCATCATCACTCCAATGTCCCCAAGGCCATGCAGGCAGTGGAAGAAAAAGAGAGCCATCAGTGCAAAACTCGTAGCGTAAAAAAGAATCTGCGGAGATTGGTCAAAGGAAACGATACTAGTAAGGGACACACCTCCGTACAAATGGAAGTGGATCCTAATAGCGAGTAAAAAGAATGTAAAAACCAGGGCTCCGACGAGGCCATAGGCCATCGAATAGAGTCGATCCCGGAAGAGAAGTCGAAGAGCGAACGAAATGTAGGTGAGTTGTATCACTTCCAGGACAGAATTGACGTAAGACTCTTTTTTACCAACTAAAATAGGAAAATAGGAAGTAATCGAATTTGGCATTTTTTATCTTTGTGGGAGCAGCTGTGATTATGCTCGGGTTTCTTTTGACCTTCATTGTGGGGCAAAGAAGGGATAGTTATGCCAAGGCTTTGAGTCTCGCGACACTCGGAAATTTTCTAGATGCAAGGGCCCTTGTTCGGGAAAAACTCGAAGAAGACCACCAAAACCCTTACGGTCACTATGTAATGGCAAAGATTTATGCCATGGAGAATGATCCCTTAAACGAAGCCAAACACCTCGAAATCATAAAAAAGAACAACCGGTATACAAAGGAAATCGATTCGGTAACAGTTTCCAACCGCATTGCTGATATTTATTATAACAAAGATTTTTTTGAGGAAGCCTTCTTCCATTATTTGGACACCCTCCAAGCCGATCGTTCCAATCCCATTGCCTGCCTTCGATTGGGATTTATGGCCCTCGGCCAAAAAGAATTTAAAATTGCAGAACATTTTTTCTCACGTGTTCCGGAGGAAAAAATCAATCTTTCCTCTTACTTCATTGCTCGGGGTGTGATCTCTGGTGTGACCGGTGGGGGAAAGGAAAGAGAATATTTTGAAAAGGCTTACAAATTAGAAAAGTCTCCTGTTTCTGGTTTTTTATATGCGCTTTCTTTATCCCGGGAAAACAAACACAAAGATGCGGTTAAAACGGCAGTGGCTATCAGCGAACAGATCGAAGACGAGTTTGTTCGTTTTACTTTGTTTCAGTTTTTAATGACAGAAGCCATCCTCATGCAAAATTTTCCCGAAGCCTTGAAGTATGGAAGGTTGTGTATGGAAATGGCAAGGCTCAATGCCTGGCCGAGTGAAATCATCGAAACAAGCATCCACTTTGCAATGATTACTGTGTATATGGGTAGGCTTGATGATGCATCAGAATATTTAATTGAAGCAGAAGCAGAAAGGTTGGATGATCCAGATGTTGTGGCTCTCGCGAATTTAAAGTATAGATTGGAACGTGGGACGGGGACTGTGGAATCACTCACCCATGAGTATGATCTTTCCCGGGAACTCAATTTACTTTCTGTGAACTTATTTCCTAACTCCAGATACTTTGAACTGAGTGGGATGCGTTCTTCCAAACCATTTAATATCAAAGGGATGGTGGATGATGCGGGAAAAAAACTAACATCCAAATTGGATATGTTGGGTCTTGATAAATTTGAAAAGTTTATTAGCCTTCCGGGAACTAATTTCAAAAACCAAGCCACTCGTATGGTGATGAGTATGGGTTACCGAGTCACAAAAGAAATGTCGAACCCGGAAGCGGATGGGGTGAATTTACTTGCTTCTTCCAAAGAGGATGTAAACAAAAGAGCCCTTTTCCGCGTTCGAAAATGGAAAGATGCCAAAGTATCTGATGTATTCCTGCGCGAGATGACAAACCAAATGGAAGAGTTAGGTGCCACCAAAGGATATGTGATTGGAAACTTTGATGTCACAGAAGCAGGTAAAAAAATCATCGCAGCAAGTAACGGTGCCCTTGAGATGTACAGTGGAGATTTGTTTGAAGACCTTCTGAACAAAACTATGTAATGAAATCATTCGCAAAACAAATTTGGTTTTTTCTATTCTTTTTTAGTTTTTTGTATCATTGCCAAATCCAAACATCTGGTTCTAGGCCTTTGGATCTGAATGAAGTAGGGCAGACGCAAACTGGGGAAGGAAATCCCAGCCGAACCCAACGAGAGTCCAAAACAATTTCCTGTCCCATTCCTTTAAATGTTGGAAAGGTGTATGGAACCTCCATTTCTAAATTTGACCAAACTGTCATTGTATCAGAACTTAAAATTTTACTTTCCGATCTTTGTTTGGGTGAGTTTACCCATCTCCTGACCCTTGTCCATCCCACCAAAGGTTTGTATGTCGATGCCAAAGGATACTGGACAGTCGAGGAAGTGAAAGCGGATTTAAAAGATCCCAACGGATACTTCCAGGTTTATTATTTTCATTCCGAGAAATTAGATTCCAAAAAGGGAAGTTCTGGAAATTTAACAGTACGTGATGTGTTTTTGGCAGCAAAACAAGTGTCAGTTGATTTTTATGTGGGTTCTAGCGAGGAAGTGGAAGTAAAATTCCGATTTTTAGAAAACCCTAAACTAGAAAGGTATTTGATTAATCCTAGTTTTGTCAAAGCGGAGGGGAAATGGTATCTCCTCCGTATGTTTTGATTTATCTGGTTCCCGTAATCACTTGTTTGACGATTTCTGAAGCTGTGGCGAGAGGATTTAGTTTTTTCGCGTCAGTCACTTGTTTGGTGGCAGTTTTTTCATCAAATCCAAGTTGGATGAGAGCAAGGGTTGCCAAATCTGTTTCTCTATCTTCCGATTCTGTTTTTGCAGATTCATCACTTAAAAAGATTTCTAACTTTTTTAAGTTTTGTTTGATTTCAAAAAGAATTTTTTCTGAGGTTTTGCCTTTGACTTTGGGAATTTTTTCCAAAGTTTTTCTATCATCTTCTTTTGCGATTTTATACAAATCGTCGGCATGGAAAAAGGAAAGGATTTTGAGTGCGGTCAGTTCACCGATTCCATGAAGTGATTTGATGAGTTGGAAAAGTTCGCGGTCTTTCCTTGTAGAAAATCCAAAAAGTCTTTCCCCTCTGTCAGTGATGGAATGAAAGATGTGGATAAAAATCTCTTCCTTCATTTTGTCTTTACATTCTAAATGCAAAGGAAAAGGAATATGAACTTCATACCCGACTCCTGCCACATCCAGGACAAGATGGTCCATTTCTAGTTGAATTAATTTTCCGCGTAAACTTGCAATCATTCCTTTCGTTCCACTTCCAAAATCTAAAATCCCACCGGTTTGACCACCAATCTTTTTATCATCGAATCACAATGAGTGAATCCACTCATTAGAAACTCTGGAAGAGGATCTTAAAAAAAGAAAAGGAGGTTGAGTTTTTTTTAAAACTTTCGTAAAACCTTTCTGGTGAAACGAATTCGGATTTCCAAACATCCTCATTTGGCCCAGTATCTGACTCTGGCCGATCTATTTAAAAATTTACCGCATACGGTGCTTCGCGAACTAAAGGAAAACACCGTTAGGGAATTTTTAGTGGGTGGAGAGGTGTTATTTGCAGAAAATTCCGATGGGAATGATTTGTACATCTTAGCCGCAGGAAAATTACGTTATGAAAAACGCGGGTCAGATGGTGCGGTTCGTGATGTGGGAGAATTCAAACGTCTGGACATCATTGGAGAACTGAGCCTCATCACAGGGGAAAAACGTTCCGCCACTGTCAAAGCCATCCGCGATTCGGAACTCATTCGTGTTCCTCGGGACATCGCACTTTCCATCCTTCTCAAATACCCAGAAAGCCTTTTACAAATTACCAAAATCATCGCCGAACGGCTGGCACATGCCAAAACAGAAAACAAAGGTTTTGTTCCTGTTTCTCGAACGTTTTCGGTTCTTTCCGCATTAACCAAAGATAGTTTGGATGAAATCATTCATAAGATGGGTCTCGTATTTTTACGGTATGGATCCTTTTGTGTGGTGGATGAAACATTTTTTCTGGAACGAACGAGCGAGTTACAGACGTTAGAGGAAAAAGACCGCGAACCATGGATCATTCGGTTTTTTTCGCAATTGGAAGCGGAGTTTGATTATGTATTTTATTTATTAGAAGATAAAAAGGATGTTTCCGCTTGGATGCGGAGGGCACTCCGCCAATCCGATACCATTTTATACATTAAGGATGCAAACTCGGATCCAAATTGTATCCATTTAGAATCTATTTTAGATCCCAAACAATTCAAAGAGATCAATCATGTATTAATTCTCCTCCAACCAGATCCAGTGGTTGTAGTCCCTGGAACTATCCGACATTTACACAAAAGAAAATTTAACCATCATTACCATGTGCATTTGGACAGGCTTGATACATGGGAAAGGCTCGGCCGGGGTCTCCTTGGAAAATCCATTGGGCTTTCTCTTGGTGGAGGGGGTGCGAAAGGTTTTTCGCATTTGGGAGTTCTTTCAGCTTTGGAAGAACACCAAATTCCGATTGATATGGTTTCTGGAACCAGTGCTGGATCTATTTTTGCAGCCCTCATTGCTATGGGGGAAACAAGCGCCGGTAGTAAGGAAAAGGCAAAAGCATTTTGGATCTCCAAAGACCTGTTAAACGAATATACAGTTCCTGTTTTATCCCTCACTACAGGAAAAAAATACACAGAAGCCATTCGCCAATTTTTTGGATCCATCCAAATTGAAGATTTATGGATTCCTTATTATGCCATTTCCACCGATCTTTCCCATTCGGAAATTCATGTACATGACAAAGGTGATTTATGGAAGGCCATTCGTGCGAGTACCTCCATTCCAGGAGTGGTTCCTCCGTTTATCGATGATGGGGTGGTTTATGTGGATGGAGGAGTTCTCGATAATGTTCCTGGGATTACACTCAAAGAGCGGGGTGCTGGAAAAATCATTTCGGTTGACGTGTTTGGAGATATTTATCCCGACCAAGACAAAGAACTCTGCGCTTATTTTGATAAAACAAATCCAGGGGTGATGACAAATCCCTTGGTACAAATTACAAACCTTATCAACTTCAATGAAATTTTAAGACCCAAATTTCCTCCCATTGGTGATATCATCATTCGTTCGATTCTGGCTTCGAGTCGGGACCGCATCCGACAAACAGAAAAAATCTCCGATTTATTCTTACAAATTCCTACGAACAATTTTGGCCTTTTGGATTGGTTTGCCTATGAACGTTTGATGGAACTTGGATACGTTTCTTCCATCGATAAAATCAAAAGGAGTAAAGAGAAATTTCTAAATCCTTCTTTACAATAAATTCTAAACCTTATCATACAAAGTATGTTTGTGATTTCAAATTATCGTGTGATTTTGGTTGGGTTTATATTTCTTTTTTTCGGGGTAAGTTCACTATCCGCTCAAAACTTAGATTCGTTAGTTGCATCTGTTTATAACAAACAAGAGACCTTACTCATCCGTAATGAAATTCGAAAACGTTTGGGAGATCGGGCAAACGATCCTTCGATAAAAGAAATTGTCCAGTCACTGCGGGTTTGGGCGGCTTTTGAATCTATGCCGGCTCCTGAATTTGCGGAAGGGGTCGAAAGGTTTGTTATCTTAAAAGACTATGGGTACACTTGGGAAGAAACAGAAGAATTGATCCCTTATTTTATCACAGCGAAACCTAACAAAAAAGACATTCCCTATCTCGGTAAATTTTTTAAAGAAACCGCTATCTCAAAACTTCCTGAAGATTCCATTCTTGAAATTCTACGAGTGGCGAGGGCCAAACAATGGAGTGGTGCATCGGTTCTTGTTGCTGGACGTTTCGTGGTTTTATCTCGTAAAAAGCAAGAAAATACAAATTCCACCATCAAAACTTTGGAGTCCGTCCTTCCCAAACAAATCCAAACTCTCAGTGATGAAAAAAAATCCCAATTTTTAAATGATTGGTATAAGAAGGAAGGACAAAATATAGAACCTAAGGATTGGGAAATCGTAAAAGCAGATACCATCCAAGTTCTCAGTCCAAATTCTTCCAAAGATCATTTTCAAAAATCAGAAAGACGCACAGAAATTGTTTGGAATGAACAAGGAGAGTGGGTAAAAAAAGAACGCCCAAGACTTGATCCAAACATTCTATTTTTAGAAGAACAAAATAGCTCAACTGTACAAACAACTGTTGGCGAGAAAGATAAACGTAAGTTAGTTGATCCTGTGGGTCGAAATTGGATAGGAACTCCTTATTTGTATGGTGGGTATTCCAAAAGAGGTGTGGATTGTTCTGGTCTAACCAAATCCATATTAACCGATTCAAAAATTGGAATGAATGAAAAAACAATTCCCAGATCCGCCAGAGACCAGGCCCAAATCGGTAAGTCAGTTCCGCGTGACAAACAACAAATTGGGAATTTAGTATTTTTCTCTGCATCACCAAACACAAGTAAAATTACTCATGTGGGAATGGTTTTAGAAAACGGAAATTTTATCCATGCATCTACGAGTCGTGGTGTGGTCATCCAATCCTTAAACGAAAAGTGGTGGAAGGAAAGATATATCACCGGGCGAGACGTTTTTACCGGAGCTAAATAGATGGCTAAAAAAAGGGCATTGGTATTGTCAGGTGGTGGGGCGAGAGGTGCCTACCAAGCAGGTGTTCTGCGGTATTTGGAGGAGATCCATTGGAAACCAGATATCATTTGTGGGACATCGGTTGGTGCCATCAACGCTTGTGCGATTGGTTCAGGAATGAATTCCAGTAGGTTATCTGAATTATGGTTACGTTTAAACCAAAAAAATATCATGCGTTATTCGGTCTGGAATATGTTAAAGGGATTTTTTCGAAGAAAATACTATCCCCTTGTGGAAACCTATCCCTTAAAAAAATTCATCCATGAAAATATGGATTTTACGGCCCTGAATGAATCCAAAACAAAAGTCATCATCTCTGCTGTGAATATCCTAACATCAGAATTAAAGTTTTTTGAAAATCCTGGTTTAAGAATCGAACATATCTTGGCTTCTTCTGCCATTCCCATGATCTTTCCTTGGCAAATGATTGATGGAGAACCGTATTGGGATGGAGGAGTGATGGCTAATACCCCAATTTTACCGGCGCTCACTCACGAGGCCTCTGAAATAGTTGTGGTCCTACTTTCTCCTGTGGGAGGGGTGCAGATGATGGAGGCACCGGAAACCAAAGACGAAGCCTTAGAAAGGTTATTTGAACTTTATTTACTTGGTTCTTACAGAAGTGTCGAACAAGGATTTGAATACAGAAAGGCTGTAATGCAAGGGCTCACACCGATTGAAAATTTTTTACTGGGACTGCGCACTCAATTTAAAAATGCAAAAGTTTCCGTCATTGCTCCCAAACGAATGTTAGGTCTTGTGAGTATCTTAAATTTTAAAAAGGAACAAGCGGAAATCCTTCTTCGGCATGGTTACGAAGATGCCAAAGAGTATTTTACATCGAACCAAAGTTCAAAGTAAAATACCGATATCATAGTTAGTTTCTGGAACTAACCATGATATAAACGGAATGGGCACTGTATTCAAAGGTTTGGGATAGGGAATTTGGATCAATCCTCGAATTCCCGTTTCCTACTTCTCGGATATAAGTAACGGAAACAGAAGATTTCGATGTCACCCAGGAAAATCCTAAACTGAGTCCTTTGTTTCGGGAATATTCATTTCTTGGGTTCGTTCCCGATCTCGCCACTTTGTAAATCAAACTATTGTCTCCGGAATTTACCTGCACTTGGTTTCCATAAGCGTTTTGTAAGTATAAATCTACAGCGGACTCTGTCCAGGAAATGGGTTTTGTATTGGGTTCGTTTGTGTAAATACCAGCTAACACGGAAAATGTGTCTGCTAAATAATATTCCATACCCGCCGCAAAGTTGGTAGTTGAAACCCTTGTGAGTTCTCGAATTTCAGTATCATTGATGGTGTAGGTAATCCTTCTTCCAAAGGTACTAATTTCGTCCTGGTTCCGATTCGATTTGTAACCTGAAGTGTGGATCATATCAAAGGAAGCAAGAAATCTTGATGTTGGGAAAAAGGCAACTCCGAACCGCATCTCGGATGTTTGTGGGATAGAAGTCGTGAGTTTGGGTTTTTGAGTGAGAACTCCCGCTTCAATGGAGGAGGCTCCGTTCCCAGTTCCTTCGATAAAATCTATGGCAGAGGATCCTGGCCTACGGGTAGAATCTGCATACACTTCATTGTATAACCTATTTCCTCCCATAACAAAGATACGGCGGTAACTAAATCCTAGTGATACTTTTTGAATGGGTTGGTATTGGATTCCGATGACGGGCATAATACCAGAAGTCCTACGGTTGTCTACATAGGAACGCATAACATAACTTAGATCGGAAAATTGTTGGAACTGAGTCCTTGAAACTTCTTTTGTATCGTTTAGGTAATATAGTGTAGCACCTACGGAAAGTTTATCGGTGAGAAGGTAAGCCGCACTTGGGCCTACGAGAAGTTGGTTGTATCTTTCTTTTGTGTAGTTTCTGGTAGAGTTGATCGAAGTAGAAACGAGTGGGTAGTTGACTTGGTCGACTCGGTTGTAAGAATAATTGTATGTATTGACAATTGAAAATGCAAACTTCCATCGATCAAAGTTCTTTAACAAACCAATGAAGTTTGGATCAAACCCTTGGTGGGTTTGGTTGTAGACTTGGCCCGGTGTATCAATGTTAATATAACTTCGTTTTACATCTTTAAAATTACTCGCGGAAATGGAAATTCCGTCGTTGTAAGTAAAACCAAGACCTGCTGGGTTGTAATAAGCACCTGACGGATCATCGGCGATAGCAGTGAAAGCGCCACCGAGACCAGCAGCTCTTTCTCCATAAAACCCTTGGACATTATGATAGGGCTCCGAAGGAAATAGAAAACTCGGGAAAAGAAATAGAATCGGAAGGAAATTTCGAATTTGTATTTTATTTAACATATGTTTGTTTTGAATTAGATTTGTATAACTGTATTTGCCAGAGAAGTATAGACTTCATTACCATTTGCATCTATTGTATAACGCCAAACAACTGTTCCTGCAATCTGGTCTGCCGTTCCGTAAAAATCTACATAATATACTGGGCCACCGCTATTGACATTATTAAAGAATTCTCCCCAACCGACATATTCGTCGGGAAAGTCATTCGGATCTACCCCGGCTGGCATAATGACATAGGCATCGTATTCCGTAAAACCCCCTTGCCCAATACCACCACCACCTGAAGGCAACACCGGCGTCGTAAAATCAACAAAGGCGTCCCATTCGAATTTGTAGGCATTGGCTCCTGTTTCATAAAACTCGCCATAGATATCATAATCAAAGTAACCGAGTTCTTCGTATTCATCATTGGAGTTATCATTTAAATCATAATAATCTACGGCAAAGTATTCGGTTTCTCCATTTTCATCATAGGTTTCTTCTAAATAATATTCGTAACCATTGTTATTGTCTATGTATTCTGTGGTGACATAGCCACCAAAATCATTAGTTTTTCCTTTGACTGAGGTTGTGACCTTGTCTCCCGAACTATCGTAAACATTGCTATAACTAAGGGTCACACAGTTATTTGCATTGGCATTTGTGTCGTTATCACATTCTTCAAAGGTAAATCTTGTTGTCGATTTGTCAGTGCTTCCGGATGTAGTTGTAACTTGTTTGATATTGAGAATGGCTTTGTCTTTTTTTCCGGCTTGGGTGATGTATGTGATGGAGGCTTCCACACTGAGAGAAATTCCGAACACTTTTAAGGAACGTGTGATGGAACTAAAAATTTTTGATTTATCGGTTTTGAATTTTAAACTTTTTTGAAATTTATTGTTTGTTGGGCAGGGTTGAGGTGTTCCAATGGATTCAGCAAACGAATAAGAAATTTCTGCATCATACTCGTTATTGGAAAGTGTTTTGTAAACCATCGCAGGTGTAGGTACAGACTGTCCGATATAAGGAAGGATGCCTTCATTTTGTAAACTTGCTAGTTCGCCTCTCGCTTCTTCGGCGCTGAGTCCCAGTCGTTCAATCCCTTCTAGGAATTCGTTTTCCATCGATTGTGTGATACTTACAGTCGACGCCCCACCAGGAACACAAACACCTGGGTTTCTTTTGGCTACATTATAAGCACCACTGATAAGAACCAAATCTCGTTTGGAATCTCTGAGGATTTCGGCAACAATGGAAGTACCTTCTGTTAAAAATGCCTGCCCTGTGAATCCGTAGTCAAAAGTGTCTTGGGCAATCCCTTTGGAAACAGCAATGAATTTTTTGTTTTTGTTTGTTTTACCAAAGGAAGCACCAAGACCAGAAGATGGTTTACGAATGGAACGAGGGACAGCAACGCTTAGGTTTGAGGGAAGTTCGGAATTGATATTGGAATTGAGAAGGCTTCGGACAAGAAAACGAGTTACAAGAGCTGAAAGTGAATTGCTTTCATCTTTTTCTTTTTTACAGCTAGTAAAGGTGAAGAAAATCAAAAGGAATATTAGTAAAAGATGATGCATCACGCGTTCATTTCAAGAATGCGAAAGGAAATGTCAATTCTAAAGTCTTTCTATAAAAAAAGAGTTTTCAGCAATTAGGTGAAAATACATAATTTATTGCATGAGAGCTCTGTCTCACACCTTTTTGTTTCTTTTTTTAGCACAAACACTGATTGCGAAGGGCAATGTATACGTACAAAGCACAAAGGCAAAACTCCTTTCCCAACCCAAACTCAGTGCTGATGGATTCCCTTTACAAATGGGAGATGTTCTCGCGCCAGTCAGCGAACAAGGACTTTTTGTCCAGGTTCGGGCGGAGAATCGTTCGGGTTGGGTCTCCAAATTGTTTGTATCTCCTCTCCCACCGGGAAACCAAATCAAACTAGGTGTCACTTCCAATTCTTCTGAGGCGGTCGTAGCAAGACAAAGAGCTTCTGATTTTACAAAAACAGCAGCAGCGCGCGGTCTTTCGGAAACACAAAAAATGCGAGTGCGAGGGGAAGGGGATCTTTATGATTTTGAATCTTTACGTTGGGTGGAATCGGTTCCTTTTCCTGAACAACTGAGTCAACCGAATCAGCCAAATTCTAAAACGGAAAATTTGAATATTGGTAATTCAGTGTATTCTAATTCTGAATTAGATATTTTGGCTGAGACAAAAGCAGAAGTAAAAGTTGGGCGTTCCCTCGCTGCTAGATTATTAAAAAAATATCCAGTAGTAAAAGATGCGGAACTTACAGGTTATTTAAACACAATTGCTTCTCGTTTGGCTTCCGTATCTTCCAGGAAAGATCTAAGTTTTAGAGTGGGAGTGATTGAATCGCAAGAAGTCAATGCTTTTGCTTGTCCCGGTGGTTTTGTGTTTTTAACAACAGGAACTCTGAAAAAAATACAAACAGAATCAGAACTTGCGGGAATCATTGGTCACGAAATGGGGCACATTGTTTTGTTTCATAACGGAGAGTTCAAACAATCTAATTTATTTTTGGATATTTTGTCGGGATTACTTTCACCGCCAGGAGGTGAAGTTGTGAATGCAGCCACTTCCGCATTACTTGATGAGATGGAAAAACAACTTTTTGAAACGGGACGTGATATGAAATTAGAGTTAGAAGCAGATGAAGCGGCAGTTGGTCTTACAAGCCAAGCTGGATATTCTCCTGTTGGCCTTTCTAATTTTTTAAATACAATTTCCAAGGCTGAAGGTACGGAATCACTAAAGAAAACACATCCTGATACAACCATCCGTATTGCCAAATTAGTATATTTTGAATCAATTTCTTCCCCTGAAAATTCATTCTCTGGCAAAGACCGTTTTAGTGAATTCAAATCCAGACTCAAACCATGAAACAAAAAAAATACCTATTTCCATTTTTTCTGATGGTTCTAATTCCAGGAACCATTCTGGGGCTTATTTCTTTATTCGGTTTTTCTAATACTTTAAATCGAAAGTTATCGGATTCGCTCTTTCATCTACTTCCATCCCATCATAAGTTTTCGAAAGACATAGTCATTATCGATATTGATGAACAGAGCATTGCAAAATATGCAGATCATCCTGAGTTAGGACAGTGGCCTTGGAAAAGGAATATTTATCCAACTTTAATCGGATATACCAAACTCATCACTCCTCCTAAAATCACCATCATAGATATTATGTTTACAGAAAGGTCTGACTATGATGAAGCTCTGGTTGCCGCCAATCAAAGTTTAGGTGAGATTTCACATGCCGCAAATTTCCGGGATGGAGGGATTGTGATCCCGCGGGAAGGCGAAGAGATACTTGCGAAGAAGTTCAATGTTCCCTTACCAGAGAATTCACCGTTTCCCCGTTATGAAAATGCATCTTTTCCCATTGGAGAAGTTGGGATTACTGCCCCCATGTTACATGTGGTGAATGTAATCCCTGATAGTGATGGAATCCTTCGTAGGTTTGCCCCGTTCATTCGTTGGAAAAATAATCATTTCCCAACTCTCGCCTTACAAGCATTTGTAGAGGGAAAATCGTACGCAACCGAATGGAAAGATGGTCACTTTGTCATTCAAAAAGAGGGCGTAAGAAGAGAAATTCCTTTGGGTAAAGATGGTTTGGTTCGTGCCTATTTTTATACTGAAGAAGAAATTCGGAACATTCCTCGTTACTCGGCTGCTGGAATCATTGAGTCCTTAAACCAACTCAATTCGAGCGAAGTAGAAGACCCTGAAAAACTTTTAGTGCCACCTTCACTTTTTGAGAACAAAATTGTTTTGATTGGAACTTCTGCGGCTTCCACCCATGATGATGTGGTGACCCCATTTGGTCTTTTTCCAGGTGTGATTGGCCAGGCAGTATTTGCTTCAAACTTGATCGAAGGTCATTTGTTAAAGGAACTTCCTGAAGTTTGGGGCATTGGATTTACTCTTTTCATTCTTATCATTGGAGTCATTATCCTTTTTGTCAATCAGTGGCATTTTTTACGAAATATTTATCCAATTCTCGCTATATCGATGTTTGTTGGTCTGTTTTATTTTTTATATCGAATGGATTTGGTTTTGGCGAGTTCTCCTTTTATCATTGCCTTCCCTCTTTCTTATTTAATGGGTTTTGCTTATCTCACATATACGGAAGGAAAAGAAAAAAGAAAGTTTAATAATGTTTTACGAAACTTGGTAGACCCTGGGGTTGTGAGTGAAGCCCTCGAAAACTTGGAATCCTTAAAAAAGGGAGGTGAATGGGAAATCACTGCCTTTTTTTCTGATGTTGCTGGATTTTCAAGTATCAGTGAAGAACTAAGCGCCAGTGACTTGGCAAGGTTACTCAATGAATACCTTTCCGCAATGACTAAAATTTTAAAAGTTAACTCTGGAACTTTGGATAAATACATTGGGGATGCCATCGTCGGAATTTTTGGAGCTCCCATCCAAAACAAAGAACATCCAAGGCTTGCTTGTAAAACGGCTCTCGAAATGGTGAGTGAACTCGAAGTTTTACGCTCCGTTTGGAATGAAAAAATGGATTATACCAAAACAGCTCGTGAGATGAAGTTTCGGATTGGATTGAACTGTGGACCAGCTAAGGTTGGTTTTATGGGAACGGATAGTTTGGCATCATATACGATGATGGGAGATACCGTCAATTTGGCGGCACGTTTGGAAGCCGCTGCAAAAGATTATGGAACGTCCATCCTAGTTTCTGAAAGTATCGAATCTGTTTGTAAAGACGAATTCCATTTCCGATTTTTGGATTGGATTCGTGTGAAGGGTAAGGAAGCCCCTGTCAAAATTTATAGTTTGGTTTCATCTGTTTCGGAATTCACACCACAGGTTCTGGAAGCTGAACAAATGTATGAAGAGGGATTTCGATTTTATTCGCAGAGAGAATGGGAAAAAGCCATCAGTTGTTTTGAAAATGTATCAAAAATTTACGGATATAAAGACGCCGCAAGCCATCTTCTCATCAAAAGATGCCAAGCTTTGTTTCAGAATCCTCCAGCGGAAGGGTGGGACGGAGTGTTCACAAGGACTACAAAATAAAAATATCTTCACAGTCTTTTCGTTAGATTGAATCAATCGGAAAGACTAACGGAAGTTCTTTTTACAATTTCGCAAACCAATACATCTAAGTCGTTGGCTGACTTTCGTAAATAGGAATGGATTTCGCTCGTTTTTTCTTCGGTCATTCCTGATTCTAAAAGTTCCAAAAGCCCTAAGATATTCGCAAGTGGCCTTCGGATTTCGTGAGATTGGATCCTTGCAATTTCTTTTAATTCTTGGATTTGAGTTTTGATTTTGTTTTCCGTTTGGATTTTTTCTGTAATGTCTACGATGATTGCAGAAACGTAGTTGGTTTGATTGACTTTAAAGCCATTCAGACTGACTTCTACAAAGATTTCCGTTCCATCTTTTTTCACAGCAGTTGTGACTTGGTTTTTTCCAATACGGATTGGTTTGGGACTTTTTATATAATCACCAACCAAAAGATCGTGTCCTGATCGGTATCGGGAGGGAACGAGGCATTCAACGGATTTGTCGATTAGTTCTTCTTTTTTGAATCCAAAAGTATTTTCTGTTTCTATATTACAGTGAACAATTTTCCCAGAGGTATCAACAATCAAAATGGAGTTAGGTGCCGATTCAATTAAGTTTCTGAACTTTTGTTCGCTTTCGGAAAGGGCAATCTCCATTTTTTTTCTTGTATCTATATTTTTTGCACGAAGACAAACTCCCAAAAGATTTTTTTCTCTATCGTAAGTGGGACTCATTCTATATTCAAACCAAATGGAAATACCTTTGTAGTCCGAATGTCTTTCAATTAAAGTGGTTTCTCCGAGGATTGCCTTTTGTACAAGGACATGGAAAACTTCTTTGTCTTGTTCTGTGACAAAACTTCTATAATCCTCTCCGATTTTTATAATTCTTCCAGAGTAGGCTTTGAGTGTGTCGAGTAAACTTTGGTTGAAGGCTAAAACGGAATAATCAAGTCCGATGAGGACAATGGCATCTGTTGAATTGTCCAAAACCATTTGTGCATAATCGGGTGATCCGTTTGAGTCCATTTTTAGTATAAACTTTCTGTTGTTTAAGCCAGGTAAATCAGAAAATGAGACGAAATATTTTTGGGGGATGAAACAAATTGAAACGGCTTTTTATTTGGGATTCAATGCTAAATATAGAAAAATAGTTCCTTTTTTTTTATTTGATTTTGGTTTCTTGAATTGGCGGACTTTTGGGATCTGCAGGCGACTTAACTACGAATAAACCAGATGGCATCAATGTTTGAAATATTTATTTTTTAGTAAAAATAAATAAGGCAGTTAAAAGAAAAATATTAAAAACAATTAAATACGTAAATATTGTATTTTGTTTGGTTAGCAATCTGATTTCGTCTTTATTTTCTTTTATCTCCTCTCGAATCATAGATAAGTTTTGGTTTAGTTGATTGATAGACTCAGATAATGGTGATAAATCGATGATTGTTTTTGATTGGTTCCCAATGTTGTTTTTTACTTGTTTGTTTTCTACAATTTCGTCAGTCAAAATTTTTGAATTTAGTTCTTTGTAGCGTTCATTGACAAGTTGGTTTGTCCGCCATCGCAAATAAGCATCTTTGAAAAAAGGAAATGCCGATTTAAATTGTTTGTTTTGGTATAAATACTCGCCCTTTTCAATCCAAAATTCCGTTTCTAGAAGTTCGAGATTTGGAATAGAAAGACCGTCATTTCCAAGTTTTCGAAGAATACTTTCTGCTTTATCGAATTGATGCTCTCGAATTGATTTTCTGTAAAGTAGGATGTCTTCTTCCAGTTTCTCTTCTGAGTTAATTGATACACTTAAAAATAATAAAATAAAAAGTAAAAATCGCATAAATTACCTATTTAAGATGATTGCTTGGTGGCCAAATCTAGCCCTTGGCATAAGTGACGGTAACTCAACCCAAGAGTTCGAACCTGGGTTGTCTAGATTTAAAGTTCTTACTTTGTTAGTTGGTAAATTGATTGATGTGGCTCCACCGAATAAATATAAAATTCTATTTTCGTAATCAATTTCCATTGCTGGCGCATATAAGTTTTCTGGCAAATTTGATCCAGTTGTAAATAAGTTAGAAGAGCCGGTTAGCCCCATGAATTCAAATCTATTTGAAGGTGTAATGGAAGTTACTGGTTGAGAAATATTCGTTCCTGTAGAACCTCCAGCAATAAAATAGATAGGTGGATCCGTATTATAACGGTCAGTTTGTTTTGGTCTGTAACAACTAGCGGCAGCACCGTGTCTAGCCAGAGATATTGAAGCTTCTATTTTTCCTGTTGTTGAATTTAGCGAAGGGGTGTATGCATCCGTTGTTGCATATGCCAAGCCGTCCTGATAAAAACGTCCCCCAGAGTAGATGATACTTCCTGAATATGTGCAAGCACTCATATCAATTCTACCGAAGATGGAAGTACTGGACGTGTAGTTCGACCAATTACCTCCGTTAGTTACATCCGGTCGAAATTGGTAGACAGTATTTAGAACGGTTCCAGTTGTCATATCCAAGCTCGTTGTTCCACCGATTACAAAAATTTCTTCACCTATTGAACCAACAATGCCACCTTGTACAGTGTTCGGAATGTCATCATATTGTTGCCAAGTGCCAGCAATGGGATCATAAGTTTCTACTATTCTACTAACTGAATAAGTTCCACCAGATTTAGTCATTCCCCCAATAATAAATATTTTTCCATTATGACTGACAATTTGTGCGTTAACCCGTGGTGTTGGAATGCTGGTCACTGCTTGTGACCATGTGTTGGTAATTGGATCATAATAATCAATCGGACCGATTGGATTATTATCAACTCCCGTTCCACCAACAATCCAAATACTTCTTTCATAAATTGTCTTGAGACTTGAAGCAGTTTTAAATCCGATAGGAAAACTCAAACCTTGCTCCGATGCGCCGCAAGAAGGGATGGCTTGGTAATTCTGATTGTTTATTAAACCGGAAACAGGTAGGGCATGAATTTCTGATTTTAGAATGGTGGTATCTAAACGTGAAAAATTTGATCCTGATGTATGTAAAAACCCAACCGCTTCGAAAGAACACTTCCACGTTACTATTGCAGATGTTTCGGTTATCCCACCGACCCCTGCCCACTCCACTTTGATTTCATCTTTAAAAGTTCCTCCTGTTATTGGATTTTGTGAACAACTTATGAAAAATGCGGTTATTAAAATTGTTATTATTGATAAAGTTATTTTCATTAAAAAATCCAACCGCCTTGGATCTCGAACCCAGATCCACAAAAAAGTTCTTTGGTCTCAATAAAACACTGGTTTTTGAGTCCAATTCGAATAAGGGAATTTGAAAATTTAAGTCCTTGCCATCCAATATCGAATCCCAGTGAACTATTTCTACCGCCAAACACATCACCATCGTTTGTTCTATAATTTACCTGACCAACACCAATACTCAAAGAACTGTAGAAGTTTAATAGTTCATGATTATTAAATTTCTTTGAGTAAAGACCATAGATATTTCCAGTCTGAATTGTAAAACTTTCTCCGTTACCATTGGAGCGATAGTGCTCCATCTTAAATCCCATTTGCCAATTTGAATTCCATTTTAAAAAGGCAGGTTCCACAAAGAACGAAGCACCTTCAAGCATTGGATGATTTTTGGATAATGGCGAGTAAGTTGGAAGTAAAAAGAGTGATAAACCGACAATTGTTTGGTTGTTTTCTTTATCAAAGGAAAGATACTCTTCAGGAAAATCGGGATTCTCTAATTTAGAGGGTGTAGGAGGTAATATTTCTGATTTTAGAATCGTTAAGAATCCTAACTCTGTTTTTACTACGAATTCTTCTTTTTTTTCTTCTGCAATTAAGCCACGTATCCTACTGCCGTTCTTTAATTTAAACGTCGAAAGCGAGTATGATGAATCTATATTCGTATTATTTGACATATCAAAGCTTTCTATCTCTTTTTTAGGTATTTTATAATCTTTTCCTCTATATCTAACGAGCAAATGGTGAGAATCATCTGAAATAAAAGACGCGTGATAAACATTACCATTCGAAAATTGAATTTGAACAGAGTTCAAATTTAATGATAACAAAAATAAGAATATTGTAATGTGTTTTTTTGATTTAAAATTTAATTTCATCAGTTAACGAGTATTTATTGACAGAAAATATTGGAATGATATAAACTGGCAAGAAATACCATAAAAAATGGTAAATCTTGTTATGCGAAAATTTTCTCTATCAATTGTTATTCTATCCGCTTCTTTTTTACTTTTATTCAATTTCCAATTTTCAAATCTACTTCTATTGCCGATGCCAGTGGTCAATGTGGATCATGGAGGGAATGCCACTTTCGAAATACCGTTAGAAATTCCAGATGGGACTTTTGATTTAGCCCCTGAATTAAAGTTAGGCTACAATTCTGGATCTCCCAATGGTCTTTTGGGAAAAGGTTGGAGTTTATCTGGAATTCCTTTTATTAAACGCGACCCATCTTACGGACTGAATTATTCATCCGGAGATGAATTCTACTCGTCTGAATTGGGTCAGTTAGTTTCAGGAAATGCAGATCGAAGTACATTTTATTCCAAAAATGAGTCCTTTTTTACCTTCTATCCTCAAGGAGAATCTGGTAAAGGACCATTGGAATTTAAGGCTTTCGATAAAGAGGGCGTTCAGTATACGTTTGGCGGCTCAGGCGCCCAACTCTTTGCATTGAATGGCGGCGTGAGAACGTGGGGAATATCTGAAATTCGTGATTTGAACGGTGAAACCGTTCGGTTTGAATGGATTTCAAGGAAAGGGCAACTATATCCTGATAAAATCACTTATGCTGGTGGCCTACGTTACATTAAATTCGCTTATGAAACAAGGCCGGATTATACAAAGGAATATACAGAAAAGGATTTAACCGAAGAGGATTGGAGATTAAAAAGAGTTAAGTTTTATTCTGACAATTCACATGTCCATAGCTACGAGTTTACTTACAATGTTGATCCGAAGACGCAAGAGAGTTTACTTGCAAAAATTGAATTTGAAAAAGATAATCTCTTGTCATTGGCAACTCATAGGCCATTAGAATTTGAATACGCTCCAAGTCACGATGGGATAGATAAAAAACTAATTTCGGGAAGTAGTCAGACTTTAAATTCAGGTTTTTCTGCAAAGGCGGATGTTGAAAACCGGACTCTTCAATTCGCAAAACAAGTGATTTATGCTTATCTTAGTATGAAGGCGAGCCAGCCGCCAAAGTCACAGGTGAAAATTACTAAATTATTCAACAAGATACGTCCTTCGTTTCTTAACAAAATGCCCGGTGGAACTGGAGATAGCTTCAATTTTGATGCGTTGAAAGTGGATGTGAATGAATATTATCCTGATACGGAATTTATAGCTCGAGTTCCGTTAGGCAATAAAAATAGACCTGCTTGCGATCTAGGATTTATATCTTGTATCTGGTCAGCCTTATACCCAAAGACAAACCCTTGGGTGGATGGATTTTGTTTAGATTATGCATTCTTCTCTCATGAGTATTGTTTGCATGGATCGCCAATGCCAAATAAAGTCACCTTGCCAACCGACCTTGATGGAGATGGAATTTCAGAATACACTAGAATTTTGGGAAGAGCTGACTTAAATCAGGCTTACTTAAAAACAAATGATTTTAAAAATAATTCTACCTCTGCTTCGCCAACATTTCCTATGAAATATAATACATATTTTGACTTGGCTGATATCGATGGAGATGGCAGAACCGATTTCCTTTTCGAAGAAGACGGGGTCTTGTATGTCTCTTATTCTGATGGGGTAAGTCTAGGAAACCCAACCCGGTATTCGAATGTGTATCTTGAGCCATATTCACAGAATATGACACAAACTAATAACCTAAAACCTCGAGATTATGCAGTAGATATCAATCGTGATGGAAGGGCTGATTTCATTCATTTAGATACAAATACGGCTTATGTATATCTTTCTCAAGGTAGAAGTTTTGCGCCAGTAAAACAGTTCTCACTTGGTGGGGTTATGAGTATTCTCCACGAAACAACGGAAACAAATCCGTTCATTGCTCATCGTTTGAATCAGTTTTCTGATATTGATGGGGATGGGTTGCCGGAACACGTTCAGATAGTAAATATAAATCCTCCTCCTGAGCAAGGAAGTTTGATTGCAATGAGGATGCGTCATAAAGATGAAGTGAATCAAGCAGAAGCCAGAAACAATCTCCTTAAAGATTTGATCGTGAATATGGTGAATCAAGGTGCCGACGTGGTACGTTTTTATCCTGAGTATCAGGCAGCAGCGGGAAGTATAATTGTTATCCATATCGGTATCATTTATGATATTGAAGGAGTATTTGCTAGTGTAATCCATCCAAACGGACGTGCATTGTATTATGATTTGTTGACCAGACCAGGCACTGCTACCACAGCCGAACTCAAAACATTGAAAGAATTTATAGACCAACAATATTTTGAAGTTGTTCTTAGCGATTTAATGGGTCGGCAAAACAATGAGGTTGACCATTTAATTTCCTATCTAAGGAATGTTGATTTAAGCGGTGCATCTTATTCTTTTTTTGTTACCAAATTTGATTTAAAAACTAACACGTTAAGTCAAAAATCTTATCCTCTACCTAAACATATCATTGGTGCCATTGGAAAAAACTGGGTTGTTGATGTAAATCGGGATGGACTTCCAGATTTGCTTACGTTAACAAATCAAAATAGTCATACAAACCCATTCGATTATGGAACTCAAAATGCATATGAATTAAGCTCCTATGTGAATGTTTTATTTAATCACGGTGATGGATTTGATGTTTCCGACCCTAAATCAACTTATATCAATACGGTCATTAAACCAGACAAATTTTTAGAACACCAGGATCCGAATAGTTCCAAATATTTCAGTTTTGATGTAGCTGACGTAAATGAAGATTCAAATTTAGATATTGTAATTAAAGAATTTGATACTCAAAATTTTCATATTTATCAAGGAAATGGAAACGGTAATTTTTCTTACCAATCTGCTTTTTCTTTGCCTTCCAGTCAAATCCACAAATCTTCCTTTGAGGATAGGAACTACGACGGGATTGCTGATATGTATTTCCAATACGGGCCAGAGTTAATTACGCAACAAATTGTCTCTAATTCTCCGGCAGCTACTGGAGGCATTCTAGTCAGACTGACTAACAATATTGATGGAGCTGAATCAAAAATTCAATACGACTGGAAGAAAAATTTTTCTGGGGCAGTGGTGAAAACTGGAGCAAATTATTCCACATCCTTACCTAATTTTGCACCAGATTTACTCGTTCGTTCTGTTTCCAGCCAACTGGCGTTCGGTTATCCAATAGAAAAACAAGAATATTCCTATTTTAATACTCGATTCAAACCTGGAGATTTAGAAACAAATTCAGACTTATCTTTTGAAATGATTTACGAATCGAGTTACATTAATGGTGTTTTGGATACTGTGGAAACAACTAAGTATTCTCATAATCCTAATTTAACAGGAATGGTTGTATACCAAGCAACAGCTGACAGAAATGGGAATTTACTTTCTGAAGAAGAAAATTTTTATTCAACGGTTCAACCTCATTCAAAAACACGTTTGGTTTTATTAAATTCCAAGATTAATAAAACTTATTGGAATTCTATGCTTAAGGATGAAGTGAACTCTAGTTATGGATATTCTAGTGAATATAGTTATGAACCAATTTCCATCACAGAAAATTGGAACGGAAGGACAAAACAAACCAACATTACTTATCAGTCCAATGCCTCCCTGAATATCAAAGCTCAAATGGTAGAAAAAGTAATTACCATTTCAGGCCAGCTAGCAGAGCATTCAAAATGGACTTATAGTGGGAAGGATGTCATTAGTGAAAGTAAACTTACTGGAAATTCGCAGTGGTACAGCAAATATTACACTTATGATTCATTAGGAAATGTATTGTCGGCGACCGACTCTATTGGTCGCACCATTCACTATACTTATAATGACATCACTCGTTCGAAAATAACCTCAACAACCAATGCACTTGGTCAGAAGTCGGAAATGGAATATGACCCGAGAACCGATCAGGTTTTGTCAAAAAAAGATCATAATGGAAATCTAGTTGAATATTCTTATGATGAATATGGAAGAAAGAAAAAATCCGTGGTTAATGGAGATCATTTAGAGTCCATTGAGTATTCCATGGAAGGTTCCAATGCTATTGTCAAAAATATATCCCATACTCCGGAAGGGGATATATGGGTAAAAACCACGAGCAATCTAAAAGGGAAACAGATCAAAAAGGAATCATCCGCAGATAACAATCAATTGTTAGTTGAAGAATTGGTTTTTGATGAAAAGGGTAGAGAGATTGAAAGATCTAAACCTCATTTTCAGGGATTTGATTCAGGTAAAAGTTATATTTTTTATTACGATACTACGGAGGATTCCGAAGAGAGACCAAAAAAAGTTATCTCTGCAACGGGAGAAGTAACAGAAATTACCTACGAACTTTATTCCACTAGTATGGTGACTAAAAATGGCTCAGAGGTCATCAAAACAGAGGAAATTGTAAACGATGCATGGGATAGGGTAATTCGTCGAGTGACGCAAGGGGAAACCTTAAAATATGAATTTGATTATGCGGACAGGCTGACTAAAATTACCGATCCTGGAAATGGAATTACTAATATAACTTATAATATCGCTGGAAAAAAAACGAGTTACTCTGATTCCAATTCAGGGGAAACGAAGTATCTCTATAATATCGCAGGTGAGCTCACCGAACAAATTGACCAAAGAGGAATTTCTATCAAATATGAATACGATGGCCTTGGTCGTATGACAAAACAATTGCCTGCAAATGAAAAAAACATTGTCTTTGAATTTGATACGGCGACGTCGATTTCTAGTTCTAATTTAATCGGAAATTTATCCAAAGTTACTGACCAGTCGGGAATTACTGAATATAAATATGACCATAAGGGAAATGTCATTGCAGAAAGGAGAAGTATCGATGATATTTCCGTGCTTTTCGAAAGAACCTATGATGATTTTGATCGAATCAAATCAGTAAAATATCCCGATGGCACTGTCATCAAAAACTATTACAATTTGATTGGTCAAAAGTCTTTGGTTACAATGGATTCTCATGATGGAACTAGTTTGAATCATACAGTGGTTAATTACGAAAGTCCTAAACTTCTGGACAATCTCATTCAGGTTGATAGAAAAACTGGAAATGGGGTGGTCACACAAATCAATTACGACCAAAATCGAAATAGAATTCAATCCTATGTCACTCGTTTGAAGGATCAAACAGTGGAGCAGTCTGTCAAATTGGCTTATGATCTACGTGGGAATATCCAATCAATTACTGACCTCTTAAATGAATCTCGTAACCAGGTTTTCGAATATGACCATTTAAGCCGAATCACCAAAGCCAATGGAAAGTATGGTGATGAAGTTTATATATATGCAAAAAATGGAAACCTTTTAAAAAAAGGTGCCTTCCAGTATAGTTATTCTAATCCGAATCATATCCATGCAACAACAAGTGTGAATAGTCCAAATACGGGAACTATGAATTATGTTTATGATTCTGTCGGGAATATGACTTCTCGTAATGGAGATCAAATCACTTATAATGCACTCGGAAAAATTGTTTCGATTGATACGGAAAATGGTGATCGATTTGAATACGACTATGAGTATTCTGGAAACCGAATCAGAAAAACGTTAAAAAATTCGGGAACAACTACGTATAATTTTAATAACTTGTATGAAATTGCCCGTATTCCTGGTCAAGGCGACAAACATACACTTTATATTTATGGTCATGACAATGACCTAGTTTCTCAATATACAAGAACGGATGTTATTTTAAACCAATCGGTAGCTTCTACTAATTCAATTTGGAGAGAAAGTATTTGTGCTGTGACCGAGGTGGGTTGTGGGCAAAGTCTTGGCTCGTTTGTCACCTATCTTCTTAAAGTTGCAGGAGAAAAAACTAATGTTTATTCCGAAGGTTATCTGTTAGCTGGACACAAAATGCTTCCTTGGGTGGTTGTATTTTTCCTCGTTCTGTATTTAATACATAGAGGAAGAGAAAATACAAGTGAAACAAACCCAACGCTGACTGTCCCTAGTTCAGGATTTTCACCATTCAACGTTAATATAGTTGGGAATACTCATTCAATACTCCTCCGTTATACTAGTGGAAGTATCTTGTTTATTTTTTCATTCACAACTACCGTCGGATGTTTTCCTTTGGGTGGAACCGAATCGGAATCAGGGGTTCCCATTTGGCTTTTAGGAGCTACGTCTGTGCCGGTGGATACTCCTTCTGTAGGAGGAGGCCCTATCAATCTCGGTGGCAATCAAGGCGGTGGTGGAACTGCCGAATCGGCACGAATTGCAGGGATGTTCTTTTTCCATCCTGACCACTTAGGAAGTATCACGATGATAACGGATGGTCATGGGAATGCACTAGCCGGAGGCGAAAGAGGCGGGAAGTCTCATATAAGCTATAAACCGTATGGGGAAATACTCCGAACCGATTCGTATGGTCCTGATATCGTGAAGTTCAAATACACTGGTCAGGAAGAAGACAAAGAGAGTGGACTTTCTTATTACAAAGCGAGATACTATGACCCGATGGTGGGAAGGTTTTTAAGTAATGATGGAATGACGTTTCCGGAGAAAGCCAATGGAATGAACCGCCAAATGTATGTGGACGGAAATCCTTTGTCTAAGACAGATTATACGGGGAATGAGGTGCAAGAGTCAACGGCGCAAACAGGTTACCTGATGATATGGGCATTTTTTAAAACTAATAAACAAAACAAAATCGGACATTTTAGTACGCCTGGTCATAATTATAGTGGTGATGGAAATAATGACTATCTAGATGGCTTTTTTAATAAAGACAAAAGTAAGGTATTTGCAGCTCTCGTAGCCTCGACTTTAATTTTTCAGGCAATTTCAAAAGGTCTCGATGATGATGCCAGTTTGGAAGAAAGTTGGAAACATGCGATATTCTTTGCGTTGGTATTAGCTCCGCTCTTGAGGACCATTCCGAAAAGCCCGATGGATAAAGTGTCTCAAAAACATGATGATTCTGCATCGACCAGCCTATTAGTGTTTGATGGCCCAGGTGACGATCGGCGACATTCTCGCGGAGCGAATGAATTTGTAAAAGATAGCTTTAAAGCGATTAGTCGGCCAAGTAAATTAACCGCTGGTGATCTATTGACATTTGCCATAGGAGTTCCGTTATATTCTATCTATGGCAATTTTAGGGGAATGGGTTATGATTTAAGCCGAGCCAATAAATGGAAAATTGGTGATGCTGCAGCTTTTATGGGAAGAGGAGGTTGTTTGATGATGGGACCTGTCTGTGCACCTCTGGCGGATAAGAATCTAAAAACGGCATTTTTTGTCAGAAGCGGAAGATATAAAATGAACATGTTTAAAATAAAGCATACTTATTTTTGAATCTTTAAGGCTTAATTTATTTCTAATCTATGTTTCGAAGGGGAAAGTTATCATGTTTCTATATAATTGTAAAACTTACATATTATTAATAATTTTTTGTCTTGTATCTGGCTGTAAAAAGGAATATTCAAATTCTCCTGACTTATGTATTTTTACTCAAGCTTTAATGCAGTCTCTCAAAGCGAAAGATTTGGAGGATTTTAATTCTGGAAAAATATCTGAATCAAGGTATATCGAATTAAGAAATAAGCGAGATGAAAGTGCTTTTCAAATTTGTCTAATTTCTCTTATAAAAATGGAACAAAATTCAAATTTTTAGATTAGAATATGAAATATAAATCGATTCTTTATTCACTTTTACTGATTCTATTTTCCCACTGCACAGCGGACAAACCAAACTCTAAAGAAGTTTGCCTGCTTACAGTGGTTAGTATTAATTCCTTAAATGAAAGAGACAAAAGGGATTTAGAAGCTGGAAGGATTACAGAAAGCCAATACCAAACTTTTGTAACAAATCGGAATACGATGATGGCAGGTATATGTTCTTTTATGTTTTTGGAGAATTAGTTAATTTTAGAAATGTCGAACTGTCGGTTTTATATCGTTGTTTTTGTACTTTCCATATTGATCCAATGGCATTGTAAAAAGGAATTTGGAAATTCAGCCCCACTTTGCGTAATTGCACTTGCAGAACTTCAAAAGATTTGCAGGAGTTAAATGAAGGAAAAATTACCCAAGCCGAATACAATGAAGGGATCAGGTTAAGGGAAACGGGAGCTTATACTTTGTGTTTGGCCTCCCTTGTAGACCGAGAAGAAAACAGAAATTTTTAAATATTCTATTCATCAGGAGTCCGATGTTCAGTGCTAAAATGATTAAAACTAAAAGTTATATATTTTTAACTATTGTTATGTTTTTAATTTTGTTCACACAAGTGAACTGCCATACGGAATATAAAAATGCGCCAGAGGTTTGCGCATTTTTAATTGTCGATGATCAAGCTTTATTAGAGAATGATAAAGTTTTATTAAATAAAGGTGAAATTACTCAAGAAGAATTTGAACATAGGAAAAGAAGCCGGGAAAATGGATCACTCGGCCTTTGCCTTATATCTTTAATTAAAACTAAGGAAAATTCCAATTTCTAATTTTGAAAATGAAAACTAAACTGATAATTTTGTCACTTATAATGTTTTTGCAATGGAACTGCAAAACTGAATATAAAAATGCACCGGAGTTATGTTTGATCGCACTCGCTCGTACGAATTCATTACTTGAAAAAGATTTAGAAGATTTAAATTCTGGGAAAATATCAGAAGCTCGTTATATGGAACTTCGAAATATGAGGGAGTCTGGCGCCTTTGGATTGTGTATGGTTTCTCTTCTCAAACGTGAGCAAAACGGGAATTTCTAGGTTCAGTTTATGAAGATAAATTTTTTCTATTCAATCAATATCTTATTCCTGCTCACTCACTGTGCCGCAGACGAACTAACACCGCCATTATAAAATGAATATGTTTAAGATAAAACATTCCTATTTTTAGAAGTGTTCAAGTATTGTATTTGCAGATGTCTTTATTGGTGTAATATGAATATTCTAATGTATCGATTTAGCTGCCTTGTTGCAAAGCCTAATGATATCCTATATCGAAATCAATTTTGTAAGTATAGGAAGGAGTATAATTAAATGTTGTATAATATTATTGTTTTTTTTGTGTTTTCGCTTTTCCTTTGCAGCTGTCAGAGGCAGTTTGGGAATTCTTCGGACTTATGTGCTTTTGCAATCCTAGAAGGGGAGGGTCTGAATGCCGAAGATTTAAAGAAATTGAATGAAGGTCAAATTTCAAGAAGTGAATATGAAAGGCTTGTCCGTATAAGGAATGAGTCGACTACTGGAATATGTATTCTTTCATTAATTAAACGAGAAAAAAATCAGAATTTTTAGAATGAAACTATAAATGATTCCTAAAAGTTCTATTTGATATTCTTCAAAAAAAAATGTCCCCCAAACAAATGTAAGCAAAAAGGGGTACGTCGGGCTTGGTCAAATGGAAGCGAACGGATACCCTTAGCGGATAAAAATTTTAAAACAGCATTCTTTGTAAGAAGTGGTCGTTATAAAATGAACATGTTCAAGATAAAACATACTTATTTTTGAAAGGTAAGGCATACTAATGAGAAGTGAAAATTTAGAATGAAAAGGTATAAAATTCTATGATGAAATATAGGTCTCGATTTCTCTTAATGGCTATTTGTCTTTGTATTTTGATGATACAGTCTAAATGTCATACTGAATATAAAAATGCACCAGAGTTGTGTGCAGTTGCCTTTGCGGATAATCAGAATCGACTTCAAAATGATTTGATTTTGCTCGAGAACGGAAGTATCACTCAAGATCAATTCGAACAAAGAAAAAGGACTAGAGAAAATGGTACGCTAGGTCTTTGCCTTATGTCTTTAATCAAAACCAAGGAAAATTCTAATTTCTAATTCAGATTATGAAATATAAACCGATCCTTTATTCACTTTTACTGATTCTATTTTCCCATTGCACTAGCGACAAACCAAACTCAAAAGAAGTTTGTCTACTCACAGTGGTTAGTATTAATTCCTTAAATGAAAGAGACAAAAGGGATTTAGATGCTGGGAGAATTACGGAAAGCCAATACCAAAGTTTTATAGCGAACCGGAATACAACGACATCGCTTATGTGTTCTTTTATGTTTTTGGAGAATTAGATAATTTTTGAAATGTCGAACTGTCGATTTTATATCGTTGTTTTTGTACTTTCCATATTGATCCAGTGGCATTGTAAAAGGGAATATGGAAATTCAGCCGCACTTTGTGTAATTACACTTGCCGAACTTCAGCAAAATTTGGCAAAAGATTTGCAGGAGTTGAATGAAGGAATCAGATTAAGGGAAACGGGATCTTATACTTTGTGTTTGGCTTCCTTTGTAGACCGAGAAGAAAACAGAAATTTTTAAATATTCTATTCATCAGGAGTCGGGGTTGAGTGCTAAAATGATTAAAACTAAAAGTTATATATTTTTAACTATTGTTATGTTTTTGATTTTGTTCACACAAGTGAACTGCCATACAGAGTATAAAAATGCACCAGAGGTTTGTTTGGCGATACAAGCTCAGTCACAAATTAATACCAATAAGGATTTGCAGGATTTGAATACTGGGTTGATAACTGAGGCTCGATTTACTGAACGCTTAAGGCTTCGGGAAGAAGGTGCACTTGTAATATGTATGGTTTCTTTAATTAAAACTAAGGAAAATTCCAATTTCTAATTTTGAAAATGAAAACTAAACTGATAATTTTGTCACTTATAATGTTTTTGCAATGGAACTGCAAAACTGAATATAAAAATGCACCGGAGTTATGTTTGATCGCACTCGCTCGTACGAATTCATTGCTTGAAAAAGATTTAGAAGATTTAAACTCTGGGAAAATATCAGAAGCTCGTTATATGGAACTTCGAAATATGAGGGAGTCTGGCGCCTTTGGATTGTGTATGGTTTCTCTTCTCAAACGTGAGCAAAACGGGAATTTCTAGGTTCAGTTTATGAAGATAAATTTTTTCTATTCAATCAATATCTTATTTCTGCTCACCTTCTATACCACAGCCGAACTAACACTGCTATTGGTGAGTGGCAAATGAATTTGTGCGATGTCGGGATCTGTCTGTTCGCCGGTCGCAGATGAGAATTTTAAAATGGTATTTTTTTTCAGAAGCGGAAGGTATGGAATCAAATGTTTACGATCAAAAAACACTTATTTTTGATAGTTGTTATATATTGTATTTTTAGTAAGTGCCAACCCGAGTATGCCAATTCTCCAGAATTATGCCTTGTAGCAAATGCTCAATTGGAATCTGCTCTTGCGAAAGACTTAGATGATTTCAATAATGGAAGGATGAATCAAGAGCAGTATGAAAGAGCTAAGCGTAATAGAGAAACGGGAGCATTGGGTTTGTGTTTGATCTCATTAATCAAAAGAAAACAAAATTCCAATTTTTAGATTAGGATAGGAGTCCTCAAACAAATTGTAAACAAGAGGGATACGTCGGGCTTGGTCTGACGCACGTCAGACGGGAGCGAACGCGCACCCCAGAGTAGCCCGTTCCCGAGAACCAGAATCGAATATGTCGCCAAACGGATGTCATTTTTTATGATTTGTAAGAATTTCGGGACTTGCCCAAATTTTTGATCTTACAATTTTTTTTGCCTACTTAACTATTCCAACTCTTCCTCTAATCTTCTCACAACTGTTTCTAAAACCATCACTCGGGCGAAGTATTTATCATTGGCTGGGACTAAAAACCAAGGGGCTTTGGGTGCATCGGTTTTGGCAAACATTTGGTTGGCAGCTTCTTCGTAGAGTGCCCATTTGTCGCGGTTACGCCAATCTTCGTCGGTGAGTTTCCAACGTTTCAGCGGATCATTTTTTCTGGATTCAAAACGTAACAATTGTTCATCGGAATCGATATGAAGCCAAAATTTAACGATGATGGTTCCGAAGCTGACTAATTGTTCTTCGAAGAGTAAAATTTCTTCATAGGCTCTCGACCATTCTGATTCGGAGGCAAATCCTTCCACTCTTTCCACGAGGACACGGCCATAGTGGGAGCGGTCAAAAATTCCAATATGGCCTTTCTGTGGAATCCGGTTCCAAAACCTCCAGAGATAATGGTGTTGGATTTCTTCGGAACTAGGTGCCGCAATGTTATGAACTTCAAAAAGCCTTGGATCCATTTCTTGTGTTAGGCGGCGGATGGCTCCTCCTTTTCCGGCTGCATCCCATCCTTCAAATACAAATAAAACTGGTTTTCCTTTCGCTTTGGTGAGAAAAGTTAAATCACGAATTTTGTTTTTTAAAACTTTCATCTTCGCCTGGTATTCGTCAGGTGGAAGGATTTGATTTTTTCCAAGTTGGCTTAGGTGGAGGGTTCTGGATTCTGATTTGAATGTTTTCATGGGATGAGCTCCGTTCCGTGATTGATCGAGTGGAGGGCGGCTCTCGAGTCAAACTGTAAAATCCTTTCCAAACGTTCGATGATGGCTTCAAAAACAAGGAGTTTCGTTTCTTCCTTTTTTGAATTATAGATGATTTGCCAAGGGGAATCGATGGTGCGGGAAGCACTCAATATGGAATCAAAAATTTCAAAGTAACGGTTGTAATGTTCTCCTTGGTCTTTGTCAAAGTGGGAAAGTTCCCATTCTTTCTTTTTCTTTTTAGAATCTTCAAGGCGTTTCTTTTGGTCTTTTTTGGAAATATGTAAAAAGAATTTATGAACAATGACTTTGTCTTTGGAAAGAATTCTTTCTGTGTTAAGGATGGAAAGTAACCTTTGGTCGTATTCGGAAAGGCCAATCTTTTTTTCGGAACGAAGGTAGGCTAGGCGGCTGTAGTAGGTGTTTAGATAAAAAAGTAATTCCCCATAACGAGGAACCACTTTCCAAAAATTCCAAAGGAAAGGATAACCCCTGTCTTCCGATTGGTCTACATAAGGTGAATAAACTTTAAACTTTCTTGGATCAAGTCTGATCGTTAACGATTGTAATATGGATCCTTTGCCCGTTGATGCAAATCCTTCAATGAGAAAAATATGAGCAATCTTTTGATTCACACTTTCTCTTTGTAAAAGAAAGAATCGTTCTTGTAAGTCAGTTAAGTCACTGGCCGCATACACGGGAACTTGGTTTGTTGGATGTCTCTCTAAAATCACAAGGAAAAATACTAGAAACCATTTGTAAAAAACCTAGCGTTTTTTTCCAAAATCTTATGAATTACATTGGCTTTGGAAAACCAGGGCCCGTTGCTTTTGCGATATGTTCAATTCCTTTCTCTTGGTTTTCATATCTCGGGATTAAATGTACATGTAAATGGGGAACTCGTTCGGCAATAGCAACGATGTACATTTTTTCAGGTTGGAATGTTTTTAAAATTTCAGTGGCTTTGTGGAGAGCCCGACCATAGTTTTCAAAGGCAGATAAACTCAAATCAAACCAAGAGTCCACATGCCCTTTGTATTCCATGTACAAATATCCATTTAGGTTTTGGTCTGCCTTTCGGAGGATCCAGTTCTCGTTTTGAAATACAAATTCTGATTCATTTTTATGGGCTTCACAGATAGGACAGTTCATCATTCTTCCCAATTTGGCCGATAGGTAAAGGGATGAGAATCTATTTTTTGTTTCTGTCATTCCTCGTGGGTATTGGTTACGAACCAATTTTTGCCCAAACAAAACTGGATTCTTCTGACCCGTTAACGGAACTCATTTATTCTATCTCTGAAGTCATCTTTTCCAATCCATTCAGAAAGGAAGAAACCGAAATTCGCAAAAGAATTACTGAGTCCAATGCGACTGAAATTCGTGACCTTCGGATCCAATTAAAAAATACCATTCGTTCCCTCTCTCTTTCCAGATCGGATGTAAAATCCAAAAATGGGAAACTGCTAAGTTTTGAATCAGAACTAGAATCAATCCCGAGCCTTGGTGGTTTTCTTTGGAAGGATGAATCCGGAACCATCTACCAATGGGGAGATTGGTCGGACTTTTATGAAGATGGGTTCAGTCGCGAGAAACTAAGGTTTGAAGGTCAGATTCCTTCTTTTTCTTATGAAGCAGGGACTCTTTATTTTTTCCTCCGTAACCCTCCCGGTTCTTTGCCAGTTGAGTTTAGTTTTCTCGGATGGGAGTCCAATTTTTATGCCTTTGGTGATGAAGGTTCCCTCCGCTATACCAATGACTTTCGTTTGGATCCTTCGGAAAGACTTGGTGATTTTCGTAAGGCCTTCGATTCCATCCGTAAAAAAAATCCAGGATCTCAAATCATCACAGCCAGTGACCTCACTATCTTTATGGTTCCCGGCAAACCCAAACCCATATACTATATCTTTTTATTCTTACGATTTTTCTTGATTGGCTGGACCATCCTCCTTGCTACCTACATCATTCGTATGAGCCTTTCCTTTCCAAAAAATCATTTGCCCGAACACAGGGCCCCCTTATCCTGACATTACATCTATCTCTCTGCCCTGGTAGTTCAACGGATAGAACATCGGTCTTCGGAACCGACAGTGGGGGTTCGATTCCCTCCTGGGGCACCAAATTAAACTCACCATAAACAAAATCCGCATAACACAAAAAAGTTGGGTAATCGAACAGTTTTACGATCAGAAATGAGAACGACCCATAGGGAGTGAACATTTCTGTCCCGTAGCCAGGACGGCGAAGGGAGAGTAAAACCGTGCCTCAAAGCGTAGGCAACACACGAAGTGTTGGCAGCGGCGAGGTCGTTCCCTCCTGGGGCAGCAAATTTTTCTCACTACAAACAAAGTCTATTTAACCAAACCATAAACATTAATATATTATACTATACAAACATTGCTAAATCCCCGCACTCACCACTATAACCACTCGTTTTCTCACCCTTAATCAAATCCCCACCAAACTCATTTTCATCTTTTGTTTGGGCGAATCCCGATCCTCCCAATCGCAAGACACATCTTTTCTTCTTAGCGGTGGTCCTTCCGGATTCATCGGGAGCGGGCTACTTTGGGGTGCGCTCACGCTTCCGTCTGCCTGTGGCAGACCAAGCCCGCCGTATCCCTTTCGCATAGATTGGATACCAAGAATTAAAAAACTTTGTTCCTGAAAGTTAGTTTGAAAACTTATAATCTTTCTGACTGAGTTTTAACTTGATAAGTAGGTAATTTATTTTAGTTTTGTGTAAATGAAAAATAAATTATTGATATTTGTATTCTTAGTAACGATGTTCTTTCGCTGTGGCTTACTTCAAACCAATAATGATTCTGCAAAGAATGGTTTGATGGCTGTATTCGGTTTATCTACATTTATGGGAACGGGCGTAGGAGGGGAAGTCACAATGGGAGCAAGTTACGTTGCTTGGGGTTCAACCTCCTGTGCTTCTGGTTGGACAATAGCCTATGTAGGTTATATGCAAATGCCATACATTCGCTCGGCTCCGAGTCCTACGGCGCCTTCAGCAAGTTTGTCAAATTTAATTTGTTCGGCATCAACGATCAGCGGTTTGTCTTCTCTTCAGTCAAGTTTTTACTCAAGGCCAAGTGGATCTAATTATGGTTCTCAGGGAGAAACATATATGTCGCAATTTGCAGACAATGTTCAAAATTGTGCAGTTTGCGTGAAATAAAGTTTTTGTTGAGAACAGGATCACCATCTAGAAAACTTACTCAAATTTATTTCCCAAAGGCTCCACCTGGCTCTATCAAACTTTAGTTTCCCTTGGTTTCCAACAGTAACTTCCGGGTGATTCCAACGACTCTTAGTTAAATATTAGTGATAGTCGCTTGGTTTGAATTCCATCGAAAAAACATAATTCCCCATTCGGTCTCGATAGGAATATACAAGAGTCACTTCGTTTTCGCGAAAGAGTTTCATATCTGGACTTGATTTGATTGTATTCAAAATGACTGGATATAAATTTTTTTCTAAAATCTGTATGTCTATTTCGGAAGCGGTATAGGCAATGATGCTATAGTTGTATTGGAAACGTTTGTTTGGGAAAACTGCGACATTGTCCAGTCTAGTATCTTTGTCCACAGTTTGTGGGCAATTTCGATTGATATCATTGGCAGTTGATCGAAGTAAATCTTCAAAAGAGGGATTTTTATTCCAGAAATTCGCAAATAATAGTTTAAAACCGATCATAGAGATCACAAGGGAAATGGAAAAAATAACGGTTTGGTTTTTAGTAAAAGGATGGTTCATTTCTTTTCTCTAAACATAGTTTCTAACAGCCGTAATCTCTAGCCTAGCCAAATTAAAATCTAAAAAAGTATTAAAGGTATAATTTTCCCATTTAATTTCCTTGACAATAGTTTCCTTGGAAACTATTGTCTCTCTATGCCCAAAAAATTGGATGTAGAACCAAGCCATCTGAAATCCCATTTGGGATACCATTTACGGGTTGTTTCCAACGCTGTTTCTCATTCGTTTGCTTCGAAACTTGCTGTTTTGGATGTGACTGTTGCCGAATGGGTGATCCTTCGAGAAATGTATTCTTTTGAAACCAACACTTCGCCTAGTATCATCGCAGAGATCACTGGACTCAGTCGGGGTGCGGTTTCCAAACTCATCGACAGACTTCTAAACAAAGGCCTTGTGAATCGTGCAGAGGCAAGTGGAGATCGGCGTTACCAGGAAATCAAACTGACAAGAGAAGGGATAAAACTTGTTCCTAAACTCTCTGAGATTGCCGATGAAAACGATTCTGCATTTTTCTCTTTGCTCTCCAAATCAGAAAAAGAAGAACTACGCAAGACTCTCGTGAAACTCGCCGAAGCACATAAACTAAATTTAAATCCAATTGAATGAAGAGAATAAAATGACAAACCTAATCACAAAACTAACAGAAGCACAAAAATTTGCCATGTCCATCCGTCCGAAAGTCGGCGGGTTTCCCGTCTTAGCGGAAGTCCTTCGGAGTGCCGGCGTACAGAGTAACCGCTGGTCACTACCATCTTGCCAATCCGTTTATCGTATGAAGGATGGATCTGTCGTACAACAAGGAACTCCTCTTGTCAGTGGTGTTTTTGAGATCGCGAACTTTGATCGCGAGGCTCTCATCACGGCTCTTCGTACCGACCAGGAAGGCCGGAGCACTTTCCTTCAGTTTTTGAAAGCAGCTTGGGAGGCGGGGGTCATCGGTTATGACGTTGATTTTATTGGCCGTAAGGTTGTTTATTATGGTGTTAACGGAGAAAGTTATTTAGAAGAATATCCTGCCGTTGTGATAGAGAGATAACAACAGGTATAGTGATTCCTAGGATTCAATCTTTACTTATATGGCTTTTGTTTGATTTGAAAGGTATAGGTTCTGTCTTCGGAATGGACAAGCACCTGAGAATAAAAACCTAAATCTAAAGATCGAAACTTGGATCGAAAGATCGAGGCTTCTTCATCAAAAATTTCCTTTCGGCAATCCGCGACTAAACTTTTCCATTTCTCTTTGGAAACCGAATGGTATAAAAATCCATTGGCATTCGGAGGAATGATTCTTGTTTCCCAAAGGATATCCTCCTGGAAACACAAAATCCCTTGTCTTGTTTTGATCCGAAATTCGGACTTCCATTTTGGATTTGGAAACTGAATTTGATTTTTTGTATTATTTTCTATAAATAAAAAATAACCTTGGAACTTTTCATCTTCTTCACGAGAAAGACTTAAATAGGTTGGGTATCCGTCTACAATCTGTTTGTCGGACTGGGTTCTGTTTTGGAAACTCCCTGGATTTAAAGCTCGAAACCCAATGTAAAAAATTAAAACAACCAAAACCAAATCAATGAGGAGTACAATCTGCCTCCATCTTGTTTTTTTATTTTTATCACCGATTTGTTTTAGGTATTCTCTAAATTCTTCTGGAGAACGAGAGTGGTATCCTTTTCCCATTTACACTAACTCCACAAGAGACTTGAGGATTTGGTGGGCAGAAGGATAGGGTTCTTCCAACTGTTTGGAATGGTCTAAAAAGGAAAGTGCCAAGTGAACGGCGTCGGGAATGTCAAAATCCAAACTGAGATATCTTGCCAAAATTCCTGATAATAAATCCCCCGTTCCCATAGTCGCTAGTTTTGGATTGGGTGATTCCCAAACATAGGAAGAACCATCGGGACACACAAGAAGACTCACAAAGGATTTAAGTAACACATATACATTGTTTTGTGGGCAAAATTCGATTAACGTATCATAGGCGGCCTGGACAGAGTTATGAATTTTTCCTGTCATTCGATTTAGCTCTCCCACGTGAGGAGTGAGTAGGATATGGTTTCCTTTTGGGAGTAGGTTTCCTTTTGTCGGAATGGCACCGGCATCCAAAATTAGTTTTTTATCTTCGGGGAGAGTCCATCCTTCCAAATCTTCCGGATATTTTGTGAGTCCAGGACCAACAACCATAGTTTTTGTTTTCGTAAAAAACGGATCATGGGAAATTTCAGAAATTGACGATGTTTTCGCCATTTTGGAAAGATCATCTTTTAAAACGAGAGAACTGATTTGGGAAGAAGGAGAGAAAATTTTGTTAATCCCTCCACCGAGCCTTGAAAAGGCTTCTTCAGAAAGTAAGATGGCTCCTTCCATTCCAGTTTCTCCACCATAGAAAATAGCAGAACCTGCACTGT